>NZ_JBTWMV010000035.1:0-72616 GCF_054850255.1 Streptomyces sp. 7R007 | reverse complement strand
CTCGGGCTCGATGCCGTTGATCTCCATCGGACCCGAGATGATCTTGCCGACCGTCTGCCGGGGGTTGAGCGACGAGTACGGGTCCTGGAAGATCATCTGGATCTCGGACCGGATCGGCGCCAGCTCCTTGCGGCTGGCGTGCGTGATGTCCCGGTCCCGGTACGTGATCTTGCCGGCCGTCGGCTCCAGCAGCCGGGTGATCAGCCGGCCCGTCGTCGACTTGCCGCAGCCCGACTCCCCCACCAGGCCGAAGCTCTCGCCGACGTGCACGGTCAGGTCGATGCCGTCGACCGCCTGCACGGCGCCGACCGTGCGCCGGATCGGGAAGCCGCCCTTGACCGGGAAGTGCTTGGTCAAACCCTCGACGACCAGCAGCGGGTCCCCGGACGCGCCGGCGCCGGCCTCCCGGGGAGCGGGGAGGACGAGGTCTTCTGTCATGGCGTGTCCTCTGTCATGGCGTGTCCTCCTAGCCCAGACGGGGCTTGATCTCTTCGACGAAGATGGTGCGCTTCTGCTCCGCCGTGAGATGGCAGGCGGAGGCCCGGTCCGGGGCGAGCAGCGGGCGTTCGGTGACACAGCGGTCGCCGGCCACCCGGTCCTGGAAGGTGCAGCGGGGGTGGAAGCGGCAGCCGGACGGCGGGTTGAGCAGCGACGGCGGGGTGCCGGGGATGGGCGCGAGGGGGGCCGAGAGGTCCGAGTCCAGGCGCGGCATGGAGTTCAGCAGGCCCCAGGTGTACGGGTGCTGCGGCGCCCGCATCACCTCGTTCACCGTGCCCCGCTCGATGGCGCCGCCCGCGTACATCACCATGATGTCGTCGGCCATGTCGGCGATCACGCCCAGGTCGTGCGTGATGAAGATGATCGCCGAGCCGAACTCCCGCTGGAGGTCCTTCAGCAGGTCCAGGATCTGCGCCTGGACCGTCACGTCGAGGGCCGTGGTCGGCTCGTCGGCGATCAGCAGGTCGGGGTCGCAGACCAGGGCCATGGCAATCATCGCGCGCTGGCGCATACCGCCGGAGAACTGGTGCGGGTAGTCCTTCGCCCGTTCCCTGGGGTTGGGGATGCCGACCTTGCCGAGCATCTCCACCGCGCGCTCCCAGGCCGCCTTCTTGGAGGCCCCGGTGTGCTTCATGAACGGCTCGGCGATCTGCCGGCCCACCGTGTAGTACGGCGACAGCGCGGTGAGCGGGTCCTGGAAGATCATGGCGACCTTGTTGCCGCGCAGCTTCTCCAGTTCCGACTCCCGGGCCGTGGTGAGCTCCTGGCCCTCCAGCAGGATCTCGCCTTCGACGGTGGTGAACTGCGGGTTGTGCAGGCCCAGGATCGTCAGGTTGGTGACGGACTTGCCGGAGCCAGACTCGCCGACGATGCCGAGCGTGCGGCCGCGCGCCAGGTCGAAGGAGAGCCCGTCGACGGCCTTCACGACGCCGTCCTCGGTCTTGAAGCTGACGTGCAGGTCCCGCACCGAGAGGAAGGCGCCCGTGTCGGCCGGTACGGGGGCGCCGGCGTCCTTGGTCAGAGTGGTCACAGCGTGTCTCCTCTTACCCGGCCTAGGACAGCCGCACGCGCGGGTCGATGAAGGCGTAGCAGGCGTCGACGATGATGTTGAACAGCAGGATCATGGAGGCGGAGAACAGCATGACGCCCAGCAGCAGCGGCAGATCGCTGAACTGCACCGACTCCACCGCGAGCCGGCCGAGGCCGGGCAGTCCGAAGGTGTACTCCGTGATGATGGCGCCGCCCAGCAGGGAGCCGAGGTCGATGCCGAAGATGGTGACGATGGGGATGAGAGAGCCGCGCCAGGCGTAGCGGAAGAAGACGTACTTGCGGGACATGCCCTTGGCCCGGGCGGTGCGCACGTGCTCCTCCTGGAGCTGTTCGATCATCGACGAGCGCGCCATACGGGTGTACTGCGAGGCGAAGATCGTGGACAGCACCACCCACGGGATGATCAGCCCGGTGAACCAGGTGACCGGGTTGGCGGTGAAGTCGTTGTAGGCCGGCTTGTCGAAGAGGTGCGACTGGTAGACGAAGACCGCGAGGGCCAGCGGTCCCAGGAAGTAGATCTGCAGCGAACTGATCACCATCGAGCCGGCGGTGACCGTCTTGTCGAGCAGGGTGCCCCGCTTCCACGCGGCGATCATGCCGGTGCCCAGCCCCACGATCAGGAAGACCACCGCGGCGCCCAGCGTCAGCGAGAGCGTGGTGGGCAGGCGGTCCATCATGGTCGCCCAGACCTGGTCGTTGGTGTGGTACGAGTACCCGAAGCAGGGGGCGGGGCAGGGGCCCTGGGCGAACTTGTCGCTGCCGAGCACCAGGTTGTGCAGGAAGATCCCGTACTGCTCGGGGATCGACTTGTCCAGGCCGAGCACATGGTGGATGTTCGCGAGACTCTGCGGATTGCACGTCTTCCCGCACATCAGCAGCGCCGGGTCCCGCGGCATCCCGAAGAACAGCAGGAACGTCACGATGCTCAGCAGGAAGAGGATGACGACGGCACCGAGAATCCGGCGGACGAGGAAGCGCAGCATGACAGGGGCAGCTCTCTGACGTCGGCGGGCCGGGCGGTACCCGGTGCGTCGCCGCCTTCGGCGGGATCACGCACCGGGTACCGGTCGGACGAAGGGGTTACTTGATGTACAGGCGACGCGGGTCGATGCCGCCGATCACGTCGTCGTAGACCAGGCCGCCGACCTTGGAGCCGGCGATCTGGACCTGCTTGTAGTCGATGGTCGGGACGGCGTTGATGACGTCCTTGGCCAGGTACTGGTCGATCTTCTCCCACGCGGCCGCCGACTTGACCGGGTCCGTGATCTTGTTCGCGGCGTCGATGTCGGCGTTGACCTTGGAGTCGTTCACGTGCGAGTAGTTGGGCGAACCGTCGGCGATCGCGCGGCCGTCGAACAGCGGCGGGATCACGGTCGAGGCGGACGGCCAGTCGGCACCCCACGCGGAGTGGTAGATGTCGTAGTTGTTGTCGACCTTGCCGATCTGGTCGTAGAACGTCTCGGCCGGGATGTCCTGGCGCTGCACGTTGAAGCCGGCCTTGTTCAGCGCGGCGGCGATGGCGGCGGAGTACTGCTGGCCCTCGGGGGTGTTGATGTAGCCGTAGGTCAGCTTCATGCCGACCTTGCCGGCCTTCTTCAGCAGTTCCTTGGCCTTGGCCGGGTTGCCGCCGGGGCTCTTCTTCTTGCCCCACGGGTCGAAGGAGGCGTCGTAGCCGCTGACCGTCGGGCTGATGAAGCCGCCGGCGACCTCCGCGGCGGAACTGCCGCCGAAGGCACGGACCATGGGCGTGATCGGCAGGGCGTAGGCGATGGCCTCACGGACCGTCTTGTCCTGCAGTTCCTTGTGCGACATGTTGATGTTGACCTGGCCGACGTAGGGCTGGTAGCCCGCCACCGTACGGGCCTTGACGGCCGCGTCGCCGCCGAGGACCTTGGTGATGTTGCCCGCGTCCACCGAGTTGTTGAAGCTGACGCCGGTCTGGTCGGCGCCGGTGTCGGCGAGGAGCGCCTTGGTGGAGTCCTCGTACTGGACGTTGAACGTGAAGTTCATCTGGTCCACGTACTGGTTGCGGATCGGGTCCGTCTTCGGGTCCCAGTTGGTGTTCTTGACGAGCACCATCGACTTGCCGGACTTGAACGACTGGATCTTGTACGGGCCGCTCGTCACCGGGGCCTTGTCGTACTTCTCCTTCGTGTCGCCCTTCTTGGAGACGACCGCGTAGCCCGCCATGGCCAGCGCGTACGGCAGGTCCGGGTGCGCCGTCTTGAAGTGGAAGACGATGGTCTTGTCGTCCGGCGTCTCCAGGACGCTGCTCGGCAGGTGCTTGCCCTTGTAGGGGCCGTCCGGCAGCAGCTTGCGGTAGTCGGAGCCGGAGCTGTCGGCGAGCCACTGCTGGAGGTACGTGGGGCCCTGGTTGATGAAGGGCGCGAAGAGCCGCTCGAAGGTCTGCCGGAAGTCCGCGGACGTGATCGGCGTCCCGTCGGAGAACTTGATGCCGTCCTTGAGGGTGTACTTCCAGGTCTTGCCGCCGTCCGTGGTGGTGCCGGAGTCGGTGGCGAGGTCGCCGACGACCTCGTGCGAACTGCCGTCGTTGCTGGTCGCCTTGTAGCCGGTCAGGCCCCGGTGGATCAGCGTGGCGAGCGAGCCCTCGTCGGAGACGTAGATCTGCCCCGGGTCGAGGTGCGCGTAGGAGTCGCGCTGGAGCACCTCAAGGGTGCCGCCCTTCTTGGCGCCCGGCACCGCGGCGGCCGGCCCCTGCGAGTCCGAGGCGTCCCCGAACTTCACGGACGCCTGCTGGCGTTTGGCGTTCTCCTGGTCCTTCTTCTCGTCGTCACTGGCGTTGCTGCCGCCCTTGCTGCAGCCGGAGAGCAACAGCGCTCCGGCCGCGAGCACCGACAGTGCGGCGTATGTGTGGCGTCCGCCCCTACTCATCACTGAAGTTTCCACCCATCTGTGTGTCGCATGATGCGAAGGAAAAGGCCGTGCGGTATCCGGGCGAGGACGCCCACAAACAGTCGGTCAGCGCGCCGTCTTGGGATCGAAGGCGTCCCGGACCGAGTCCCCGAGCAGGTTGAACGCGACGACGAAGATGACCATCGAGACGCCGGGGAAGAACATGTAGGTGATGTCGTTCTGCAGCACGAGCTCGGACGACGCCTTGGAGAACATCTGGCCCCAGTCGGGCGTCGGTTCGACGATGCCGACGCCGAGGAACGACAGGCCGGCCTCGATCGTCACGAAGTTCGGCAGCAGATACGTGGCCTGCACCAGCAGCGGTGTCACCACGTTCGGCAGGATCTCCTTGCGGATGATCCGCCAGGGCGAGGCGCCGCTCACCTTCGCGGCCTCGATGAACTCCCGCTCCCTGAGGGCGAGTGTGGTGCCGCGCAGGATGCGCGCCAGGCTCATCCAGCCGAGCACCCACTGCACGACGATCAGGGCCACCACCCGCACATAGGTCGGCGTCTCGTCGCGCGGGCTGACGAACAGCGAGACCACGACCGGCATGCTGGCGATGAAGAACAGCTGCGAGGGGAAGGCCAGCAGGAAGTCGATGACGCGGCCGATCGCGAAGTCGGTCTTGCCGCCCACGTAGCCCGCGGTGACGCCGAGGAGGATGCCGGTGAGGACGACCGCGAGCGTGACGGCGACGGAGATCATCAGCGAGGTGCGGATGCCGTAGATCAGCTTGGTGAACACGTCGTAGCCGTTGCCCGGTTCCAGACCGAACCAGAACTCGCTGCTGATCCCGCCGTTGGGCTGCACCGGCACACCCGCGCTGTCGAACAGCTCCGGCCGTTCGTCGGCGTAGATGGTGTACGGGTCCTTCCCGTACAGCTTCGAGATCAGCGGCGCGGCGGCCGCGATCACGAAGAAGAACAGCACGACACAGGCCGAGATCACGCCGGTGCGGTCGCGTTTGAAGCGGATCCACATCAGCTGGCCGGGTGAGCGGCCCTCAAGCAGGCGGTCCTCGGCCTTCGCCGGCGGTCGCGGTGCGCCGTCGACGACGACCGACGTCCCGCCGCCCTCAACGTCGATAGGACTTGTCACAGTTCGCCCATTTCACAGGTGTGGGTGTGAAGAAGCGTCAGGGCATCCCGCGGTTGGCGGGGAAACCCGCAGCCGGACGCGCGTAGTCGTCAGGCACGACCGGCTCGCCGACTGGATCTTCGGAGTCAGTCGTCCTGTGCGGGGCGGTAGTTGAAGATGAAGGACAGCATGGGATCCTCCTCGTGACTCCACGTGCTCACCGATGGGAGGGGGCGCATGTCTGTCCTCCGACACCCCTGACGGAGGGTCAGACACCCCCTTGGTGCTCGCGAGTCGGCGCTGTCCCCACAGCGCGAGACCCATTGACCCGAGCGCTGCGGCTAACTATCTGCCATGTGTCAGGTACCGACCACTGTCTTTAAATCTCAATTCAGTCACAGCTCGCGCGTAGATCTTCCAAAACTCGGACAAACCGTTCGGGCCGAGAAGGCCGCGAAACGGACTTGTTACATGGCTATCGGGCGAGGATCTCCGCATAACGGACACAGGGGGCTCGGCGGCGCCCGGAAAATGGGTTGCAAAAAGCCCGGGCGCCCCCAAGATGGGGGCACCCGGGCTCGGGGTGTCCGGATCTAGCCGTGCTTGGCGCGGCTCGCGGCGCGGGCCCGCTCCCGGGCGTCCAGGTTCACCTTGCGGATGCGAACGGCCTCCGGGGTGACCTCCACGCACTCGTCGTCGCGGCAGAACTCCAGCGACTGCTCCAGCGAGAGCTTGCGCGGCGGGACGATCGACTCGGCCACGTCGGCCGTGGACGACCGCATGTTGGTGAGCTTCTTCTCCTTGGTGATGTTGACGTCCATGTCGTCGGAGCGCGAGTTCTCGCCGACGATCATGCCCTCGTACACCTCGGTGCCCGGCTCCACGAAGAGCACGCCGCGCTCCTGGAGGTTCGTCATCGCGAACGCGGTGACGACACCGGCGCGGTCGGCGACCAGCGAGCCGTTGTTACGGGTCTGCAGGGTGCCGAACCAGGGCTCGAAGCCCTCGTGGATGGAGTGCCCGATGCCGGTGCCGCGGGTCTGGGTCAGGAACTCCGTCCGGAATCCGATCAGGCCGCGGGAGGGCACGACGAACTCCATGCGCACCCAGCCCGAGCCGTGGTTGGACATGTTGTCCATCCGGCCCTTGCGCACACCCATGAGCTGCGTGACCGCGCCCATGTGCTCCTCGGGCACGTCGATCGTCATGCGCTCGACGGGCTCGTAGACCTTGCCGTCCACGTCCTTCGTGACGACCTGCGGCTTGCCGACCGTCAGCTCGTAGCCCTCCCGGCGCATGGTCTCGACGAGGATGGCGAGGGCGAGCTCACCGCGGCCCTGGACCTCCCAGGCGTCGGGCCGCTCGGTCTCCAGCACCCGGAGGCTGACGTTGCCGATCAGCTCGCGGTCGAGCCGGTCCTTCACCTGGCGGGCGGTGACCTTGCGGTCCTTGACGGCCGCCTTCGCGTCGGCGCCCTTGCCGGTGCCGCCGCGGCCGACCAGCGGCGAGGTGTTGGTGCCGATCACCATGGAGATCGCGGGCTCGTCGACCGTGATCAGCGGCAGCGGGATGGGGTTCTCGGTGTCCGCGAGGGTCTCGCCGATCATGATGTCCGGGATGCCTGCGACGGCGCAGATGTCACCGGGGCCGGCCTTCTCGGCGGGCTTGCGGGTCAGCGCCTCGGTCATCATCAGCTCGCTGATGCGGACGTTGGCGATGGAGCCGTCCCGCTTGATCCACGCGACGGTCTGGCCCTTCCTGAGCTCGCCCTGCTCGACGCGGAGCAGCGCGATGCGGCCGAGGAAGTTGTCGGCGTCGAGGTTGGTGACGTGGGCCTGAAGCGGCGCGTCCTCGTCGTAGGTGGGCGCCGGGATGTGGTCCAGGATCGTCGAGAAGAACGGCTCCAGGCTGTCGCTGTCGGCCGGGACGGTGCCGTTCTCCGGCTTGGTCAGGGAGGCGACGCCGTCGCGGCCGCAGGCGTAGACGATCGGGAACTCGATCTGCTCCTCGTCCGCGTCCAGGTCGAGGAAGAGGTCGTAGGTCTCGTTGACGACCTCGTCGATCCGGGCGTCGGGCCGGTCCGTCTTGTTGATGCACAGGATGACGGGCAGGCGGGCCTGCAGCGCCTTGCGCAGCACGAAGCGGGTCTGCGGCAGCGGGCCCTCGGAGGCGTCGACGAGCAGGACGACGCCGTCCACCATCGACAGACCGCGCTCGACCTCGCCGCCGAAGTCGGCGTGGCCGGGGGTGTCGATGATGTTGATGGTGATGGGCTCCCCGCCGTCCTTGGGGTGGTACTTCACCGCCGTGTTCTTGGCGAGGATCGTGATGCCCTTCTCACGCTCCAGGTCGTTCGAGTCCATCATGCGGTCGTCGACCTGGTCGAGCTGGTGGGCGGCGAAGGCACCGGCCTGCTTCAGCATGCCGTCGACGATGGTCGTCTTGCCGTGGTCGACGTGGGCGACGATGGCGACGTTGCGGATGTCGTGGCGCGTGGCCATGAAGGCGTACTCCTGGAGTGTGAGGAAGGCCGGCGCGTACGTCGGTGATACGCGGACCCTGCCGGGCTGAACACGCCACGGCCTTACCCCATGGTACGTGGCCCTGCGGCGGGCGGCCTCCGCAGGGCCGTGCGCCTCAGTGCCCGGAACCGCTCGCGGAGGGCTTCGCGCCCTTCTTCAGAAACCCCATGTCCTCGTAGACCGGCGTCTGGAATCCGAACGACCCCGCGTTCACCACGTCCTTCTTCGCGGCCGTCAGCTGCGGCCGCTGGTACAGCGGGATCGAGCCGGCCGCCGCCCAGATGCGCGCGTCCGCCTTCCTGATCAGCTCCCGGCTCTCGTCCTCGTCCAGCGTCGCCACCGCCTGGTCGAACAGCTGGTCCACCTGGTCCGTGCCGACGCGCGTGTAGTTCTGCTCGACGTTGAGCGAACCGTCGGCGGCGGGCACGGGCTTGGCGTAGACCGGCCGCGCGTCCGTGGCCGGGAAGGCGGACGCGGGCCACGAGTACAGCGCCAGGTCGTACTGCCCGGACGCCACGTAGTCCTTGAAGTAGCTGTCGTCGGAGACCTTCTTGATCTGCGTGCGGATGCCGACCCGCGCCAGCATCCCGCTGATCCGGTCGGCGACCGTCCGCAGCGTGTCCGACCCCGCCCCCGAGGGCAGCACGAACCGCAGCGCGAGCGGCTTGCCGTCCTTCGCGAGCATCCCGGACGCCGCCCCGGCCGGGGCCGCCGTCCCCCTGGGCGCGTACGCGCCGGGCGCCCCGCCCTGCCTGAGGTGCTTGTACTGCTTGCCGTCCTGGGCCAGGTGCCGGGCGCCGTCGCCCCCGGTGCCCTCCCCCTTGTCGTCCTCGCCGACGATGTACGTCCCGTCGTCCCCGCCCTGCGACTCCTCCTCCGCCTTCCGGCCCTCGCCCCCGGCGGCCTTCTCGCCCTTCTTCTGCTTCTTCTTCTGCTGCTCCTCCTCCTTGACCGGCCCGCCGGGCACCCAGCCCGCGTCGGCGAGCAGCGCCTGCGCCTGAGCGGTGTCCTGGCCGCCGAGCGCGCCGCTGTTGTCGGCGTAGCCGGCCTGCCCGGACAGCGCCAGATGGCTGCCGACGGGCACGGCGGGCAGCCCCAGCGGGTCGAGCACGGCCGCGGCGAGCGCCTTGCGGTCGAGGGCGCGGGCGACGGCCCGGCGCACGCGCTCGTCGGCGAGGGGGCCGGCGGAGCCGTTGAGGGCGAGCTGGGTGTACGCGGGCTCCAGCGACCGGCGGACCTCGAAGCCGCGCAGGTTCTGCTGACGGCGCGGTGCCTTCGGCCCGGTGCGGCGGCCGGCCGGGCCCTGCAGCGGGGTGCCCGTGCCCTTGGCCCGTGAGGCGACGGCGATGCTCTCGGCCGCGGCGGGGTCGATCTCGGCGAGGTCGATCGTGCCGGCCGCGAGCGCGGCGGTGCGCTTGTCGCGCGGTACGGCCTTCAGGTCGATCTCGGAGAGCTTGGCGGGGCGGCCCCACCAGCGGGGGTTGCGGACCAGGACGATCTCGTCGTTCTTGCGGTCGACCTTCTGGACGGCGAAGGGCCCGGCGGTGACCTTCAGCTTGCGCCGCGCGCCGTCGTTGAAGGCGTCCGGGGTGCCCATGACGTCCTTCGGGTACAGCGGCGTGAACAGCGACTTCCAGTCGGCGTACGGCCGCGCGAAGGTGACCTTGACCTCCAGGTCGCTGGCGCCGCGCTCGATCTTCTCGATGCGGTCGTAGCCGGCGTTGCGGGCCGTCCAGTAGGCGCTGTCCTTGCCGGACAGGGCGCGCCACTGGGCGGCGAAGTCGGCGGCGCCGATCTCGCGGCCGTCGCTCCACACCGCCTGCTGGTTCAGCTTGTACAGCACGACCTGCTTGGGCTCGGTCGCGACGACCTTGGCGGACTCCAGGTACTCCGGGTCGGCCTGCGGGCGGCCGTTCGCGTCCAGCCGGTACAGCGCGGGCAGGACGGCCTGGGCGACGCGCGTGGTGGCCGCGTCGGCGTCCGCCTGGAAGGTGTTGAGCGTCTGCGGCACGTCGTCCACGGCCCAGCGCAGGGTGCCGCCGTCGGCGACCAGGGCACGGGCGGCGGGCGCGATGTCCTGGCCGGCCAGGGGCTTGCCCTCGGTGTCGTCGGACCCGCACCCCGCGAGCAGGGGCACGGCGAGCGCGCCGGCGGTGAGGAGGGCGACAGAACCGAGCGCACCGCGAGAGGTGCCACGGGCGGCCCTGGCGCGAGTGCGGGTGCGTTGTGGCTGGTCACGCTCGCGCGGCGATAGCCGCAGATCCAACTCAGCCCCGCGCCCCTTTGGGGCGCTTCCAGCGCCGTCGTGCGACATTCTTGCGTACCTCCGGGGAGCGGCTCCCACCCGTGATGCGGGTGCGTTCTGATCACGTTTGGCGGTATTTGGAGCTCATCAGATCTACGGCCTCACTGAAGAGGAAAGGGTTCGCCTGCCGGGCGCGACACGGCGGCCCGGGCCGCGAAGCCCACCCGTGCGGCGCAATGCGACCGGCGTGCGCGGGGGGCACGCGGACGGTCCGGATCCGCCAATCGCTGCACGTCCCTTCCCACCGGCAGGTGTGACGCGCAACACTCGCAGGCGCATGAACGTCTCCGTCCACGGCACAGCCGCCCGCGGAAGTGAGGTCACGTCATGTCCGTGCACGACGAACTGACGTCAGTCCAGCGCAGCCTCGACGACCTGTTCCGGTCGCTGGGACGGCTGGAGAAACAGCTCGGCACCGCCGGCCTGGAGATGCGACGCGTCCGGGCCGACGCCAACCACCTGCGTGAAAGCGTGGCGCTGCTGCGCGACGCGGCCGCCGGCCCCGCCGCCCCCAGGCGCCCGGAACTGGTCACCATCCCCGACACCCCCTACGACAGCTCCCTGTGGACGGACACGGACGACGAGGGCCTCGGCTCCCACCACGGACCCGGCCACTGAGCGTCCCCCGACACCGACCGGAGTCAAGA
The DNA here is from genome assembly GCF_054850255.1 of Streptomyces sp. 7R007. NCBI lineage: Bacteria > Bacillati > Actinomycetota > Actinomycetes > Kitasatosporales > Streptomycetaceae > Streptomyces > Streptomyces sp. 7R007. The sequence continues at coordinate 61,601 of NZ_JBTWMV010000035.1, read as the reverse complement.
GTTGGCCACTGGTACGGAACCCCAACTGAACAGCGGCGGCGTACGCACCGGTACGCGCGCCGCGATCGCCGCCCCGCACCTGCGCACGGACCGCTGGTGGCTGGCCCCCGCCGCCACCGCCGCCGGTCTGCTCGCCTTCGTCGTGTACTCGACGTGGCGGGCCTTCGCGAACGCGGACTACTACTCGGCGCCGTATGTCTCGCCGTTCTACTCGCCGTGCCTGGCGGAGAACTGCAAGAACATGCCCTCGGGCCCGAACGCCGACCTCTTCGGCGGCTGGTGGGGCATCTCCCCCGCGATCATCATCCTGATCTTCCCGCTCGGCTTCCGCCTGACCTGCTACTACTACCGCAAGGCCTACTACCGGGGCTTCTGGGCGTCCCCGCCGGCCTGCGCGGTGGCCGAGCCGCACAAGAAGTACACCGGCGAGACCCGCTTCCCGCTGATCCTGCAGAACGTCCACCGGTACTTCTTCTACGCGGCGATCCTGGTCGCGGGCGTGCTGACGTACGACACGGTGCTCTCCTTCCGCGACACGGACGAGAACTGGGGCCACATGGGCCTCGGCACCCTGGTCTTCCTCGCCAACATCGTGCTGATCTGGGCGTACACCCTCTCCTGTCACTCCTGCCGGCACATCGTCGGCGGCAAGCTCAAGCACTTCTCCAGGCACCCGGTGCGCTACCGGATGTGGCAGCTGGTCGGGAAGCTCAACGCCCGGCACATGCTGCTGGCGTGGGCGTCGCTGGTGAGCGTGGCGCTCGCCGACTTCTACGTCTATCTCGTCGCCTCCGGCGCCTTCGACGATCCGCGATTTTTCTGATGAGTGGGGCCTTGTGATGTCCGTGGTCGACCGCCAGGAGTGGGACGTCGTCGTGGTCGGCGCCGGGGGCGCGGGCCTCCGGGCCGCCATCGAGGCGCGCGAGCGAGGCGCCCGTACGGCAGTCATCTGCAAGTCGCTGTTCGGCAAGGCGCACACGGTGATGGCCGAGGGCGGCATCGCGGCGGCGATGGGCAACGTGAACTCCGGCGACAACTGGCAGGTGCACTTCCGCGACACCCTGCGCGGCGGCAAGTTCCTCAACCAGTGGCGGATGGCCGAGCTGCACGCCAAGGAGGCGCCCGAGCGGGTGTGGGAGCTGGAGACCTGGGGCGCCCTGTTCGACCGCACCAAGGACGGCCGGATCTCCCAGCGCAACTTCGGCGGCCACGAGTACCCGCGCCTGGCGCACGTCGGCGACCGCACCGGCCTGGAGCTGATCCGCACGCTCCAGCAGAAGATCGTCTCGCTCCAGCAGGAGGACAAGCGGGAGACCGGCGACTACGAGTCCCGGCTGAAGGTCTTCCAGGAGTGCACGGTCACGCGGGTGCTCAAGGACGGCGAGCAGGTCTCCGGGGTCTTCGCCTACGAGCGCGAAAGCGGCCGTTTCTTCGTCCTGGAGGCGCCCGCCGTGGTGATCGCCACCGGCGGCATCGGCAAGTCCTTCAAGGTCACGTCGAACTCGTGGGAGTACACGGGCGACGGCCACGCGCTGGCGCTGCTGGCCGGGGCGCCCCTGCTGAACATGGAGTTCGTGCAGTTCCACCCGACGGGCATGGTCTGGCCGCCGTCGGTCAAGGGCATCCTCGTCACCGAGTCGGTGCGCGGCGACGGCGGGGTGCTCAGGAACTCCGAGGGCAAGCGGTTCATGTTCGACTACATCCCCGACGTCTTCAAGGAGAAGTACGCGGAGTCGGAGGAGGAGGGCGACCGCTGGTACGACGACCCGGACCACAACCGGCGCCCGCCGGAGCTGCTGCCGCGTGACGAGGTGGCCCGCGCGATCAACGCCGAGGTGAAGGCGGGCCGGGGCTCGCCCCACGGCGGGGTGTTCCTGGACGTGTCGACGCGGATGCCGGCCGAGGTCATCCGGCGCCGGCTGCCGTCGATGTACCACCAGTTCAAGGAGCTGGCCGACGTCGACATCACCGCGGAGGCGATGGAGGTCGGGCCCACCTGCCACTACGTGATGGGCGGTATCGCGGTCGACTCCGACTCGGCGGCGGCCCGCGGGGTGCCGGGCCTGTTCGCGGCCGGCGAGGTGGCGGGCGGCATGCACGGCTCCAACCGGCTGGGCGGCAACTCGCTGTCCGACCTGCTGGTCTTCGGACGCCGGGCGGGCTGGCACGCGGCCGAGTACGCGACGCGACGGGCGGGCGCCCGCCCGCCCGTGGACGACGTACAGGTGGACTCGGCGGCGGCGGAGGCGCTGCGGCCGTTCTCCGCGGAGGGCCCGGCGCCCGGCGAGGACGAGGGACGCCCGCCGGAGAACCCGTACACCCTCCACCAGGAGCTCCAGCAGACCATGAACGACCTGGTCGGCATCATCCGCCGCGAGGGCGAGATGGAGCAGGCCCTGGAGAAGCTCGCGGAGCTTCGCGTACGGGCGCGCAGGGCCGGCGTCGAGGGCCACCGCCAGTTCAACCCCGGCTGGCACCTCGCGCTGGACCTGCGCAACATGCTGCTGGTCAGCGAGTGCGTGGCCCGGGCGGCGCTGGAGCGCACCGAGTCGCGCGGCGGCCACACCCGCGAGGACTTCGGGGCGATGGACCGCACGTGGCGCAACGTCAACCTGCTGTGCCGGCTCACCGACCCGACGGGCGGGCTGGCCGCGACGGACCCCGTGCGCGGCCAGATCACCCTCACCCGCGAGACCACCGAACCCATCCGCCCGGACCTGCTCGCCCTCTTCGACAAGGAGGAGCTGGTCAAGTACCTCGCCGAAGAGGAGCTGTACGAGTGAGCAGCTACAAGGCCCGCTTCAAGGTGTGGCGGGGTGACGTCGGAGGCGGCGGCCTGGAGGACTTCGAGGTCGAGGTCAACGACGGCGAGGTGGTCCTGGACATCATCCACCGCCTGCAGGCCACCCAGGCGCCCGACCTCGCCGTGCGCTGGAACTGCAAGGCGGGCAAGTGCGGTTCGTGCTCGGCGGAGATCAACGGCCGCCCGCGGCTGATGTGCATGACGCGCATGTCGGTGTTCACGCGCGAGGAGACCGTCACGGTGACTCCCCTGCGCGCGTTCCCCGTGATCCGCGACCTGGTGACGGACGTCGGCTTCAACTACGCCAAGGCGCGCGAGGTCCCGGCCTTCGTGCCGCCGGCCGGGCTCGGGCCCGGCGAGTACCGCATGTTCCAGGAGGACGTGGACCGTCCGCAGGAGTTCCGCAAGTGCATCGAGTGCTTCCTGTGCCAGGACACCTGCCACGTCGTGCGCGACCACGAGGAGAACAAGCCGGCCTTCGCCGGCCCCCGCTTCCTGATGCGGGTCGCCGAACTGGACATGCACCCGCTGGACGCCGCGCAGGAGTCGGGCCTGGACCGCAAGCGCACGGCCCAGGACGAGCACGGCCTCGGCTACTGCAACATCACCAAGTGCTGCACGGAGGTCTGCCCCGAGAACATCAAGATCACGGACAACGCCCTGATCCCGCTGAAGGAACGCGCCGTCGACCGCAAGTACGACCCGCTGGTGTGGCTGGGCTCGAAGATCAGGCGGAGGTCTTCGTCGTAGGCGTACGCCGGCCGGCCCGCAGCCCGCGACTCTGCACGAACAGGCCGGCCATGAACGCGACCCAGCCGAGCACCGGCAGGATTCCGAAGGCGGGGCGCGGGGTGTGCAGCGGGCCGAGGAAGGCGAACAGGGTCATGCCCACCGCGCCGAGCAGCGAGCCGTAGCCCCACAGCCGCGGCCGCACCACGGTCCTGCCCCACGGCGGTGTCCAGTCCCGGACGACCGCCGCGACCCCGCCCGCCGCCAGGACGATCACGCACACCCCGACGGCCGCCCGCAAGAAGGAATCCATCCGATCATCGTCTCAGAAGGGCGGGGCGGACACGGCGCCTTGGGCGTACTCAGCGGGCCCAGTCGTTGTCGTACGCCGTCCAGTCCGCCTCCGTCGCCGCGAAGTCGACGTACAGGGCGACGCCGAAGCGGGCGCGGTCGGCGTCCGTGCGGGTCAGGCCGAGGCGGACGCCGCGGACGGCCGCGGGGACCGTCTCGGCGCGGGCCATGTGGCCGAAGCGGTTGTCGTGGAAGAAGGGCAGGCCCATGAGCAGGTCGGTGGAGCCGGGGGTGACCTCCAGGGCCAGGGAGGTCTGCTGGGCGACGTAACCGCCGTACAGGCCCGGCAGCGGCTGCATGGTGTCGTACGACATCACCGCGATCTGGTCGACCCGGCGCGCCACCTGCCCGAAGAACTCCTGCGACCACCACTTGGGGTGCCCGGTGAGCGTGCCCCAGACGGAGTGGAACGCCGGGAGCGGGTCGATCTGGTGGGCGGCGACGGACAGCACGCCGCCGCGGGCGCGAGTCTCGCGGTGCAGGGCGTCGAGCAGGGCGAGGTAGTGGCGGTCGCCCGAGTGCAGGGGCTCCAGGTCGAAGTGGGCGCCGTCGAAGCCGGCGGCGAGGACGTGGCGGGCGGAGCGGACGACGGCGGCGCGGGTCGCGGCCCGCTCCAGCCGCATGCCCTCCGGTCCCTCGCTCGCCAGCACGTCACCGAGCCACGCCTGCACGCGCACGCCCGGCAGCTTCCGGTGCACGGCGTCGATCAGCCAAGGCGCCTTCGGACAGGCCGACGCGGGCAGCGTGCCGTCGTGTTCCAGCGGGCCCGCGTGCACGTACAGGTCGCGGATGCCGGTGCCGCGCAGCCGGCGCGCGAGGGCGTCGACGTCGGCGTCCCCTTTGCGGCCGTCGACCCAGGCGTGGCCGAGCCACAGGGCGTCCCGGTTCCTGGTGTACGTGCCGTCCGCCGGATCGCCGGTGTAGTTCACGCGGAGGGCGGCTTCGGCGGCGAGGAGCGGAAGCAGCACGGCGAGGACGACACCGAGCGTGATCCGGCGCGTCCAGCGGGCCCACCGGGGCCAGGGCCGCCAACGCGGCCGGCGGCGCCTTCGGGCCGGGGTCCGCTCCTCGCTCGCTTCGCCGTCCTCGGCCCGTGCCGTCTCCATCGCCGTCTCCCCCTCGGACGCACCCCGCTCGCGCCGTCGCTTTGCTGCCCATACGCTCCGGAATGTGACGTCTTCCCTGATACGGGGCCGGCCGCGACGGGCCGGCTCGCACATATCCGTGCGGGTCGCGCACGCCCTGCTGGGCGCGCTCGCCGGAGCGGTGTGGCTCGTGTTGCCAGGGATGACGATCACCGACGATCCCCCGGTTCCGGTCGCCCCCGCGGGCTCCGTCGCGAGCGCCGCCGCGCCGGAGCCGGACGAGACGTCGTCCACGAACCTGGTGCTGCCGCTGGTCGTGGCCGGCGCGGTGGTGGTGCTGGGCGCGTACGGCTACGTGCGGCGCACCCGGCGGGCGCGGACGCGGACGCGGACCACGCCGGGCGGCTCGGCCCCGCCGCCGCCCGGGCCGCCGCTGACCGAGGCCGACGACGAGGCGCGGTCCCTGCTGGTCGAGGCCGACGAATGGGTGCGCGCCAGCCGCGAGGAACTCGCCTTCGCCGAGGCCCGCTTCGGGACGGACGCCGTGGCGCCCTTCGCGCGGGCGCTGCGGGAGGCGGAGGCGGAGCTGTCGGCCGCCTTCCGGATGCGGCAGCGGTACGAGGACGGCGTACCGCAGGAGGAGACGGCACGGCGGCAGGCGCTGGCCGGGATCGTGGGGCGCTGCCGGGAGGCGGGGCGGCGGCTGGACGCGGAGGCCGGCGGGATGTGGCGGCTGCGGGGACTGGAGGGGGGTGTGGGCGAGGCGCTGGAGGTGGCGGAGGGGCGCTTCCGCGAGCTGACGGGGCGCGTCGGGGGCGCGGAGGCGACGCTCGCCGGGCTGGTGAGGCGGTACGCGCCGTCGGCGTCCGCCGCCGTCACCGGTCACGTCGAAGAGGCCACGGACCGCCTGGTGTCGGCCACGGCCCACCTCAACTCGGCCCGCCAGGCGGCCGACACGGGCCGCACGGACGAGGCGATACGTCACCTGCGCGCCGCCGAGTCCGCCATCGCCCGGGCCGACGTCCTCCTCACCGCCCTCGACCGTCTCGCCACCGACCTGAGAACGGCCGAACACCTGGTACCGGCAGCACTGACGGGCGCGGAGACCGACATCGCGGCACTGCGACGGCACTTGGCAGCCGCGAAACCGACGTCCGAGCAGCCGCCGGAGACCACGGGACCGGGCGGGCACGCGAGCGCCCGGACGGACGTAGAGCCAGCGTCCGAGCAGTCGCCGGAGGGTACGGAAGCAGGCGAGCGGGCGAAGGCGCGGATGCGCGCGGAGTCGGCGGCCGAGCAGCCGCCGGAGACCACGGAACCGGGCGGGCACGCGAGCGCGCGGACTGACGCGGAACCGGCGGCCGACCGGTTGCCGGAGGGTGCGGGAGTGGGCGGGCGGGCGAGGGCGTGGGCGGGCGCGGAGGCGGGCGATGGTCTTCGGGATGGTGTTCTCCACGCCGACGTCGCGCTGGGCACCGTGCGCAACGAGGTGACCTCCGGTCCCTACGACCCCCTGGCCGCCCTTCGGCGGATCGTGCAGGCGCTGGTGCCGCTGGGGGCGGGCAGGGCCGGGGTGCTGTCGGTCGCCGCGTCCCTCGTCGCGCGGCAGGCCGCCGACGCCGCCGCCGACTTCGTCGCCGTCCACCGGGAAGCGGTCGGCAGCACCGCCCGGACCCGGCTGGCCGAGGCCCGGTGGCTGCTCGGCGGCGCCGACCCGGAGGGGCTCCTCACCGCGGACGCCCTGGCCCGGCAGGCCCGTGAGTTCGCCGAGCAGGACGTGCGGATGCGGAGCGACACGGCCGCCGAGGTGCCGGCCGGCTTCGGCGGCCCCGGCGTCAGAAGAGGCTCAGCAGCGCCTCCGCCGGGTCCGTGAGCCCCGTCTCCCCGTCGGGCAGCGGGAGTTCGAACCACACCGTCTTGCCGCGCGGGGTGCGCCGCGAGCCCCAGGCCGCGCTGAGCAGCCCGACCAGTTGCAGGCCCCGGCCGCCCTCGTCGGTGTCGCGGGCGCGGCGGCGGCGCGGCTGGACCAGTCCGGAGTCCCAGACCTCGCACACCAGCGTGCGGTCCAGGAGCAGCCGGAGTCTGATCTCGCCCTCGCCGTAGCGCAGCGCGTTGGTGACCAGTTCGCTGACCAGCAACTCCGTGGTGTCGACGAGGGGTTCGAGGTCCCAGGACAGCAGCTGGCCGCGCGCGTACTCACGGGCGCGGCCCACACTGCGCGGTTCGCGCGGCAGCGTCCAGTCGCCCACGGAGTCGGCGGGCAGGCCCTGGACGCGGGCCATCAGCAGCGCGATGTCGTCCTCGCCGTGGTGGGTGTCGAGGGTGTTGAGGACGTGGTCGCAGACGTCCTCCAGCGGGCTGGAGGGGTCGGTGAGGGCGCCCACGAAGGCCTGCAGGCCCTCGTCGAGGGGGTGGTCGCGGGATTCGACCAGTCCATCCGTGTAGAGCGCGAGAAGGGCGCCTTCCGGCAGTTCGACCTCGACCTCCTCGAAGGGCTCCCCGCCGACGCCGAGCGGCATGCCCGGCGGCACGTCGAGCATGAGGGCGTCCTCGCCCGGTTCGACCAGGACGGGCGGCAGATGGCCCGCGTTGGCGAAGGTGCAGCGGCGGGTGACGGAGTCGTAGACCGCGTACACGCAGGTCGCCAGGTACACCTCGGACAGGTCGGCCTCGCGGGGGCGGCGCGCGGCGCGGGTGGCCTGCTGGACGCCGCCGGGGGCGCCGAGGCCGCGCGCGATCTCGTCCAACGCGCTGAGCACCTCGGCCGGTTCGAGGTCGAGCAGGGCCAGGGTGCGCACGGCGGAGCGCAGTTCGCCCATCGCCACCGCCGCGCGCAGTCCGCGGCCCATCACGTCGCCGACCACCAACGCCGTGCGGTGGCCCGGCAGTTCGATCACGTCGAACCAGTCGCCGCCGACCTCGCTGGGCCGGTCGGAGGAGGAGTTGCCGGGCAGATAGCGGCAGGCGATGTCCAGGCCGGAGGCGACCGGGTCGCCCGGCGGCAGCAGGGACCGCTGCAGGATCAGCGCCCGCTCGTGCTCCCGGCGGTACAGGCGGGCGTTGTCGATACAGACCGCGGCCCGCGCGGCCAGCTCCACCGCCAGATCGCGGTCCCGGTCCCCGAACGGCTCGCTGCCCTTGGTCCGCGCGAACTGCGCGAGTCCCACGACGGTGTCGTGGGCGACCATCGGCACGGCGAGCGTGGACTGCACCAGGCCGCCCTCCTCGCCGGGGACGAGCTGGGTGCGCATGGTGCGCAGGGCGTCCGCGCAGGGCGAGTTGAAGGGGTAGTGGTGGACGGCGCCCACGGAGACGGGCGCCCCGGTGCCGGCGAACGGCGCGTCGGAGACGGCGCTGGCGAAGGCCACCCGGCGCAGCTCGGCGCTGCCGTCGGCGAGCCCGGGCGGGGTCTCGTCGCCGGCCAGCAGGCCCTGGTAGAGGTCGACGGTGGCGAGGTCGCAGAAGCCGGGGACGACGACGTCGAGGAGTTCGCGGGCGGTGGTCTCCAGGTCGAGGGAGTTGCCTATGCGGGCGCCGGCCTCGTTGAGAAGGGCGAGATTGCGCCGCGCGGCGGCGGCCTCGCGGGCGGCGGCGCGGCGGGCGGTGATGTCGGTGGCGAGCCAGGCGATGCCGATGGGGCGGCCGGAGCCGCTGTGCACGCGGTAGAGGTTGATGGACCAGTGCCGGCGGTCGTCCGAACCCGGCAGGAAGCCCGTGACGTGCATGTCCGTGATGGAGTCGCCGGTCTCCAGGACCCGGCGCAGGGTGGCCGCGACCCGCTCGGCCTCGGGGCGGGGCAGGTAGTCCTGCACGGTCTTGCCGCGGTGGTCGTCGGGGGTGCCGCCGAAGAGGGAGGCGAACCGCTCGTTGGCGCGCCGGACCCGCAGGTCGGTGTCGATGAGCAGGAAGCCGAAGGGAGACTGACCGAAAATGGACTGCGAGGCGGCGAGGTCGGTCTCGATGCTGCGCAGGGTGCGTACGTCGACGACGATGCAGACGGCGGCCTTCTCGCCCTCCTCGGTCCGCGTCGGCATGACGTAGACCTCGGCGAGGCCCTCGCGGCCGCCCTCCTCCTCGGCCGTCCGGGGTGTGCGGAAGGGCACGACGCCGGTCCACTCCCGGCCGTCGAGGATCTCGGCCATCTTGCGCTGGCCCCGGTCGCGCAGGTCGGGGTCGATGAACGCCTCGATGGGGTCCATGCCGACGGCGTGCTCGGCCGGGATGCCGAAGAGCTGCTCGGCGCGCAGGCTCCACTGGTCGACGAGCCCGTCGGGGCCGATGGAGAAGGAGGCGACCTTGATGTAGTCGTAGATGGAGCCGGGCGGGCTGCTCTGCCAGACGGCCTCCCCGGGGGGCAGGTCGCCGAGTCCGGTGTCGCGGAGGGGCTCTCCGGAGGAGGGCAGCCCTGTCCGGCCCGTCGCGGTGTCGCGCGTAGCGTCCGCCGCGGCATCACCCGCGGCTCCTGTCCTCGCGCCGCCCGACGGGTCCTCGGACTCCGTGGCCTTCGCTGGTATCTCGCTCACGCGAACCGTCCCCTCCAGCTCACCGCGTCCGGTACCGGTCACCGGCGGCGGCTGCCCGCAGTATCCAGCACTACGGCGCCGCACAACACGGTGTTCACGATCACAGCACGGTCCCGGCGGTTTTCGGTCCCGGCCGTGAGAACACTTCCAGTCTTCTAACCAGCCGACACGTCGTCGAATCCCGCCCGCCGGCAACCGCCACTGGCCTGAACCAGGCAGTCGACAGACGCCGGCCGGCCGTACAGGGCGGGTGGGCGGTCACGACCCGCCTGTACACGGCGCACGCCGGGCGTGCGCGCGCCTTCAGCCGGGCACCGCCAGTTCGAACCAGACCGTCTTGCCCGTCTCACCGGGCCGGGTACCCCAGCGGCGGGCGGTGAGCGCGACCAGCCGCAGCCCGCGGCCGCTCTCGTCCTCCGGGCGGGCCTCGCGCTCCCGGGGCGGGTCCGGGAGCGGGTCGGAGACCTCCACCAGCAGGACGCCGGCGAGGTCCGCGGGGCGCACCAGGCGGACGCCGATGGGGCCGGTGGCGTGCCGCAGGGAGTTGGTCACCAGTTCGCTGACCAGGAGGGCGGTGAGGTCGGCGAGGGTTTCCAGGTGCCAGGTGTGCAGTTGGCCGCGGACCGCCGCGCGGGCGTCGCGCACGGCGCCGGGTTCCGCGGGGAACGTCCATGCGGCGCGGTCGTCTTCGGTGTCGATCACGCCGATCACTTCCCGGGCCAGCGACTGCCTCATGTCCGGATTCATGAGGTTACTGGGGACATACCCGATATCGAGGGCGCCTAAGAGCTCGCGGGGTTCGGGTCTGCCAGGCCGGCCACGGCTCGGACGGCCGGCACGTCCTGGTCGAGCCAGTCGACCTGCCACGGGTCGTCGCGCGGCAGCCAGCGCAGTTCGTCGTGGTCCTGGAGGGGCTCGGGGGGCGGCGAGTCGGGGCGCAGCGTCGCCGTCCACACCTGGAGGACGTACGGCGGTCTCAGCGGCCACTCCCCCGGGACCCGCTCCTTCACCTCCGCCTCCACGCCCAGTTCCTCGTGGAGTTCGCGGGCCAGGGCCGCCTCGGGGGTCTCGCCCTGTTCGACCTTGCCACCGGGCAGCTCCCAGCGGCCGGCCAGGTCCTCGGGGGCGCTGCGGCGGGCGGCGAGGAGGCGGCCGTCCGCGGCGAGCAGGGCGGCTCCCACCACCACGATCCGTTCCGTCATGCGCGGGAGCCTACGGCAGGCGGGTCAGTTGTCGGTGGCCGTGCCGCCCTGGCCGTTCTGTCCGATCCGCTCGACCCAGTAGAGCTGTTTGTGGCCGCGGTGGTCGAGGCTGTCCGCGATCTTCTGGGCCTCCGCGCGGGTGGCGTAGCGGCCCACGCGGTAGCGGTTGCCGTTGTCGTCCTGCCGTATGACGAGCCAGGGAAGAGTGATCGTGCCGTCGTTCATCGCCCCGCACCGCTCCTTCCCTCACCGGCCCGTCCGCCGTCCGCCAGCGGTTCGTGCCGTACCCCACCCGCTAAGGAAACCGCAATCCGCATATGCCCGAGCCTACGCCTAACCTTTACGGAGCGAATACGGCTTTTCACAAAGAGGTACGCAACCGGCCAGGACGCAGGGGGCGCACGGCGACGAACGCGCCGTATACGGGGGGCGACAGGTCCGGTCAGCGGCGTCTCGGGCAGGCCGGGACGACCTGCGAGAACGGCCAGAATCGAGCGGCGCGCGGCAGGTGCGCGCGCCGCTGGCGGGCGGGGCGGCGCCCGCAAGGGTGTGCGCTACTTCACCGGGAGGTGGTACGCGACCCGGTAGCGGTCGGCCGGGACGACGACGTCGGCCGTCTCGACCGGGCGGCCGGAGGCGTAGAAGGTGCGCTGGATGACGAGGACGACATGGCCGGGGACGCCGCCGAGGGCGAGCAGTTCCTCGGCGAGGCCGGGGCGGGCGCCGACCTCCTCGGTGACGTTGTCCACGACGACGTCGATCGCCGCCATGCGCTCGACGACGCCCATGCCGCCGAGGGGGCCCTCCTCGGGGAGCATCACGGGGGTGCGGCCGGTGACCGCGAGGGGCTCCCAGGAGGTGGAGAGCATCATGGCCTCGCCGGCCTCCCGGAAGACGTACCTCGTGCACATCACGCGGTCGCCGGGGCGGATGCCGAGCCGCTCGGCGACGGCGCCGCTCGCCTCGGCCTGCTCGCTGCTGGACTCCCAGGTGCCGCGCGCCTCCGCGTCGGCCTGCTCCTGCCGGAAGGGCGTGGCCCCGCCGTCCGGGCGGAAGCCGGAGCGGAAGACGCGCCGGGGGACGGGACGCTCGCGCACGTACGTGCCGGAGCCGGAGCGGCCCTCGACCAGGCCCTCGGCCATCAGCACCTTGCGCGCCTCCAGGGCGACGGTGTCCGAGACGCCGTACTCCTCGCGGATCCTGGCCTGGGACGGCAGGCGGGTGTGCGGGGGCAGTGAACCGTCGACGATCTTCTTGCGGAGATCACCCGCGACACGCAGGTACGCCGGCTGGTCACCGAAAGTCACTGGCCGCTCCCATCAGTTGTACAGACAGCAACAGCGTGGCAACCGTGGGTTCGACCATGCAAGCAAAGGCCAGGGAATCACCCGATGTGATGACTTGTGCGGGCCGGGGGCTTTACGCAGGCACTTTCTCCCCGCTATAGCCGCGCTCACACCTCGTTCACACCGCGAAGTCGCCGTCGCCGTCGCCCGGGTCGTCCGCGGGCGGGTCCGCGATCAGCCCCAGAGCCTTGCGCGTGGTGACCGCCTTCGCCGGGGACATCAGGGTCATGACGCGGTCGTAGTGCCGGTAGAAGGTGTCCGCGTCGGTGGCGGCGGCAGCGCGCGCCCACTCCTTCCGCGCCGCCTCCACGTCCTTGACCAGGCCCGCGACCGGCTGCTTCGCGTCGGCGGGCCAGGAGTGGGCGCGCAGCAGGCCGGCCTCCTTGGTGAGCGCGGCGGAGACGTCGCCCGCCCACTTCCGGTTGGCCGGCAGGTCGTCGTCGGGGGTGTCCTGGGGCTGCGTGTCCAGGGCCTTGTTCCCCACGTTCACGGCCTGGAGGTAGGCGAGCTGGTCGGCGTCCAGGCGGGTCGCGTCGTTGCGCAGGGAGCCGGTCAGGCCGGCCTTTTCGTCCGTGTTGCCGAACAGGCAGGTGACCTCGCGGTCGCCGAAGCGCCAGCTGTCCTCGGTCGGCGTCAGGTAGTAGACGTCGACGTCGGCGGGGACGGCCCAGCCGTCCATGGCGTAGTCGTAGCGCAGGGCGTAGCACCGGCTGTCGGCCTCCTCGGTGACCCGGTCGTCGCCGGGGTACGAGGTGAACCCCGTCAGCTTGAACTCGGCGAAGACCTCCCCGTCGTGCTCGCCCTTGCACGGCACCTTGTCGACGTCGTACGCCTCGCCCTCCAGCGACCCGCCGGGCTCGTCGAAGCAGTCGCCCTTGTGCAGGGTGTACGCGCTGCCGTCGTCGCGGGCCGCGTCCTTGACGCCGTCCCAGACGTCGAACTGCGCGCCGGAGACGAGGGCGAGCGTCCACAGCACCAGTCCCAGGGAGGACAGGACCGTCCCCGCGACGGCCATGCCCTTGCCGCGCTCTCCCCGCCTCCTGATCTGCCGCAGCGCGATCAGCCCGAGCACCAGGCCGACGGCCGGGACGAAGCAGAGGATGCCCAGAACCAGCGCGGCGATCGCGACGCCGTTGACGGGCGCCGGCCGGTTGTAGGGGCTGTAGCCCTGACCCCAGGGCTGGTAGGGGTACGGCGCGCCGTACGGGCCCTGGGCGTACGGCCCTTGGGGGTACGGACCTTGCGGCTCCTGGGGCTGGGGGGACCCGGGCGGCGGGGGTATGGACACGGCTTGCGTGCTCCTGGTTCAGGCGGGCGGTGGTTCGGGCGGGCGGTGGTCCCGGCGAGCGGTGACGTGGGCGGGCGGTGGTTCAGGCGGAATGTGGCGCACGGCGGTCAGACGGCTGGGCGCATGGTAAGCGCGGGGCGCGGGAGGAGGGTACGCGGGCGACGAATGCGACGATCCGGATGCCCCGGGGGGCGGGAGGCCCGGCGCCCGGGCGGGCCGAGAAGCGGGGCGGGCGGGCCGGCGGCCGGGAGGCAGGCTGGGGGCAGGCCGAGAGGGTACAGGAGGCAGGCCGGGAGGGCCGGGAAGCCGGGGGCAGGGTGGAAGGCCGGGAAGCCGGGGGCAGGCCGGGAAGCCAGACGGCAGGCCGGGAAGCCGGACGGCAGGCCGGGAAGCCGGGCGGGGGCCTTGCGGTGCTGTCTCGCGGTGGTACCCGCGCGGTGCTTGCCTCCCGCTGCCGTCTCAGTCGGCGGTGTCCCCCTGTTCGCCCGCCAGTCGGCGCTGTTCCTCCTCCACGATGCGGCGGGCCAGCCCGGCGTCCGAGACGTCTATCGCGTCCGGGGTGGCGTCGGCGGTGTCGCTGCGGCGGGCGTAGGCGTCGAAGAGGCGGTCCTTGTCGGCGAGGATGCGCAGCAGGCGTTCGTCCACGCTGTCGGGGGCGAGCAGGCGGTGCACCTGGACCGGGCGGACCTGGCCCATCCGGTGGGCGCGGGCCACGGCCTGGTGTTCCAGGGTCGGCTTGACCTGCGGCTCGCAGAGGATGACCACGGACGCGGCCTGGAGGTTGAGTCCCGTACCGCCGGCCTCGATCTGCGCGAGCAGCACCGCGTGGCCGTCGGCCGCGGTGAAGTCGTCGACGAGCCGCTGGCGCCGGGCGGCCGGGACGGAGCCCGAGATCGGGCCGAACACCGCATCGTCGCCCAGCACTTGGCGGACCGCGCCGAGCACGTCCCGGAAGTACGAGAACACCACCGCCTTCAGGTCGTTGCCCGCCGCCTCCTCGACCAGCTCGCGCAGCCGCTGCAGCTTGGCCGACTTCTCCGGCTCGGCGTACGCGGCCCTGCGCATGGCCATGAAGTTGCCCTCGGCGACGGCGGCCCGGTAGGCGTCCTCGTCCGCGGCGCTGAACTCCTCCCACTCGTCGACCTGCACCAGCGCGGGCAGCTCGGTGAGCACGTCCTCCTGGTTGCGCCGCAGATAGGCGGGCGCGACGGCCCTGCGGAAGGCGTGCGGTCCGGCGACCGCGTCGCTGTCGCGTATCTGCGGGAGGAGCTCCGGCTGGAGGTAGCGCACGAGGGTGCGGAACTCGGCGACGCGGTTCTCCATCGGGGTGCCGGTGAGGAACAGGACGCGCTCGCAGTGCCCGGTCCACACCGCGATCGCGCGGGCGCGCCGGGTGTCGGGGTTCTTCACGTAGTGCGCCTCGTCGACGACGACCATCCCCGGCGCGGTGCCGTCCGGTGCGGGCAGGGTGTGCAGCAGGTCGAAGGTGGTGAGGGCGACCCCGCCGCGCTCCCGCCACTCGGCGTGCGCGTCCTGCCGGTCCGGGCCGTGCACCGGGATCGCCCTGAGGGTGCTGCGGGCGCGGATCTCACGGGTCCAGTTGATGAGCACGCTGGCCGGGCACACCACCAGGAAGTGCGTGTGCCCCTCCGCGGCGAGATGGGCGAGCGCGGCGATGGCCTGGACCGTCTTGCCCAGACCCATCTCGTCGCCGAGGACGACGCGGCGCTGGGCGAGGGCGAACCGGGCGCCGAAGGACTGGTAGCCGCGCAGCGAGACCCGGCTGTGCGTGTCGTCGAGCGGCTGTGCGTGCACCCGCTCGGCCACCTCGGTGGGCAGGTGCCCCTCGGCGGCGGCCACGTCCGTACGATGCTCGGAGACGTCGGCCAGGCGGCTGTAGTACTCGGCCGAGCGCAGTTCGAAGTCGACCCATGCCTCGATCTCGGAGGCCGGTTCGCGCAGCAGGTCGGCGGCGGCCTGGGCGAGGTGGAGCCGGGTGCCCCGCGCCGCCGCCTCGGCCGTCAGCTCGCGCAGCCGGTCCGTCGCCGCGAGGGCGGCCTCCCGGCGGCGCCGGCCGGCCAGCGCGAGGCGGAGGCGGCCGGTGGCCGG
Organism: Streptomyces sp. 7R007; assembly: GCF_054850255.1. NCBI lineage: Bacteria > Bacillati > Actinomycetota > Actinomycetes > Kitasatosporales > Streptomycetaceae > Streptomyces > Streptomyces sp. 7R007. The sequence goes on along the minus strand of NZ_JBTWMV010000035.1, from coordinate 46,165 downwards.
GCGGGCCGCGGGCAGCAGCTCGGCGAGGTCGCGCCGCAGCCGTTCGGCGCTCTCCACGGCCTTGCGCAGCTCGGGGCCCGCCTCGACGAGCCGGTGCAGCGCCACGACCAGGGCGGTGGTGCGCGGTTCGGGCCGGTCGACGTCGATGCGCACCGTCACGCTCTCCTCGACCGCCCGGGCGATCTGGCGTGCGGCGGCCAGGGCCTGGTCCGCGGTCTGGGCGCCGACGCCGGGGATCTGCCGCAGCTCGTAGCGGCTCGCCTCGTACACCGCGCGCACCGAGGAGAGGCCGGCCGCCTCGATCGCCGCGAGCCGGAGCCGGCCCTCGGTGGCGTCCTTGAGCCGGGCGACCGGGATGGACCCCAGCTCCTCGGCGACCAGTTCGTCCCTGAGCGGTACGAGGGCGGAGCGCACGGCGTCGAGGGTGCGGGCGTGGTCGTCGAGGACGGTGCGGGCGGCGTCGTAGAGCCGCGTCCCCTCCGCGTACACCTCCCGGGCAGCCGGCCGCGCCACCCCCTCCTCGCTCCCCGCCATGCCGCCTCCTCCCCGCGCCGCGCTTCCCGGTCCGCACATCCTTGCACCGGGGTCCGACAGCGCGGGCGGCCTGTGGACAACCGGAGGACATCAGAACGGCCCTGTGGAAACCACCTGACATGCGACCGACAGCCCGCGGGTGCGTGAGCCTGTGGGACCGTGAGCAAGTGGGCCCGGGGACAAGTGGGCCGCGGGCCCGGGGCAAGTGGGCCGCGGGCCCGGGGCAATTGCGCAGAGGCAGGTACGCAGCCGAGAGGCGGGACGGGCCCGTGGCCGACGGCGCACACGCGGTCGACAACACGGCAGCCCCCGCCCAACCGGCCCTCCACACACCCCACAACACGCCAGCCCTCCCCCCAACCGGCCCCCCGCGCGACGCGCACCGCACACAGCCCGAGCCCGGCCCGCCTCCCCCCCAACCCGCGCGGTGCGCGCCCCCACACCTCGACCGCCCCGTAGCCGACCCCCGCCGCACGCGACCCCCCGTTCCGCCCGCCTATTCCCGACCCGGTGCTGACCGGCGGCGTGCGCAGGGTCGGCTCAGTCGTCGAACCCCGTTGCGCGGGTGCGCTTCTCCCAGGCCGCGATGTCCTCGCGTACCCGGTCGAGATGGTCGAGGACCGCGGTCACCCCGTCGTCGCCGAGAGGCAGGTGCAGCGGGGTGTGCTCCGCCTCCAGCGCGGCGCGGATGAGGGCCGCCGCCTTGGCCGGGTCGCCGGCCTGGTCGTCGAAGCCGGCGTCCACCATGCCCCGCGTACCGCTCACCGAGGCGTACGCGCCGGTGTCCGCGCTCGCACGGGTGCCGTCGTAGAGCGACGTGCGGAACGCGCCCGGCTCGACGACCAGCACCTTGATCCCGTACTCGGCGACCTCGCCCACGAGCGCCTCGGACATGCCCTCCAGGGCGAACTTCGACCCGCTGTACGCCGAGAACCCCGGGTACGAGACCTGCCCGCCCATGCTGCTCATCTGCACGATCGCGCCCGAGCGCCGCTGACGCATGTGCGGCAGCACCGCGCGCACCAGCGCCGCCGGCCCGAAGACGTGCACGTCGAACAGGTCGCGCAGTTCCTCGTCGGTCGTCTCCTCGAAGGCGCCGACGTGTCCCCGTCCCGCGTTGTTGACCAGGACGTCGATCCGCCCGTGCCGCGCGATCACGTCCCGTACGGCCGGCTCGGCGGCGCGCACGTCCGCGACGTCCAGCCGCAGCGCCTCCACCTGGTCGGGGTGCGCGGCCACGAGGTCGTCCAGCGCCTCGGGTCGGCGGGCCGCGCCGACCACCACGTCACCGGCGGCGACGGCCGCCTCGGCGATGGCCCGGCCGAGCCCGCTCGTCGCACCGGTCACCAGCCACACCTTGTTCATGTCACCCTCCGTCGTCCGTCCTTCGGCTACCAGGCTGCTGCCGTGGACCACCGCCCGTCCAAGACCTACGGTGACAACCGATGGCTATGACGACGGACGTCCACGTACGCGACCTGCGCTACTTCGTGGCGGTGGCCGAGGAACTGCACTTCACGCGCGCGGCCGAGCGGCTGTACGTCTCGCAGCCGGCGCTCAGCAAGCAGATCCGCGCGCTGGAGCGGCAGGTGGGCGTCCGGTTGCTGGACCGCGACCGGCACGGCGTCGCGCTCACCGACGCGGGCGCCGCCCTGCTGCCGCACGCACGGGCGGTGTTGGAGGCGTGGGCGCGGGGCGCGGCGGCGGTGGAGGCGGCGCGGGCCGCACAGCGCAGCACGCTGGTGGTCGGCATGAGCACCAGCCCCGGGCGCGGCGGCCTGCTCCCGGCGATCCGCTCCCGCTTCACCGCCGCGCACCCCCAGGCGGTCGTACGCCTGCGCCAGGTGAGCTGGGAGGACCCGACCGCGGGACTCGCGGACGGCGAGGCCGACGTGGCCTTCGTCTGGCTGCCGCTGCCGGACCGGGACCGGTACGCGTGGACGGTCGTGGCCGAGGAACCCCGTCTGGTCGCCCTCCCCGACGGCCATCCCCTCGCCGCGCGCGCCGAGGTCGACTTCGCGGACCTGGCCGACGAGCCCTTCCTCGCCCTGCCGCCCAGCGCGGGACCGCTGCGCGACTACTGGCTCGCGCTGGAGGAGCGGGACGGGCGGCCTCCGCGGATCGGCGCGGAGATCGCGAGCACGGAGGAGACGTACGAGGCACTGGTCGGCGGACTGGGGGTGTGCCTGCTGGCCGCGGGGAACGTGCCGCTGGTCACGCTGGGCGGGGTGGTGACGCGGCCGGTGCGCGGGGTGGCGCCGAGCCGGTACGTGCTGGCGTGGCGGAAGGGCGACGACAGGCCGCTGGTGCGCTCGTACGCGCAGGCGTGCCGGCAGGTGGCGGGGCGGGCGTGACCGGCTCTCGGACCGCTCTCAGACCACTCGCGCCGACCGCCGCCGGCGTCGTCGTTCACGCCACCAGGTGACCAGCCACAGGACGTTGACGCCGCCGAGGGTGACCAGCACGGCCGCCGAGTCGGCGTTGCCCGCGAGGCCGTGGCCCGGCCCCAGGCCCCGGACCGCGCGGGCGAGCAGGGTGATGTCGGCGGGGAGGGTGACGGCGGCCATGAACGCCAGGCAGAGCGCCGTGCCGACCACGAGGACGACGCTGTAGAGGCGGACGGCGCGGCGCTCGTGCGGGGGCAGGCGGATGCTCGGATCGGCGGCTGGGGTCGCCCGGCCGCCGGGGCGCAGGAGTCCGAGCGCTCGCCGGGCGGTGTGGCGGGCGTGGGCGAGGCCGTCGCCGTAGAGGTCGCGGCAGCCGGTGAGGTCCTGGAGGACGAAGTAGAGGTCGGTGCGGGTGAACACCATGCACTGGAACGGCAACGGCAGCAGCGCCAGCAGGAAGGCCGCGGCGAGCACGCGGTGGGCGGGGGTCGCGGTGTCCGTGACGGAGAGGACCAGGACGAGGGACGACGCCACCGACAGGTTGACGGCGACACCGGCCAGGTAGGCCGTCAACCGGTGGCGGCGGGGCGCGAGTTCGATGCCGCTGATGTCGGTCTGCATGACGAGGAACTGCAGCCGGGTGCCCAGCCGCATCCGGCCCGGCACGCCCGCGGCGCGCGCGGTGGCCAGGTGGGCCAGTTCGTGGGCCAGCACCAGCAGCCACCCGGCCGCCGCGCCGGTGAGCAGGACCAGGCTGCCGTGCGGGCTCCACAGCAGGTCCCGGTAGCCGGGCAGCAGGTCGGGGCGGCGGATCAGGACGGCGACGGCCGCCGTCAGCAGCACCGCGACGAGCACGGGAAGCGCCGGGTGCAGGGTGAACCGCACGTGCCGCGGGCGCAGCCACGGCAGGGACGCGCGCGGCGCTTCGGGGTCCGGGACGGGCTGGTCGCCGATCCGGGCGACGAAGCCGAGGGCGGTGAGGTCCCGGACGAAATCCGTGATCTCGAACTCCTCGCCCGTCTCGGCGCGCAGGGCCTGTGCCGTGCCGGCCACGGTCAGCCCCGCGCCGAGGAGTTCGACCGCGCGGGCCCCGGCGGCGGGCAGGGCGACGAAGGTCCGGGTGGCCATGCGGCCCACGATCCACTCGTCGCGGTCGCGGCGCATGCCGAGGTCGTGCAGCCGTACGCGGGTCGACGGGCCGATCCGGGGGCGGTCGTCGGCCGCGGTGTCCGTCACGAGGTCTCCCCCGGTCCCGGGGCCGCCGTCGCCGTGTCCGTGCCGCAGGCCGGGCAGTCCGGGCGGCGCCGCGCGCGCTGCATGACCGGGTCGCCGGGCCGCATCAGGTTGAGGCCGAACCGGCAGCCCGGGTCGATCGGCGGGATCCCGCACAGCAGGATGAGCGCGGCATGGGCCAGCAGGCTGCCGGACAGGCCGGCGGTCACGGCGTTGACGGGGTTCCACGGCATGCGGGGCGAGGCGACGTCCTCGTCGTGGCCGGGCGGGAGGCGCAGGTCGCGGCGCTCGATCTCGGTGCTGCGCAGGCACTCCCAGCACGCGCCCCGCCCCGGCGTGAAGACCCCGACGCTCACCAGGGGGCCGCGGTAACCGGCCTCCGCCCAGGGCGTGCCGGTGGCCAGGCAGACCTGGTTGGCCCAGCGGCGGATGACGGCGGGGCGGTCGGCGGCGAGGAGCAGGGCGTCGTAGGGTGCGGCGTCCGGGGGGCCGCCGGTCAGCAGGTCCACGAGATCCTCCGGCCCGCGTATCTCGCGGCGCTCGCCCGTGACCGTCGTGTCCGAGTTCAGGGCGCCCAGCGCGGTGAGCGCCGCGTCGATCTTGGGTGTGCCGAGGTCGCGCTCGCTGAAGAGGGTCTGCCGGTTGAGGTTGGACAGTTCGACGACGTCGGGTTCGACGCAGTGCAGTCGTCCCACCCCGGAGGCCACCAGGTCCCGTGCGGCGGCTCCGCCCGTGCCGCCGACGCCGATCAGCAGCACGCGGGCCCGGCGCAGCCGAAGTTGGGGCTCCCAGGGGCTCTGCCTCGGCCGGAGGTCCATCCAGCGCAGCAGGGTCATGCCCCTGCCGTACCGCTCGCGTTCCCGCTCCGACAGCTCCGCCGGCGGTGGGGCGCCGGCGTCCTCCACGTACCCGGCCTCGGTCAGGTCGGTCATCGCCCGGGCGATGTCCGGTTCCGGCAGCCGCAGTCCGGGGTGGCGGCGGGACACCTCGGCGACGACGTCCGCGGCGCTGCGGGTGCCGTCCATGGCCTCGACGAGCGTCCACACCCAGCCGTCGGGATCCCTGACCTCGGCGCCGATGCCGTGTACGACGCTGCCGATGCGCACGTGGCCGTCCACGGTGCGGTAGGCCCGGTGCTCCGGCTTGATCCGAGGCCGTCGCATCGCCGGCACCGTCATCTTCGCGCCAATCTAGTCAGCCCCAACCACCCGGATGACAACGGACGTTGACAAGACTCACGCACGGCACGAACCCTGGCAAGAGCACGACGACCACCGCACGCCACACTCACCACCGGAGGACAGGCATGCCGAACAGGATCGAGATCCGTCCGCTGGACAAGAAGGAGACCACCAGCGACAGCGGTGGCAACGGCGGCGCCTGACCGCGCCGATGACGGACCGTTATCCCACGGTCGCGGAAGTCACCGACGCGGCGCGGGAGTTGGTCTCCGGGTTCCCCGAGGTCTGCCGCCTGCGCCGGATCGGCACCTCCCGCGGGGGCCGCCCGATCCCGATGCTGTCCGTGGGACACGGTCCACGGCACGTCCTGGTCGTCGCCCGGCCGCATCCCGACGAGCCGGTCGGCGCGGCGACCGCCCTCGCCCTCGCCCGGCAACTGGTCGCCGGCGAAGGGGCGTTGACGGTGACCGACCCCGCCCTCGTCACCTGGGACCTCGTCCTCTGCCTGGACCCGGACGGCGCCGCCCTGAGCGAGGGCATCGAAGCCGCGACGGCCGGTCCCGGCCACACCCTGGAGCGCTACTTCCGCGCCGCCTTCCGCCCGGCCGCGGCGGAACAGCCGGAGTGGGCACCGATCGTCTCCCGGCAACTCCCCGAGAGCCAGGCGCTGTTCGGGGTGATCGACGAACTGCGTCCCTTCCTCCAGTGCTCGCTGCACGGCGTCGAGGCGGGCGGCACCTGGGTCCAGTCGACCCGCCACCTCCCCGGGCTCGCCGAGCCCTTCCGGGCCTCCGCCGCCGCACTCGGCGTCCCCGTCCAGCACGGCACCTTCGACGCCCTGTACTGGGACAACCCCGCCCCCGGCGTCTACGTCCTGCCGCCGCCGGACGGCACCGGACGGCTGGCGGCCGGGTCCGAGAACATCGGGTCGTCCACCTGGTGCGCGCCCCAGCGTTACGGCGGTGCCACCGCGATCGTCGAAGTGCCCATGTGGGCGAGCGACCTGGCCGACGACCCGACCCCGCATCCGGACGCCTCGCGCGCGCTGCGGGACCTGACCGGGCTGGTCCGGGACGGCGGACGGCAGGTGACCGCCGTACTCGACAAGGCACGCGCCTTCCTGCCGCCGCCGCAGGACGACCCGCGCCGGCGCGTGCTGGAGTGGATGGCCGACGGCCTCTACGACCTGGTCGCCGAGTCCTGGGAGCCGCTCGCCCGGCAGGCCGCCGAGGAGCCGCGCCGGCTCACCCGGGCCCAGGTCTGCGCCCTGGACATCGTGGCCCGCCGCCAGCCCCTGCGCGCCGCGGGCCTGCTGCTACGGCTGCTGCGGACGGCGGAGGACGCCGCCGCCCCCGGCCTCCACCGCGACCTGGACGACCTCTTCACCGCGTGGTGCGCGGACTTCGAAAGATCCCTGCGCCTGCGCTGGGTCCCGGTACCCCGCCAGACGGAACTCCAGGCCCGCACGGTCCTCGCGGCGGCCGAGAGCGCGCTGGTCGGACGGGCAGTCCCCCGGTGACGGTCTCGTGGCCCGCGCCTCGTCGAATCGCTACGGCCGAGCCACCCCTCGGAGTTGCGACGCGTCGACGCACCGATGACCCGTCGCTCCAGCCACTCCTGAGCCCAGGCCCACAACGGCACAAGCCCTCGTGCAGGATCGAAGCGAATGCCGGCCTTCTTGTCGTTCTCGACCTTGTCGGCGAAAGCGTCCGCACCATCCGAGCCCACCCGTCGGGGAAACGACCTCTCCCGCTGCCGCCCGCGCCTACCGCCCGGTTCCCGGTAGCTCACCGTCCACCCATGCCGACACCGCGGACGATCACAGGGAAAGTTCCGGTCCCGGACATCCCTCTTGCACCTCTGAAAAACGCTCGCCACCCAAGCCCCCGCGATCCTTCGCCCGGCCCGTGCTCGAAACCGTGCACCGCCGCCTCACGACTGAGCAAGACATCCATCACCAATCCGCCCTTTCCGGCGAATGTGGACCCAGCCCCCACCTGTAGCCCCGCAGGCCATCGAGTCGGCGAGACCTCCTCGCTAGATGCGCTCACGCCCTCCGCGCTCACGCCACGTGATCCGTGCATCAGCATCGAAGGCCATACCGCGCTATGGTTGATGTATGGCTACCAAGAAGGTGACTATCACTCTCGACGAATCCCTGGTCGAAGCCCTGGCCAGAGCCGCCGAGGAAGAAGGCATCCCCCTCTCCCGGCTCGTCGCCGGAGCAGCCGAACGCGAGCTGCGCCTGCGGGCCGGCCGGGCCGTCATCCAGGAGTGGCAGGCCGAACACGGCGCCTTCTCCCCGGAAGAGCTCGCCGCCGCCCGCGCGGACCTGGCCGCCGCAGACGCCGAGTACCTCAGCCGCTCGGGAGCCCCGGCCGCGTGAACATCCCCTACCTGTACGACGCCGGGGTACTCATCGCCATCGACAACGACGACCGACGCATGTGGGCCCGCCACAGCCTGGCCCTCGAAGATGGCCGGGACATCCACGTCCCGTCCGTCGTCGTCAGCCAGGCATGGCGGGACTCCCGCCGCCAGGTCAGACTCGGCAAGTTCCTCGCCGGCTGCCACGTAGTACCCGTCGGCCTCGAAACCGCCAAAACCGCAGGCATCCTCTGCGGCAAGGCCGGCACCTCAGACATCGTCGACGCCACCGTCGTGACCATGGCAGCCAGCCTGGGCGCGATCATCTGGACCTCGGACCCGGACGACATCCGCAGCCTCATCGACGCCCAGGACATCAAACCCGCCCCCGTCATCCGCACCGTCTGACCACCAATGATCTGTGACGACCAGCCTCTGCGTACCCAGATTTCGCAGGGATGGAGACAGGTGTGGCTACCTGATCGCATAGGGGTGGACGGCCAGCGTCAGGACCTCCCGACAGCGGGCTCACGCGCTGGGCAGCAGCATCTTGACGGAGTGATGACCCAGCCAGCGCGAGACCCCGCAAGCGGAACGCCGCTGTCACGGACCTCGCCCAGGCAAGTAGGTGAAAAGTCAGCGCTCGACGATTCATCTCACATAAGCACCCTCGGACCATCAAAAAAAGGGGTCCGCCTTAAAGGCGAACCCCTTCTGACCTGCACTTTCCAAAACCTCAGAAAAGTGGCTTGACTTTCAATTAAACATTGAAGCGGAACTCCACCACGTCCCCGTCCTGCATGACGTAGTCCTTGCCCTCCATCCGCGCCTTGCCCTTCGCGCGGGCCTCGGCGACCGAGCCGGTTTCGACCAGGTCCTCGAAGGAGATGACCTCCGCCTTGATGAAGCCCTTCTGGAAGTCGGTGTGGATGACTCCGGCGGCCTCGGGGGCGGTGGCGCCCTTCTTGATGGTCCAGGCGCGGGACTCCTTGGGGCCGGCCGTGAGGTAGGTCTGCAGGCCGAGGGTGTTGAAGCCGACGCGGGCGAGGGTGGCGAGGCCCGGCTCGTCCTGGCCCACCGACTGCAGGAGCTCCAGGGCCTCGTCCTCGTCCAGCTCGGCGAGGTCCGCCTCCAGCTTGGCGTTGAGGAAGATCGCCTCGGCGGGGGCGACCAGGGCGCGCTGCTCGTTCTTGAAGTCCTCGTCGACCAGTTCGTCCTCGTCGACGTTGAAGACGTAGAGGAAGGGCTTGGTGGTGAGCAGGTGCAGGTCGTGCAGGAGCTCGGCGCGCTCGGTGCCCTGGACGATGCCCTGGGAGAACAGCGTGTCGCCCTTCTCCAGGATCTCCTTGGCCTCCTCGACGGCCTTGACCTTCGGGGCCACGTCCTTCTTGATGCGCGACTCCTTCTGGAGGCGCGGCAGGACCTTCTCGATCGTCTGGAGGTCGGCGAGGATCAGCTCGGTGTTGATCGTCTCGATGTCATCCTTGGGCGAGACCTTGCCGTCGACGTGGACGACGTTCTCGTCCTTGAAGGCGCGGATGACCTGGCAGATCGCGTCGGACTCGCGGATGTTCGCCAGGAACTTGTTGCCCAGGCCCTCGCCCTCGGAGGCGCCGCGCACGATGCCCGCGATGTCGACGAAGTCGACGGTCGCCGGGAGGATGCGCTGCGAGGAGAAGATTTCGGCCAGTTTGGCGAGGCGCGGGTCGGGGACGCCCACGACGCCCACGTTCGGCTCGATCGTGGCGAACGGGTAGTTGGCCGCGAGCACGTCGTTCTTGGTCAGGGCGTTGAACAGGGTCGACTTGCCGACATTCGGCAGGCCGACGATTCCGATCGTGAGCGACACGTTGCGACTTCCCGTACGTGAGAGGACATCAGTGGCTGGGCTGGGGGCCCGGTCCTTCTTCGATGCGCGGGCTTCGATGCGCGGGCGGGCCGATCCACCAGTCTACGGCGTGTACGGCGCCGCCCCGGCTGCGGATCGAACGCATGGCCAAGCTCTGCCCATCGGCGTGTCCGAGGAGCGATTCGGCACATAAACCGACCTAAGTTGGTCCAGTGGAGCAACACAGGACGCGACCCTCGCACGACGGAACGCGACGAGGCACCCCGCCGCTGCCCCCGCAGGCGGCCCGCCGGGGCGGCGCGGGCGGTGCTGCGCGGCCTCAGCAGAGACGCCCCGCCGGCCGCCCGCCGGTACGGCAGCCCGGTCCGCCGGTGGTGGAGGCGGTACGGCGGCTGCCCAACCCGCGGCTGACGGGGCTGGGCGTGGGTCTGTTCAGCGGCGCGGTGATGTTCCTGCTGGGCTGCCTGGACGGGCTGCTGTTCGGCGCGTCGCTGACGGCGTACGGCGTGCTCTTCCTGCCGGTGTGCGTGCTGACCGCGGCCTGGGTGCGCCGCGGTGACCTGGCGACCGCGCCGATCGTCGTGCCGATCGCCTTCACGGTGGGCCTGGTGCCGGTGGCCGACGGCAGCGGGGGTGTGCTGGGCCGGCTGATGGGCCTGGTGACCGCCCTGGCCACCCAGGCCGGGTGGCTCTACGGCGGCACGCTCGTCGCCGGTGTGATCGTCACCGTGCGCCGGGTGCGCCTCATGCGGCGCCGGGCCGGACGCCGGCCGACGGCCTAGCCGAGCGGGGCGGGTCGGCCGTCTGTCGCCGCGCGCATCGCCGCGCCCACGATGCCCGCGTTGTTCTGCAGCTGCGCCGGGACGATCTCCGCCTTGATGCCCTCGATGAAGGGCAGGAACTTCTGCGCCTTGCGGCTGACACCGCCGCCGATGACGAACAGCTCCGGGGAGAACAGCATCTCCACATGGGCGAGGTACTTCTGCACCCGGTGCGCCCAGTGCTCCCAGGTCAGCTCCTCGTCGTCCTTGGCCTTGCTGGAGGCGCGCTTCTCCGCGTCGTGGCCGTGCAGCTCCAGGTGACCGAGCTCGGTGTTGGGCACCAGGACGCCGTCGACGAAGACGGCGCTGCCGATGCCGGTGCCGAAGGTGAGCAGGATGACCGTGCCCCTGCGGTCCCTGCCGGCGCCGAAGCTCATCTCGGCGACGCCGGCCGCGTCGGCGTCGTTGACCACGGTCGTCGGCAGGCCGCCCAGGCGGGCGGTGAACAACGCGCGCGCGTCCGTGTCGATCCAGCTCTTGTCGACGTTCGCCGCCGTGCGGATGGTGGAGCCGTCGGTGACCACGCCCGGGAACGTCAGCCCGACCGGGCCCGTCCAGCCGAAGTGCTCGACGACCTGGCGCACGCCGTCCGCCACTCCGTCCGGGGTCGCCGGGTGCGGAGTGAGCACCTTGAAGCGCTCCTCCGCCAGGTCGCCCTTGTCCAGGTCCACCGGGGCGCCCTTGATCCCGGAACCACCGATGTCCACACCGAAGATCTGCATGGCTCTACGTTACGACGGACGACTGACAGTCACGCCGGCGAGGTGCCCGTACGCTCGGCGATCAGCGCCGCCGCCTCCTCGCGCAGGTCGCGGCGCAGCTCCTTGGGCAGCGAGAAGGTGATGGACTCCTCGGCCGCCTTGACGATCTCGACGTCCTCGAAGCCGCGCTGCGCGAGCCACTCCAGGACCTGCTCGACCAGGACCTCGGGAACGGACGCGCCGGAGGTGACGCCGACCGTGCTCACGCCCTCCAGCCAGGCCTCGTCGATCTCGTCGGCGAAGTCCACGAGGTAGGCATCGCGGGCGCCGGCGAGCTTGGCGACCTCCACCAGGCGCTTGGAGTTGGAGGAGTTGCGGGAGCCGACCACGATGACCAGGTCCGCCTCGGCGCCCATCTGCTTCACGGCGAGCTGCCGGTTCTGCGTGGCGTAGCAGATGTCGTCGCTGGGCGGGGAGACGAGCTGCGGGAACTTCTCCTTCAGCGCGTCGACGGTCTCCATGGTCTCGTCGACGGAGAGCGTGGTCTGGGACAGCCAGACGACCTTGGACGGGTCGCGGACCTCGACCTTGGCGACGTCACCGGGGCCGTCGACGAGCTGGATGTGCTCGGGGGCCTCGCCGGAGGTGCCGATGACCTCCTCGTGGCCCTCGTGCCCGATCAGGAGGATGTCGTAGTCCTCCTTGGCGAAGCGGACGGCTTCCTTGTGGACCTTGGTGACCAGCGGACAGGTCGCGTCGATGGTGGCGAGCCTGCCGCGCTCGGCCTCCTCGTGCACGACGGGGGCGACGCCGTGCGCGGAGAACATCACGATGTTGCCCTCGGGGACCTCCTCTGTCCGTTCGACGAAGACGGCGCCCTTCTTCTCCAGGGTCTGCACGACGTACTTGTTGTGCACGATCTCGTGCCGGACATAGATCGGAGCCCCGTACTGCTCCAGGGCTTTCTCGACGGCGATCACGGCGCGGTCCACACCCGCGCAGTAGCCCCGGGGGGCGGCGAGCAGGACACGGCGGCCAGGCGAAGCGGTCATGCGAACCATCGTAAGGCCGCGTCCGGCGGGCCGAAGATCACGGTTTTGGGCAGACTGGCGCAGGAAGGGGGAGGGCTGGGGAAGGACGCGACGGGCGAGGCGGCTGCGGAGGCACGATGTCCGAGACCGGCACGGCGGCACGGCCCGCCGAAGTCGACCGTGACCTGCGGCGCAGCCTGGGCTTCCGGGATCTGGTGGTCTACGGCCTGCTGTTCGTCGCGCCCATGGCGCCCGTCGGCGTGTACGGCGCGCTGGACGCGAGGTCCGGCGGGGCGGTGGCGCTGGTCTACGTCGTGGCCACGGTCGCGATGGCCTTCACCGCTTTCAGCTACGCGCAGATGGTGCGGGTGGTCCCCCGCGCGGGGTCGGTGTTCGCCTACGCGCGCGTGGGGCTCGGTGAGGGGGCGGGGTTCGTCGCGGGCTGGATGGCGATGCTGGACTACCTGCTGATCCCCGCCGTGGCGTACCTCTTCTCGGGCATCGCGATGAACGCGCTCGTGCCGGAGGTCTCGCGCTGGGTGTGGACGGCCCTGGCCGTGGTGGTCACGACGGTGCTCAACCTGTGGGGTGTACGGGCGGCGGCGCGGGCCGGCTTCCTGGTGCTGGCGATGGAGCTCGTGGTGCTGGGCGTCCTCGTCGTGGCGGCGGTGGTGGTGCTGGCCCGGGACGGCGCCGCGCGGGGCTGGCTGTCGCCGCTGTCCGGGGACGGCACGCGCGGCGCCCTGGCGCTGTCGGCGGTGCTCGGGGCGGTGTCGGTCGCCGTGCTGTCGTACCTGGGCTTCGACGCGATCGTGTCCTTCGCGGAGGAGGTCACGGGCGGCTCGGAGAAGGTCGCGCGGGCGGTGCTGTTCTGCCTGGCGCTGGCGGGGGTGCTGTTCGTGGCGCAGACGTACCTGGTGGCGCTGTTGCAGCCGGCGTCGTCGGCGCGGCTGGCGGCCGATCCGGGCCTTCAGGGGTCGGCGTTCTACGACGCCGTGGACGCCTCCGTGGGGTCGTGGCTGCACGATCTGGTGGCGGTGAGCAAGGCGGTCGGGGCGGCGTTCGCGGCGCTCGCGGGGCAGGCGGCCGCGGGGCGGCTGCTGTTCGCGATGGGACGGGCCGGACGGCTGCCCGGGGCGCTGTCCCGGACGGATGCCGGGGTGCCCCGGGTGGCGTTGCTGAGCGCGGCCGTGATCACGCTGGCGGCGGCGGTATGGGCGGCCTCGCGGGACGACGGGATGGACCACCTGGTGTCGGTGGTCGACATCGGGGCGCTGAGTGCGTTCACGCTCCTGCACGCGAGCGTGGTGGGCTGGTTCGTGGTGCGGCGGCGGGGCGGGCGGGTGGTGTGGTGGCGGCACGCGGTGGTGCCGGTGGTCGGCGCGGCGATCACCGTCGCCGTGATCGTGGCGGCGTCGGGGGCGGCGCAGGTGGTGGGGGCGGTGTGGCTGGCGGTGGGGCTGCTGGTGTGGGCGGGACGGCGGGGGCGGGCGGGGTGTCCGGAGACCGGCTGAGGTGACGGTGGGTGGGCCGGTGCGGACCTTGGGTTGTCGGTGCCGGCCGTTACGCTCGCGGCATGGGTCTCAACACGTCCGCAGAAGCGCCGCTGCCCGTCGGCGAGGTGTCCCGGCTGATCGGGGGGTGGATCGACCGGCTGGGCGCCGTGTGGGTCGAGGGGCAGATCACGCAGTTGTCGCGGCGGCCCGGCGCGGGGGTCGTGTTCCTGACCCTGCGGGATCCCTCGTACGACATCTCCATCAGCGTGACCTGTTACCGGCAGGTGTTCGACGCCGTCGCCGACGTGGTGAGCGAGGGCGCGCGGGTCGTCGTGCACGCCAAACCCGAGTGGTACGCGCCCCGGGGGCAGCTGTCCCTGCGGGCCGCCGAGATAAGGCCCGTGGGCGTGGGCGAACTGCTCGCCCGGCTGGAGCAGTTGAAGAAGGCGCTCGCCGCCGAGGGGCTGTTCGCGCCCGAGCGCAAGAAGCCGCTGCCCTTTCTGCCGCAGCTCATCGGGCTGGTGTGCGGGCGGGCCTCGGCGGCGGAGCGGGACGTGCTGGAGAACGCCCGGCACCGCTGGCCGGCCGTCCGCTTCGAGGTGCGCAACGTCGCGGTGCAGGGCGTGCACGCCGTCTCCCAGGTCGTGCAGGCCGTCAAGGAGCTCGACGAGACCGACGACGTGGACGTGATCATCGTCGCGCGCGGGGGCGGGAGCGTGGAGGATCTGCTGCCCTTCTCCGACGAGCAGCTCGTCCGGGTCGTCGCCGGGTGCCGGACCCCCGTCGTCTCGGCCATCGGGCACGAGCCGGACAACCCGCTGCTCGACTACGTCGCCGACCTGCGCGCCTCCACCCCGACCGACGCGGCCAAGAAGGTCGTACCGGACGTGGGCGAGGAGTACGAGCGGGTGCGGTTGCTGCGGGACCGGGCCCGGCGGTGCATGGCGGCCTTCGTGGAGCGGGAGGAGCGGGGCCTGGCGCACGCGCTCGCCCGGCCCTCGATAGAGGATCCGCACCGCATGGTCGACGTCCGGGCCGACGAGGTGGCGGCCGAGCTGGAGCGGGCGCGGCGGTGTCTGCGCCACCAGCTCGACCGCGCCGACTCCGAGCTGGCGCACACCCACGCGCGCGTGGTGGCCCTCTCGCCGGCCGCGACGCTGAAGCGGGGGTACGCGGTGCTGCAGCGGGCCGACGGGCACGTGGTGCGCGCACCGGGCGAGGTGACGGCGGACGAGGCCCTGCGGGCACGGGTGGCCGAGGGCGAGTTCACGGTACGGGTCGATGGTTAGGGTGGGCGGATGACCAGCAAGGCGGTGGACGAGGCGCTCGGCTACGAGCAGGCCCGGGACGAGTTGATCGAGGTCGTACGGCGGCTGGAGGCGGGCGGTACGACGCTGGAGGAGTCCCTGGCGCTCTGGGAGCGGGGCGAGGAGCTGGCCAAGGTGTGCCGGCGGTGGCTGGACGGGGCGCGGGCCCGGCTGGACGCGGCGCTGGCGGAGGAGGAGCGGGAAGAGGCCGCGGAAGGCGGCGAGGAGTAGCCGTACCGGCGGGCTCGGCGGTAGCCGTACCGACGGACCGCTGTGAAGCGGATCACCAGGCCCCGTTTATTGTTGAACCTTGAACCTTCCTGGCGTACCTTCGTCACGTCAGCCGATCCGGACCGCGGTCCGGTACCGGACACGGACGTACCCCCGAGGAAGTTCACGCATGTCTCTCGTTCTTGACCCCGCCGCCCAGGACCTGCTGTTCCGCGAGGCCCGCACCGCGAACACCTTCACCGACGAGCCGGTGACGGACGAGCAGGTCCAGGCGATCTACGACCTCGTCAAGTACGGTCCGACCTCCATGAACCAGTCGCCGCTGCGCATCACGCTGGTCCGCTCCCCCGAGGCCCGCGAGCGCCTCGTGCAGCACCTCGCCGAGGGCAACCAGAAGAAGACCGCCGCCGCCCCGCTGGTCGCGATCCTCTCCGCGGACAACGAGTTCCACGAGGAGCTGCCGCAGCTCTTCCCGCACTTCCCGCAGGCCAAGGACCTCTTCGCCGGCAGCCGCACCGCCCGCGAGAACAGCGCCGCGCTGAACGCCGCCCTGCAGGCCGCGTACTTCATCATCGGCGTGCGCGCCGCCGGACTCGCCGCCGGCCCGATGACCGGCCTGGACTTCGAGGGCGTCCGCAAGGAGTTCCTGGACGACGACCACACCCCGCTGATGGTCGTCAACATCGGCAAGCCGGGCGAGGATGCCTGGTTCCCGCGCTCCCCGCGCCTGGCCTACGAGGACGTCGTCACCACCGTCTGAGCCGAGCACACAGGCACGGAAAGGCCCCCGTCCAGGGGGCCTTTCGCATAGGCGCTCACGCCATCTTCAGCGCCTGCGCCAGCTGCGTCAGCTGCTTGAACGAGCCCGTGCCCGCCACCACCGTCGTGGAGTGCTCGCCCGTCAGCACAAGGGCGTCGTAGCGGCCGCCGGTGTAGCGCGTCCACGTCCGGCCGTCGATCGTCTGGGTGACCTTGGTCGCCCGTGCGCCCTGGCTGGCCTCGTCGATGAAGACGGCCGGCTTCTGAGTCGACTGCTCGATCTGCACGTACTGACCGTCGGGGGCGTGGAAGCCCAGGTGCCAGGCGTCGAAGTGGTCGCCCTGGAAGCGGACGGAGGTCGCCTTCCAGCTCCTGGACAGGCCCTCGGGGGCGGCCACCGGGTAGTCCGCGGCCCGGCGGGCCGTGAGCAGTTCGACGCGGTAGTCGACCCGCGGGATGTCCGGAGCCGAGTCGTCGTGCGGGATGAAGACGTAGATGAGCGCCGCCGCGATCCCGATCAGGCCCAGGGAGAGAACCATGTCCCGGACCGTCTTCTGCTTGCCGTTCGAACCTGCCACGTCCCCTATCGTCGCAGGTGCCCGGTCCGCTCATCCGTGGGGTCCCCTGCTCATTTTGTCGGACTGACGATAGAGTCGAGGGTCGAACCCTCATCCGGCCGTCGTCGTATCAGAAAGGTGCGCCTCGATGACCGAGCACCATCACCTGCCGTCCGAACTCGAAGTCCCGAGCGAAGCCCCCGACCGCAACCTCGCCCTGGAGCTCGTCCGGGTGACCGAAGCAGCCGCGATGGCCGCGGGCCGCTGGGTCGGGCGGGGCGACAAGAACGGCGCCGACGGTGCCGCGGTGCGCGCCATGCGGACCCTCGTCCACACCGTGTCGATGAACGGCGTGGTCGTCATCGGCGAGGGCGAGAAGGACGAGGCGCCGATGCTCTTCAACGGCGAGCGCGTCGGGGACGGGACCGGGCCCGAGTGCGACATCGCCGTCGACCCGATCGACGGGACCACGCTGACGGCGAAGGGCATGCCCAACGCCATCGCCGTGCTGGCCGCGGCCGACCGCGGGTCGATGTTCGACCCGTCCGCCGTCTTCTACATGGACAAGCTGGTCACCGGCCCCGAGGCCGCGGACTTCGTCGACATCAACGCCCCGGTGTCCGTGAACATCCGGCGCGTGGCCAAGGCGAAGCGGTCCACGCCGGAGGACGTGACCGTGGTGATCCTCGACCGGCCGCGGCACGAGGGGATCATCAAGGAGATCCGGGAGGCCGGGGCGCGGATCAAGCTCATCTCCGACGGCGACGTCGCCGGGTCGATCTACGCGCTGCGCGAGGGCACCGGCGTCGACATGCTGCTCGGCATCGGCGGAACGCCCGAGGGGATCATCTCGGCCTGCGCGGTGAAGTGCCTGGGCGGCACGATCCAGGGCAAGCTGTGGCCGAAGGACGACGAGGAGCGGGCGCGGGCGATCGAGGCCGGGCACGACCTGGACCGGGTGCTGATGACCGACGACCTGGTGGCCGGGGAGAACGTGTTCTTCGTCGCCACGGGCATCACCGACGGCGAGTTGCTGCGGGGCGTGCGCTACCGGTCGGAGACCGCGTTGACCGAGTCGATCGTGATGCGGTCGAAGTCGGGGACGGTGCGCAGGATCGACTCCGAGCACCGGCTGAGCAAGCTGCGGGCGTACAGCGCGATCGACTTCGACCGCGCCAAGTAGGTCCCCGTCGCGCCGAGCGCGCTCCCCGGTCGCGAGAAGTGGGCGCCCCCTGGTGCGGTAGGGGGCGCCCACTTCGTATGCCTGCGGGGTCAGCCCGCCGCCGCTATGCGGCCCTGCGCCCGCGCCGCCTTCTTCAGCTCCATCTCGCGGCGGCGCCTGCGGGCCAGCACCACCCGGCGCTCCGCGGCCGTCAGGCCGCCCCACACGCCGTAGGGCTCGGGTTGCAGGAGTGCGTGCTCGCGGCACTCGACCATGACCGGACAGCGGGCGCAGACCCGCTTGGCGGCCTCCTCGCGGGAGAGGCGTGCGGCGGTGGGCTCTTTGGAGGGTGCGAAGAACAGGCCGGCCTCGTCGCGCCGGCACACCGCCTCGGTGTGCCAGGGTGCGTCTTGGTCCCTGTCCCGCACTGGCACCCGCTGGGCCGGAACGGCAGCTACCTGCAGGGACGAATGCGGCGGTTGCAGCACGGTCTACTCCTGACGACGGCTTCGCGAGCGAGAGACGATGCAGCAAGCCCTACCCGCTGTGCGCGGGCCTATGCACTGAGTTCCGAACCGCTGGCTTTCGGGGCCTCTTGAGGGTTGTTCCCGGCGGACGCGTCCCTTCCGGTGGCCGTCGTGTTCACAACCGTCAACGATCGAAGTGTTTCCGCAAATTCCTGTCCACCTTGCGCTGAACCCGATCGAGAATGTCCGCCACGAGTTTGCCGCGCTTCGGTCGCCCCTCGACGTTCCCCAGGACCGCCCATCCGTCGACGTACACCACCGGGGCGTCGGCCTCCGCCGAGTCCAGCGCGTGGACCTCGAAGTTGCCCAGCACGCCGCCACCGGTGCCGCGCAGCGACACGTTCTCCGGGACGCGGATCTGGACGTCGCCGAAGACCGAGATCGCCTTCACCATGACGTGCTGGTACTCGAAGATCGCCTCGCTGAGGTCTATCTCCACACTGCCGAAGATCGCGTACGCGTGGATACGGCGGCCCGCGCGCCAGCGGCCCTTGCGGACGGCGGCGCTGAAGACCGCGACGACGTTGTCGTCCGGGTCGGCCGGGACCGCGCCGAAGGCCGGGCGGTCGGGGGCCGAGGCGTAGGCGGGGGCGCCTCGGCGCTGGTGGGCGGCCGGCAGGTCCTGGACGAGGGGCTCCAGCTGGCCGACGGTCTTGGCGCGGTACACCTCCTCGACCCGCTCGGCGTGCTCCTCGGCGGTCAGGCGGCCCTCGGCGAGCGCCTCGCGCAGGATGTCGGCGATGCGGTCGCGCTCGGCGTCCGAGGCGCGCAGCTCGGCGGCGGGCGACTCGGTGACGCGCGCTTCGGTGTGCTTCTGAAGGTCCACGGCAGCAGCGTACCGAAACGCGATAGATCGCGACCAGGTCTGTGGACAACCAACTGAGCCTTACCTCACAACCCTCCGGGCTTGGACAGGTTCTAGGCTGGTGAGGCCCGCCGGCGTCGGCGGGCGGCCGTCCGTCAGAGTGAGGAATGGGCTGAGATGCCTGAGTTCGCGTACACCGATCTGCTCCCCCAGGGAGAGGACACCACCCCCTACCGGCTGGTGACCTCCGAGGGTGTCTCCACCTTCGAGGCCGACGGGCGGACGTTCCTCAAGGTGGAGCCGGAGGCGCTGCGCAAGCTCGCCGAGGAGGCCATCCACGACATCCAGCACTACCTGCGGCCCGCCCACCTCGCCCAGCTGCGCCGGATCATCGACGACCCCGAGGCGTCCGCCAACGACAAGTTCGTGGCGCTGGACCTGCTGAAGAACGCCAACATCGCGGCCGCCGGCGTGCTGCCCATGTGCCAGGACACCGGTACCGCGATCGTGATGGGCAAGCGCGGCCAGAACGTGCTGACGCGGGGAGGCGACGAGGAGGCCCTCTCGCGCGGCATCTACGACGCGTACACCAAGCTCAACCTGCGCTACTCGCAGATGGCTCCGCTCACCATGTGGGAGGAGAAGAACACCGGCTCCAACCTGCCGGCCCAGATCGAGCTGTACGCCACCGACGGCGGCGCCTACAAGTTCCTGTTCATGGCCAAGGGCGGCGGCTCCGCCAACAAGTCGTTCCTGTACCAGGAGACGAAGGCCGTCCTGAACGAGGCCTCCATGATGAAGTTCCTGGAGGAGAAGATCCGTTCGCTGGGCACGGCCGCCTGCCCGCCGTACCACCTGGCGATCGTCGTCGGTGGCACGAGCGCCGAGTTCGCCCTGAAGACGGCGAAGTACGCCTCCGCGCACTACCTGGACAACCTGCCCGCCGAGGGCTCGCCGCTCGGGCACGGCTTCCGGGACAAGGAGCTGGAGGAGAAGGTCTTCGAGCTGACGCAGAAGATCGGCATCGGGGCGCAGTTCGGCGGCAAGTACTTCTGCCACGACGTGCGCGTGGTGCGGCTGCCGCGGCACGGGGCCTCGTGCCCGGTGGCCATCGCCGTGTCCTGCTCGGCCGACCGGCAGGCGCTGGCGAAGATCACCGCCGAGGGTGTCTTCCTGGAGCAGCTGGAGACGGACCCGGCGCGGTTCCTGCCGGAGACGACCGACGAGCACCTCGACGAGTCGGCGGACGTCGTGCGGATCGATCTGAACCAGCCGATGGAGTCGATCCTCGCCGAGCTGACCAAGTACCCGGTCAAGACGCGGCTGTCGCTCACCGGGCCGCTGGTCGTGGCCCGGGACATCGCGCACGCCAAGATCAAGGAGCGGCTGGACGCGGGCGAGGAGATGCCGCAGTACCTGAAGGACCACCCGGTGTACTACGCCGGTCCCGCGAAGACCCCCGAGGGCTACGCGTCCGGCTCCTTCGGTCCCACGACCGCCGGGCGCATGGACTCCTACGTCGAGCAGTTCCAGGCCGCCGGGGGCTCCAAGGTCATGCTGGCCAAGGGCAACCGCAGCAAGCAGGTCACGGACGCGTGCCGGGCCCACGGCGGCTTCTACCTCGGCTCCATCGGCGGCCCGGCCGCCCGGCTCGCCCAGGACTGCATCAAGAAGGTCGAGGTCGTCGAGTACGAGGAGCTCGGCATGGAGGCCGTCTGGAAGATCGAGGTCGAGGACTTCCCGGCGTTCATCGTGGTGGACGACAAGGGCAACGACTTCTTCCAGGACCCGGCACCCCAGCCGACCTTCACGTCGATTCCGGTGCGGGGTCCGGGGCTGGCGTGACCCGGCCTTGACCGGCCTGCGGCGTGCGGGCTGATCGCGGGCAGCGCGCCGGGCTCGCAACCGGTGACCGGCCGTCCGGTCACCGTGCCGAGCCCGGCCCGCGCCTTCACCCTCCGGGGGCCAGCCCGAGACGTCGGTCGGGAGGGTCGTGCCATCGGAGAACCGGAACAGCACGGCGGCGCCGCCGTCGTTCCCGGCGGTCTTCCTCCTCCCGGCGGCCCGCGCCCGATGGTTCGCCCCGCCCGGCCTCACGACCAGCACCGTGCCACCGCCTGCGACGACGCCGGGACCGCACTCGTTCGAGGGACACGACCGGGGTTCGGAACATCCGTGCTCGCCCGATCGCTATACGGGTATGAGCGAATTCCGGATCGAGCACGACTCCATGGGCGAGGTACGCGTTCCGGCCGAGGCCAAATGGCGGGCCCAGACGCAGCGTGCCGTCGAGAACTTCCCCATCTCCGGCCAGCGCATCGAGCGCGCGCACATCGAGGCGCTCGCGCGCATCAAGGGCGCCGCGGCGAAGGTGAACGCGCGGCTGGGGGTGCTCGACAAGGACGTCGCCGAGGCGATCCAGGAGGCGGCGGCGGAGGTGGCCCGGGGCGACTGGGACGAGCACTTCCCGATCGACGTCTTCCAGACCGGTTCCGGAACCTCGTCCAACATGAACACCAACGAGGTCATCGCCACGCTGGCGAGCGAGCGGCTCGGCCGGGACGTCCACCCGAACGACCATGTGAACGCGTCCCAGTCCTCCAACGACGTCTTCCCCTCCTCCATCCACATCGCCGCCACCGCCGCCGTCACCCGCGACCTCATCCCCGCCCTGGAGCACCTCGCCGGCTCCCTCGCCCGCAAGTCCGAGGAGTTCGCGGACGTGGTGAAGTCGGGGCGCACGCACCTGATGGACGCCACGCCCGTGACGCTCGGCCAGGAGTTCGGCGGTTACGCCGCCCAGATCCGCTACGGCGTGGAGCGGCTGCACGCCTCCCTCCCCCGCCTCGCCGAGCTGCCCCTGGGCGGCACCGCCGTCGGCACCGGCATCAACACGCCCCCCGGCTTCTCCGCCGCCGTCATCGAGGAGGTCGCCCGCGTCACGGGACTGCCGCTGACCGAGGCCCGCGACCACTTCGAGGCGCAGGGCGCGCGGGACGGCATCGTCGAGACCAGCGGACAGCTCAGGACCATCGCGGTCGGACTGACGAAGATCGCCAACGATCTGCGCTGGATGTCGTCGGGTCCGCGCACCGGCCTCGCCGAGATCAGCCTGCCCGACCTGCAGCCCGGTTCCTCGATCATGCCCGGCAAGGTCAACCCGGTCATCCCGGAGGCCGTGCTGATGGTCGCCGCCCAGGTCGTCGGCAACGACGCGACGGTGGCCACCGCGGGAGCCGCCGGCAACTTCGAGCTCAACGTCATGCTGCCGGTCATCGCCAAGAACGTACTGGAGTCGATCCGGCTGCTCGCCAACGTCTCCCGCCTGCTCGCCGACCGGACCGTGGACGGCATCGTCGCGCACCGCGAACGGGCCCGCGAGTACGCAGAGTCGTCACCCTCCGTGGTCACCCCGCTGAACAAGTACATCGGGTACGAGGAGGCCGCGAAGGTCGCCAAGAAGGCGCTGGCCGAGCGGAAGACGATCCGCCAAGTCGTCCTGGACAGCGGGTATGTGGAGCGCGGCGACCTCACGGAGGAGCAGCTCGACGAGGCGCTGGATGTCCTGCGGATGACGCGTCCGTAACCTTTCGGCGCGCGAACGCGAACCGTGACGCGCGCCGCAGCGTCGTATGCCTGTGACACCTAATATCTGTGCATGGCAGACGGCGGAGCGGTGAGAGCAGACGTGGCGGGCGGTACGACGGCTTACTGGGCGCCCGGGAGCCAGATCCTGTGGCGGTACCGGGAGAACGCCGGCGCGCGTTTCCACATCGCCCGTCCCGTCACCGTCGTCCGCGACGACGCCGACCTGCTCGCCGTGTGGATGGCGCCCGGCACCGAGTGCGTCCGGCCGGTGCTCGCCGACGGCCGCCCGCTGCACCAGGAGCCGCTGGACTCCCGTTACACCACGCCGCGGACCGTCCGGCTGGACCGCTGGTTCGGCACCGGGGTGCTGAAGCTGGCCCGGCCGGGCGAGCCCTGGTCGGTGTGGCTGTTCTGGGAGCCGGGCTGGCAGTTCAAGAACTGGTACGTCAACCTCGAGGCGCCGCTGACGCGTTGGGCGGGCGGTGTCGACTCCGAGGACCACTTCCTCGACATCTGCGTCTACCCGGACCGCAGTTGGGACTGGCGCGACGAGGACGAGTTCGCGCAGGCCCAGCGGGACGGTCTGATGGACGCCGAGCTGGCCGAACGGGTGCGGCGGGCGGGCCGGTCCGCGGTGGAGGTGATCCGCGCCTGGGGCCCGCCGTTCTCCGAGGGCTGGCAGCACTGGCGCCCGGATCCGTCCTGGGCTGTACCGTCGTTGCCGAACGACTGGGACCGTACGCCCGCGCACGTGTCCGCATGAGACCCTTGATGCGCCCCCGGTCCACAACCGTAGGATCGTCCTCCGCAAGGGTGCGCAGTGGCAACTCCCGGAGCATGCGCTGGGCTTGACCGAACGTCACCGAGGGGCGGCAGGACGTGAGCGAGGGTTACGAGGGCAACACGGTGGCGGACCTCGGTGGGTTTGCCGGTGGCACAGGTACAGCCTCTGACCACGCGGGAATTCCGTTCCGGGGACACGTATTCCGGGTATCGGGATTCCTGCGGGACGAACTGCACGCACGGCGCGCAGCCTGGGACGGACGGATTCGAAACGCGTGACGGAGCAGCCCATCTCCTTCGAGCGCCCGCAGCCGGGCGTCGACCCCGCGGATCCCCGCGGGGCGCTCCTGCACACCTCGACGCAGGTGTCACCGCCGCCCGGTGCCACCGCCTTACCGGTGCAGGCGCGCACGGGCGAGACGCCCTCGACGCCGGACACGGCCACGCCCTGCGGCAAGGGCAAGCAGCCCGCGCAGGACACCGGCACCGGCACCGAGCACTCCCAGCCGGCCGCCGACGAGCCGCTGGGCTCGCCGCCCGCGGGAGCCAAGCCCAGCCTGGGCGAGCACCGGCCACGGCCGCTGCCGGAGGGCATCCCGGCCCAGCCGGGCGCCCAGCAGGAGAACCAGGGGAGCGTGGTGGAGGCTGCTTCCGGCCAGGAGCGGCGGACCGGCCAGGGGCTGCCGCCGGGCCGGCCCACGCCCATGCGGCGGGACGGGGACCGGCTGCGGTTCGTCGGCGCGGCGACGCGGCGGATCGCGCGCGGCATCGACCTGGACGAGATCGTCATGGGGTTGTGCCGGGCCACCGTACCCACGTTCTCGGACGCGATCCTGGTCTATCTGCGCGACCCGCTGCCCGTGGGCGACGAGCGGCCCACCGGCCCGCTGCTGCTGCGGCTGCGGCGCACCGACCGGATTCCCGCCGAGCGGGACACCGAGGGCGGCTTCTCGCCGGCGCTGCAGCCGGAGCCGGCGGAGTTCTCCGAGTTCTCGGAGCTCGACGCGGTCGGCGCCGAGCTGTGCGAGGTGCGCCCCGGCAGCGCCCTCGCGGAGGTGCTGCGCGGGGTCCGCCCGGTCTTCACCGACTCCCCCGCCGCCCGCGCCGCCCTGCCCGAGCTGCTGGGCGAGGACGGCGAGTTCACCGTGCCCGGCGGTCAGCGGGCGATCCTCGCCCCGCTGCGCGGCCGGCGCCGTGTGATCGGTGCCGCGCTGTTCCTGCGCCGCCCCGAACGCATCGCCTTCGAACCCGACGACCTGCTGGTGGCCGCGCAGCTCGCCACGCACAGCGCGCTGGGCATCGACAAGGCGGTGCTGTACGGGCGCGAGGCGTACATCGCCGACGAGCTCCAGCGCACCATGCTGCCCGAGACGCTGCCGCGCCCCACGGGCGTACGGCTGGCGTCGCGCTATCTGCCCGCCGCGGAGACGGCACGGGTGGGCGGCGACTGGTACGACGCGATTCCGCTGCCGGGCAGCCGGGTGGCGCTGGTCGTGGGCGATGTCATGGGGCACTCCATGACCTCGGCGGCGATCATGGGGCAGCTGCGTACGACCGCGCAGACGCTGGCGGGGCTCGACCTGCCGCCGCAGGAGGTCCTGCACCACCTCGACGAGCAGGCGCAGCGGCTGGGCACGGACCGCATGGCGACCTGCCTGTACGCCGTCTACGACCCGGTCTCGCACCGGATCACCATCGCCAACGCGGGCCATCCGCCGCCGGTGCTGCTGCATCTGGGCGGGCGGGCCGAGGTGCTGCGGGTGCCGCCCGGGGCGCCGATCGGCGTCGGCGGGGTCGACTTCGAGGCGGTGGAGCTGGACGCGCCCGCCGGGGCCACGCTGCTGCTGTACACCGACGGGCTCGTCGAGTCGCGGCTGCGGGACGTGTGGACCGGCATAGAGCAGCTGCGCGAGAAGCTCGCCGCGACCGCGCAGCTGACCGGGCCGGACCATCCGCCGCCGCTGGAGGCGCTGTGCGACGAGGTGCTCGACATGCTCGGGCCGGGTGACCGGGACGACGACATCGCGCTGCTCGCCGCCCGCTTCGACGGGATCGCGCCCAGTGACGTCGCGTACTGGTTCCTGGAGCCGGAGGACGCGGCGCCCGGCCGGGCCCGGCGGCTGGCGCGCAGGGCGCTGGCCCGGTGGGACATGGAGGAGCTGTCGGACTCCGTGGAACTGCTGGTGAGCGAAGTGGTCACCAACGCGGTGCGGTACGCGACACGGCCGGTGACCTTGCGGTTGCTGCGGACCGATGTGCTGCGGTGCGAGGTGGGCGACGACGTGCCCCAGTTGCCGCGCCTGCGCCAGGCCCGGGCGACGGACGAGGGCGGTCGCGGGCTGTACCTGGTGAACCGGCTGGCGCGGCGGTGGGGCGCGACGCGTCTCAGCACCGGGAAAGTGGTCTGGTTCGAGCTGAACCGGGGATGACCCGACCATCGGGGGCGCCCTGCCGACCCAGGGCGCCCTTCGCCGTCGCTAGCCGCCGGACGTGTCCAGCGGGTTCTGTATGCCGTCCGTCGGTGTCTCCGTGGGGGTCTCCGACGGGGTTTCCGCCGGCTCCGACGTCGTCGGCGTCTGAGTGGGCGTCTGCGTCGGCGTCTGGGACGTCGGCGTCTCGCTGGGCTCCTGCGACGTCGGGGTCTCGCTCGGGGTCTCCGACGCGGTCGCCGTCTGGGTGGGCGTGTACGTCGGCTGGACCGCGGCGCCCTGCGTGGTGTCCAGGTCGAACTTCAGGCCCGTCCTGGAGGCGCTGAACATGTACGCCGCCCAGACCTGCGCCGGGAAGCCGCCGCCGTTGACGCGGTCGTAGCCGCCCGCGTGGTACATCGAGACCTGCGCGCCGGTCTTGTGGTCCTCGCCGAACAGGCCGACCGAGGTGACCAGGTCGGGCGTGAAGCCGGTGAACCAGGCCGAGCGGTTCTCGTCGGACGTACCCGTCTTGCCGGCGACCTTGCGGCCGTCACGGTCGGCGTTGTCCCGTACCGACACCTTCGCCGTACCGTCGTCGACCACGCCCGTCAGCACCGAGGTGACCGTGTCGGCGGCCTCGCGGCTGATGACCTGGTCGCCGATCGGGTTCGGCAGGGTGACCGAGTGCTGGCTGCTCTCGACCGACTTCAGGATGGACGGCGTGACCTGCTTGCCGTGGTTGTCGAGGGTCGCGTACACGCCGGCCATCTGCCACGGGCTCGCACCCATCGTGCCGAGGGTCTGCGCCGGTACGGCCTTCAGGTCGGCGGTGTCCATGCCCATCTGGCTCGCGACCTTCAGCACCTTGTCCATGCCGACGTCGACGCCCATCTGCGCGAAGACGGAGTTGACGGAGTAGTTCATCGCCGTCTGGACGGTGATGTTGCCGTAGTTCTGGTCGTCCTCGTTCTCGGGCGCGAAGCCGACCTTGGTGCCGTCGTCCACGACCTGGCGCTTGCTGGTGCCGGAGTAGACCGTGTTGGCGCTGATCGTCTTGCCGTCCTGCGTCTTGGCGCCCTCGTCCAGGGCGGCGGCGAGGATGACCGGCTTGAACGTCGACGCCGGCTGGTAGTCGGTGCGGGTCGCGTTGCTGCGGTAGTGCTTGTAGTAGTCCTGGCCGCCGTAGAGGGCCACGACCGCGCCCGTCTTCGGGTTCACGGAGACCGCGCCGGCCTGGACGTTCGCGTCGACCGTGCGTTTCTTCGTGTTCAGCTTGCTGGTCAGCTGGGTCTTGGCGGCCTTCTCCAGCTCCGCCTGCTTCTTCTTGTCGATGTTGAGCGTGATGGTCCAGCCACCGGCCTTGACCATGGTCAGCGCGTCGTTCAGGTCGTCGGCGGTGCCCTGTGCCACCAGCTGCTTCGCCAGCTGGTTGTTGGCCGCGTCCACCAGGTAGCCGACCTGGCCGCCCATGCCGGGCGCCGCCTTGGGCGCCTTGGGCACCGGGAACGTCAGCTGCGCGCGCTTGGCCTTGTCCAGCCAGCCCTCCTCGACCATGTTGTCCAGGACGTAGTTCCAGCGGGCCTTCACCAGCGCCTTGCCGGTGTCGGAGGCGACGGCCCAGTCGTACTGGCTGGGCGCCTGGAGGAGGGCGGCGAGATAGGCGCCCTGCGCGACCGAGAGGTCCTCGGCGTCGACGCGGTAGTAGGCCTGGGCGGCGGCCTGGATGCCGTAGGCGCCACGGCCGTAGTAGCTGGTGTTGATGTAGCCGGCGAGGATGTAGTCCTTGGACTTCTCCCGGTCCAGCTTCAGCGAGATGACCAGTTCCTTCAGCTTGCGCGAGACGGTCTGGTTCTGGGTCAGGTAGAAGTTCTTGACGTACTGCTGGGTGATCGTCGAACCACCCTGGGTGCCCTTGCCGGAGAGCGTGTTGAGCAGACCGCGCGCGGTGCCCTTGAAGTCGACGCCGGCGTCCTTGTAGAAGGTCTTGTTCTCGGCGGCGACGAAGGTCAGCTGGACCTTCTTGGGCACCTTCGCGAGGTCGACGATCTCGCGGTTGCGCTCGCCGTCGCGGGTCATGAGCGAGCCGTCGCTGTACTTGTAGACGTTGCTCTGCAGGGTCGCGTCGGCGTTCCCCTTCGGGATGTCGATCATCATGTACAGCACGATGAAGGCGCCCATGCCGAGCAGGACGAAGCCGAAGAACGCGCCGACGATCTTCTTCCAGGTGAACATCCGGCGCAGCAGGCTCCTGCCGTCCTTGCCCTTGCCCTTGGCCCGGCCACGCCCCTTGGCCGCCTTGCGGGCCGCGGCCCGCCCGCCTATGACGGTGGGCTCCTCGGTCCCGGAGGACTCCATCCGGGACGAGCGCGTCGGGGGCGCCGCGCGGCGGCCACCACGCTGTCGCGCTCGTCTCTCTTCCGCCCGTCCCATTGGTCCGATCCGCTCCGCTTCGCTCATGTGTGCTCGGAGGTCACACAGATTCGCCGCTCAGGTCAGCTCAGAAAGCTAACACCGGGAGATGTGACAAAGGCCGGTCGATCACGCCTTTTGCGGACGTGAGAATCAGCACCCGTCCGTATGGAACCGACGGCTGAGAGGCGCGGAGGGTTGCCCGGCGGGCGGCAGACACCGGCGCCGGTGCTGTTGCAGAACCATGACAATCGACCCTGACCTGGCCTCCCGCAAGGTCGCGGCACGGTCTCGGCATGGTCTACACACTCCGCGTATACATGTGGCGTATACACCGCGTGTAGAGTCCTCGCCATGTCCATCGGTCACACCCTTCTGGGCCTCCTGGAGTCCGGGCCGCGCCACGGTTACGACCTCAAGCGGGCCTTCGACGAGAAGTTCGGTCACGACCGGCCGCTGCACTACGGCCAGGTCTATTCGACGATGTCCCGCCTGCTGAAGAACGGCCTCGTCGAGGTCGACGGCATCGAGCCGGGCGGCGGCCCCGAACGCAAGCGGTACGCCATCACCGACGCCGGCATCACCGACGTGGCGCGCTGGCTCGCGACGCCGGAACCGCCGGAGCCGTATCTGCAGTCGACGCTGTACACGAAGGTCGTCCTGGCGCTGCTCACGCACCGCAACGCCGCCGACATCCTCGACACCCAGCGCGCCGAGCACCTGCGGATGATGCGCATCCTGACCGACCGCAAACGCAAGGGCGACCTCGCCGACCAGCTCATCTGCGACCACGCCTTGTTCCATCTGGAGGCGGACCTGCGGTGGCTGGAGCTGACCGCCGCGCGCCTCGACAAGCTCGCCGAGGCGGTAGCCAAGTGACTCCTGCCGGTTCCCTGCTGGTCGCCCAGGACCTGCGCAAGGCCTACGGCCCCACCACCGCGCTCGACGGCGCCGACTTCTCCATCCACCCCGGCGAGGTCGTCGCCGTGATGGGCCCGTCCGGGTCGGGCAAGTCGACACTGCTGCACTGCCTCGCCGGAATCGTGACGCCCGACGCGGGCTCGATCACGTACAACGGCCGCGAGATGGCGACGATGAGCGACGCCGAGCGCAGCCGGCTGCGGCGCTCGGAGTTCGGGTTCGTCTTCCAGTTCGGGCAGCTGGTGCCCGAACTGACCTGCGTCGAGAACGTGGCGCTGCCGCTGCGGCTGAACGGCACCTCCCGCAAGGAGGCCGAGAAGGCGGCGCTGACCTGGATGGAGCGGCTGGAGGTCGACGACCTGCGCAAGAAGCGGCCCGGCGAGGTGTCCGGCGGCCAGGGGCAGCGGGTGGCGGTGGCGCGCGCGCTGGTGACCGGCCCGCGCGTGCTGTTCGCCGACGAACCGACCGGCGCGCTGGACTCGCTCAACGGCGAACGGGTGATGGAGCTGCTGACGGACGCGGCCCGGTCCACCAACGCGGCGGTCGTGCTCGTCACGCACGAGGCGCGGGTGGCGGCCTACTCCGACCGCGAGATCGTCGTACGGGACGGCCGGTCCCGGGACATGGAGCGGATTGCATGAGGGCGGGGCAGTCGGCCAGGGATCTGGCCATGGGGGTGCGGTTCGCCTTCGCGGGCGGGCGTGAGGGCTGGACACGGGCCCTGCTGACGGCGGTCGGCGTGGGGCTCGGCGTGGCGCTGCTGCTGCTGACGACCGCGCTGCCGAACGCGCTGGCGGCGCGGGACGAACGGGGGATGGCGCGCTCCGACATCACGTACAGCAGTACGCCGATGCCGAAGGCGGACGACACGCTCGTCGTCGCGGTCCTGGACACGACGTACCGGCAGAAGGACGTCCGCGGCCGGGCGCTGGAGCCGGAGGGGCCCAGGGCGCCGCTGCCGCCGGGGCTGACGAGGTTCCCGGCGAAGGGGGAGATGATCGTCTCGCCCGCCCTGAAGAGGCTGCTCGCGTCGGACGCCGGGAAGCTGCTGCGCGAGCGGCTGCCGGACCGGATCGTCGGCACGGTCGGCGAGAGCGGGCTGATCGGCTCGCAGGAGCTCACCTTCTACCGGGGCGCCGAGAACCTCGCGGCGAGCCTGGAGAGCGGTCGCGTGGAGCGCATCGACCACTTCGGGGAGCGGCAGAACACGTCCGAGCGGATGGACCCGGTGCTGCTCCTGCTGATCCTCGTGGTCCTCGTGGCGCTGCTGATGCCGGTCGCGGTGTTCATCGCGGCGGCCGTGCGGTTCGGCGGGGAGCGGCGCGACCGTCGGCTCGCGGCCCTGCGGCTGGTCGGCTCCGACAGCCGGATGACCCGGCGGATCGCGGCCGGCGAGGCGCTGGCGGGTTCGGTGCTCGGACTGGTCCTGGGCGCCGTCTTCTTCCTGATCGCACGTCAGATCGCGGGCTCGGTCGAGGTGTTCGACGTCAGCGTCTTCCCGAGCTACCTCACCCCCTCCCCCGTGCTCGCCCTGCTGGTCGCCCTCGCGGTGCCGGCGGCGGCCGTGCTGGTCACGCTGTTCGCGCTGCGCGGGGTCGTCATCGAGCCGCTGGGCGTGGTGCGCGCGGCCAGGCCCGCGCGACGCCGGCTGTGGTGGCGGCTGCTGCTGCCGCTGGGCGGGCTCGCCCTGCTCTACCCGATGATCGGGCAGGGCCGCACCAACGGGGACTTCAACCAGTACCTCGTCATCGGCGGGGTGATGCTGCTGCTGGTCGGCGTGACCGCGCTGCTGCCGTGGCTGGTGGAGACGGTCGTCGCCCGGCTGGGCGCGGGCGGGGTGGCCTGGCAGCTGGCCGTGCGCAGGCTGCAGTTGAGCAGCGGGACGGCGGCCCGGCTGGTCAACGGGATCGCGGTGGCGGTGGCCGGGGCGATCGCGCTGCAGATGCTGTTCGCCGGCGTGCAGAGCGACTACACCAAGAGCTCCGGGCACGACATGGACCGGGCGCAGATGCAGGTGGCCGTCCCGCACCGGGTGCCGCTCGCGCGGGCCGCCGCGCAGTTCCGGCAGACCAAGGGGGTGCGCACGGTGTACGCGTACTCCGAGGGGTACATCGGCGACCGGCGCGCGGACCCGGAGTACTCCGCCGCCTTCACCGTCGGCGACTGCACCGCCCTGCGCCAGCTCGCCCGGCTGACCAAGTGCCGGGACGGTGACGTGTTCGCCGTGCCGCGCGGCGACTACAGCAGCGACACACCGCGCCTGGCCAAGCCCGGGCGGACCCTGTACCTCGACGCCTCCTACGAGGGCGCGCCCAAGGGCAAGGAGATCCCCTGGACGGTGCCGGCCGGCCTGAAGCAGGCCGTGGGGCGCAAGGACATGGACGGGTACGTCCGCGGCGGCTTCCTGCTGACGCCGAAGGCGGTGACCGCCTCCGTGAGCGCCGGACTGACCGGGCAGGTCTACCTCGACCTCGACAAGTCCGTGCCCGACGTCGACGACCTGGTGCGCAACACGGCCGCCGCCGTGGACCCGCTGGCGTACCCGACCACCTGGACCTCCACCGACCAGTCCCGCAAGTACACCTCCATCCGCACCGGCCTGCTGGTGGGCGCCGCCTGTGTGCTGGCGCTGATCGGCGCGAGCCTGCTGGTGTCGCAGCTGGAGCAGTTGCGCGAGCGCCGCAGGCTGCTGTCGGCGCTGGTCGCCTTCGGCACCCGGCGGCGCACGCTGAGCCTGTCGGTGCTGTGGCAGACGGCGATCCCGATCGCACTGGGCCTGCTGCTGGCGTCCGCGGTGGGCCTGACGCTGGGCACGGTGCTGCTGAAGATGACGTCGACCCCGGTCCGCGTCGACTGGGCCGGCGTCGCCTCGATGACCGGCGTCGGCGCCGGCGTCGTCCTCGCCGTGACCCTGCTCAGCCTGCCGCCGCTGCTCCGGCTGATGCGCCCGGACGGGCTGCGTACGGAGTGACCACCGGGCCCCTCCCCCTGCGACGGGGAGGGGCCCCGCGCCGTTTCAGAGACTGTGCTCGCGCACCACGCGCCGTACCTGGGCGAAGAGCATGCCCACGTTGACCGACTTGCGGCAGACGACGACGGCGACCACGTCCTGCTGCTCGTTCATCCGCACGAACAGGTGCGTGACGTTCTCGCTGTTGACCAGGATCTCCTGGAAGAAGTGGGTGTCGCCGCCGGGGCTCTGCCCCCGTCGCTCCTTCCACAGGTCCTCGATCATCACGACCGTGCGGCCCTGGAAAAGGTCGAGGGTCGCGCCCGCCAGCAGGTCCAGGACCTCCGGCGGGTGGTTGTCGACGGTCTCGTACGCCAGCAGCATGCCGGTGGACATGTCGACCACACCGGACGCGACGCACTCGGGCGCCTCGGTGCGCAAGGACTTGACCAGGCTCATCACCTGGTCGGAGAAACCGGTGGTCATACGCTTCGTCGCCATCCTTTCAGACTCCTTCTGCCGTCTTCACGGCCTTGTCCGGCCCGGTGAGGATCGAGCCGATCCGGTCGAGCGCCGGCAGGGTCGCCCGGTGCAGACGGTCCACGTCCATGCCCTCGTCGCCGAGTACGACCATCAGGGCGGCGTCCCCCACGGCGTAGAAGGCGGCACAGCCGTGGCTGCCGTAGGTCACCGTCTGGCGCAGCGCACCGCGGGAGGTCGCGGCGGCGGTGCGCCGGGCGAGGCCGAGACCGGCCGCGGCGAGCGCGGCGAGGCCCTCCGGATCGATCGAGTCGGCCGTGTCGGCGGCGATCAGCAGTCCGTCACAGGCCGCGACCGCGGTGTCGGTGATTCCCGTCACCTGTTCGCGCAGTCCGCGCATCTCCAGCGCCAGGGCTTCGTGATCCATGTACTCAACTCCCCGAATTCTTTTCGTGTCTGTTCGGCTTCTTCATTTCGCGGTTCCGTTTCGAAGGCGGAAGAACCCTTTCCAACTCGCCCCGTTCTTGTGCGGGGTGAGGGCTTCGGTGATGCCGCTGGCGCCGGGGCTGCGGCGGGGCAGCACGGCGGGGACGGGGAGCGGCCCGGGCGGGGGTGGCGGCGGGGGCGGTTCGCGGTGCCGTACGGGGGAGACCTCGGGCGGCACCACGACCGGTATCGGCACGGGGGCGTCGGGGCACTCCAGGAGGCCCTCGGCGAGCATCCGGGCGACCTCGACGGTGACGGTGTAGACCCCGCGGCCGGCGAGGAAGGCGAGGTCGCGGGCGGTACGGCGGCCGTCGGCGTGGGCCAGCAGCTCCTGCTGGAGTCCGGTCAGGCGCCGGGCGGGCTCCGACCCGGTGGCCGGTACGGGCCGTTCGCGGTCGGGGTGGACGGGGCGGGGCAGCGCGGCGACGGCGGCGAGCTTGCGGCCGGCGTCCTGCAGCAGGCGGCCCGGCGGTTCGCCGACGGCGACCGGGGCGTACGGGTCGGCTCCGGTGACGCGCTCGCAGTCCTCGACGCGTCCGGCGACGATCGCGAACACGGCGTCGAGCAGCGCCATCACGCACACCACCCGCAACTGGGCGGCGCCCGCGTACCCGTGGGCGATGAGCGCGGTGGCCGGCCAGCGCGCGCCGCCGGACTCCCGCACCAGCTGCGCCCACTGCTCGCCGTCGACCCGCCCGGAGCGCATCAGCAGCACCTCGGGGCCGGGCGCTCCCGGGCTCTCCGCCGAGACGACGAGCCCGCGGTGCAGGTGCAGCACGCCGCCCGGCACCCCGGCCACCCGCAGCCGTCCGGTGAACTCCTCGCGCCCGCACGAGATCAGGGCCCGTGCCAGCCGGTCGTAGCGGTCCCGGTCGAGGGAATCCCGAAAGCCAGACATCACTCCCCTTGACCTTTCGCACACACGCCTGACGCGTCGCACTGATGGGGGTCTGTGTATCAGCCGGGAGGCATATGCAGACCGGGGATTTCCGACCTGTCTTCAGTTGACGGGAGTTGATGTCCGCTGGCCGTTCAAAGCGCTTTGTTCGGCGGTCATTTGAACGATTCCGCGCCGTGGTTCAGGCGTCCAGGACCCGGACGGGCAGCGGCCGCAGCGCCTGCCGCAGCGCCGCCGCCAGCTCCTCGTACTCCGCGCCGCGCGCCGCTCCCGTGCGCATGGCGAGGGCGATGCGGCGGGTGGGGGCGGGCTCGGCGAAGGAGCCGGTGAGGAGCTGGTTGCTGCGGCTGGTCTCGACCTTGACGGCGGTGCGCGGCAGCAGGGTGCAGCCCAGGCCGCCGGCGACGAGCTGGACGAGCGTGGACAGCCCGGCCGCGGTGGTGGTCACGGGGGCGTCCTCGCGGCCGGCCTCGCGGCAGATGTCGAGGGCCTGGTCGCGCAGGCAGTGTCCTTCGTCCAGGAGCAGCAGGTTGAGCTCCTTCAGCGCCTCGCGCGGGATGCCCTCCCGGCCGCCGAGCCGGTGGCCGAGGGGGGTGACGAGCACGAAGTCCTCGTCGAAGAGCGGCAGTTCGACGACTCCGGGCACGCCGAGGGGGACGGCGAGCAGCAGCAGGTCGAGGCGGCCGGTGGTCAGGCCCTCGACGAGGGTGGCGGTCTGCTCCTCGTGCACCTGGAGGTCGAGGTGCGGGTAGCGGCCGTGCACCAGGTCGATGACGGTGGGCAGCAGATACGGCGCCACGGTCGGGATGACGCCGAGCCGCAGCACGCCGGTGAAGGGGGCCCGTACCGCCTCGGCCTCCTCCAGCAGCGTCCCGACCGCGTCCAGGACCGCCTTGGCGCGTACGGCGAGCCGTTCGCCGGCGGGCGAGAGGAGCACCTTGCGGGTGGTGCGCTCCAGCAGCGTGACCCCGAGGGCCTCCTCCAGCGCCGAGACGGCGCCGGACAGGGCGGGCTGGCTCATGCCGATCGCGGCGGCGGCGTCCCGGAAGTGGAGGTGCTCGGCGACGGCGGCGAAGGCGCGCAGCTGGGCGAGACTGGGCTGGCGCCGCCGGATACTCGTATTACTCACGGTCACTTATAGCCACCTCCGATCAACGCGACCGAGTGTAGCTATTTCCGTAATCAATGCACGCTGTGCCAGGATCGGGAACCGTCCAACCCATGGGAGACATCCGACAAAATCGGGTGTCTCTTCGCTGCAAGGAGAGCGTGTGCTCACTGTCGGTGACAAGTTCCCCGAGTTCGAACTGACCGCCTGCGTCTCACTGGAGAAGGGCCGGGAGTTCGAGAAGATCAACCACAAGACCTACGAAGGCAAGTGGAAGGTGATCTTCGCCTGGCCCAAGGACTTCACCTTCGTGTGCCCCACCGAGATCGCCGCCTTCGGCAAGCTGAACGAGGAGTTCGCCGACCGCGACGCCCAGATCCTGGGCTTCTCCGGCGACTCGGAGTTCGTCCACCACGCCTGGCGCAAGGACCACGACGACCTGCGCGACCTGCCGTTCCCGATGATGGCCGACTCCAAGCACGAGCTGATGCGCGAGCTCGGCATCGAGGACGAGGAGGGCTTCGCCAAGCGGGCCGTCTTCATCGTCGACCAGAACAACGAGATCCAGTTCTCCATGGTGACCGCCGGCTCCGTCGGCCGTAACCCCAAGGAGGTCCTGCGGGTCCTGGACGCCCTGCAGACCGACGAGCTGTGCCCCTGCAACTGGAGCAAGGGCGACGAGACGCTGGACCCGGTCAAGCTGCTGGCCGGGGAGTGAGCTGAGATGTCCCTCGACACCCTCAAGTCCGCGATACCGGACTACGCCAAGGACCTGAAGCTCAACCTGGGCTCGGTCATCGGCAACTCCGAGCTGCCGGCGCAGCAGTTGTGGGGCACGGTGCTGGCGACCGCCATCGCCTCCCGCTCCCCCCTCGTGCTGCGCGAGCTGGCGCCGGAGGCGAAGGCGAACCTGTCGCCGGAGGCGTACACCGCGGCCAAGTCCGCCGCGGCCGTCATGGCGATGAACAACGTCTTCTACCGCACCCGGCACCTGCTGTCCGACCACGAGTACGGCAGCCTGCGCGCCGGTCTGCGGATGAACGTGATCGGCAACCCGGGCGTCGACAAGGTCGACTTCGAGCTGTGGTCGTTCGCCGTGTCCGCCGTCAACGGCTGCGGCATGTGCCTGGACTCGCACGAGCAGGTGCTGCGCAAGGCGGGCGTCGAGCGCGAGGTGATCCAGGAGGCGTTCAAGATCGCGTCGGTGATCCAGGCGGTGGGCACCACCCTGGACGCCGAGGCCGTCCTGGCCGACGTCGAGTAGGCGGTCGCCGCACGGCACCGCCAGGGGCCTCGCTCACTTCTCGTGGGCGAGGCCCTTCGCGTCCTCCACGGGAGCCTCCACCACGGCGTCGCCCACCGGTGCGGACACCAGCGCCCGGCGCCGGGCCTGCTCCTCCGAGTACGTCTTCAGATAGCTGACCACCGTGTTCGTCACCGCCACCAGCGGTACGGCCACCACCGCGCCGCCGATGCCCGCGACCATGCCGCCGGCGGTGACCGACAGGACGACGGCGAGCGGGTGGACGCGGACCGCGCGGCCCAGGATGAACGGCTGCAGGATGTGGCCCTCGATCTGCTGCACGGCGAGGATCACCGCGAGCGTCATGCCGGCGGTGAACACGCCCTGGGTCACCAGCGCCACGACCACGGCCAGCGCACCGGAGGCGACCGCGCCGACCAGGGGGATGAACGAGAACAGGAAGATGAACACGGCCAGCGGTACGGCCATGGGCACGTCGAGGAAGTAGATGCCCAGGCCGATGAAGATCGCGTCGATCAGCGCCACCAGCACCGTGCCGCGGACGTAGGCGGTGAGCGTGCGCCAGGCGCGCGGACCGGCGCCGGCGACGCCCTCGCGGGCCGCCGCGGGGACCAGCTTCAGCGACCACTGCCAGATGCGCTCGCCGTCGTAGAGCAGGAACAGCGTCGAGAAGAAGACGAGCAGTATCCCGGTGAGCGCCTCGACGACGACCTGCACGCCCTCCAGACCGGTGGAGGTGATCTGGTCGGCGTTGGCGCCGATCGCCTCGCGCAGGTTCTTGGCGATCTGGTTGATCTGCTTGTCGGTGACGTGGAAGGGGCTCTTCAGCAGCCAGTTGCGCAGGTCGTCGATGCCGTTCTGGATCTGGTTGGAGAGCGCGTCGATGTTCTCCATGACCTGCCAGGTCACGAACCAGCCCAGCAGGCCCAGCAGGATGAAGCCCAGGATCACGGTGAGCGCGGTGGCGGGGCCGCGCGGCACGCCGTGCCGCCGCAGCCGGGCGACCGTCGGCTGGAGCAGCGCGGTCAGCAGCAGCGCGATGACGAAGGCGAACACCACCAGCTGTACGGCGCTGATGATCCGCATCAGCACCCACACCGTGCCCGCGAGCACCAGCAGCCGCCAGCCGGCCTCCGCGGCCACCCGTACGCCCCACGGCACGGCCTGTGCGGGGTCGGGCCGGGCCGGGACGACGGTGACGTGGTCGGGGAGCGGCGAGAGGTGGTCCCGGTCGACGGGGGCGGGCGGGGCCGGCTCGGGTTCGGTGCTCTCCCGCTCCACCTCGGCCCGGCGCTCGTCCAGCCGCTCACTCACCTCGGTCAGGCCCGCGCCGATCCGACCGAGCCACCCTGGCACTCGCGACATGATCCGTCCTCTTCCCCCGTCTCGCCCCACCACTCCCCCCGGAGTCGTCGCGTCCGACCGTACAGGGCGAAAGCCCCTCCCCTAGGACGGGGAGGGGCTTCACAGGGTTGAGAGACCGGCTCGGGTGTTCCCGCGGCTCAGTACCAGTGGTTGGCCGACCAGAACGACCAGGCGTCGCAGGGACTGCCGTAGCGGCTGTTCATGTAGTTCAGGCCCCACTTGATCTGCGTGGCCGGGTTCGTCTGCCAGTCGGAGCCGGCGGAGGAGTACTTGGAGGCCGGAAGGGCCTGGAAGAGGCCGTACGCTCCGGAGGAGGCGTTGACCGCGTGGTAGTTCCAGCTGGACTCGTGGTCCACGATGTTGCTGAAGCACTGGAACTGGCCGCTCGGCACCATCTGCCGCGCCATCGCCTGGATCTGGGCGACGGTGTACGAGCTCTGCACCGGGAAGTCGGCGGAGGACCTGCTGGCGGCGGTCTTGGCCTCCGCGCGCTCCTTGGCCTCCTTGGCCGCCTTCTCCGCGGCTTCCTTCTTCGCGATCGCCGTCTCGGCCGCTGCCTTGCGGGCGGCCGCCTCGGCGTCCTTCTTGGCGGTGGCGTCCGCGGCGATGGCCTGGGTGGACGCCTGCTGCGTCAGCGAGGCGGTCTGCACCTGGGCCTGCTGGCCGACGGGTATGTCCGCAAGAAGCGTCGCGTCTCCTGCCGTCGCTTCGGCGTCGTTGGTCTGAGCGACGCTGCCCGAGGCAACGCCCACAACGCTTCCGACGGCGGTGACCGCGGTGGCCGAAGCCACTGCGAACCCCCGGACCGAAATCCGGCTCACACGGTTTCCTTCCAGCATCGCCCGCTTCGGTGACCCTGGCGGACGCAATCGTGCCCCTGACACTGGCCTCCCACCTACGGGGTCACGGGAGACACGGGCCCGGTGGACAACTCCCGCGGAGGGAGCGCCGCATGGTGCTCGGGCGGCATACGACGACGCTATGGAGTTGGCGGTGACGCTTCTGTGGTGCCGTACCGCTGGGGGTACAGATGTGTCGCATGCGGGGCCTGACAGGAGTGAGACTCTGCCGTAACCGGACGCCGGGTGGCAATTCCGAGTTGCGTGTGAAAGCTCACATCCCGTTTGACCCCCGGGATTTCGCGAAACAGCCACACGCGAAGACGCCGCCCCGCTAGGCTCACAGCCTTTGCGGGACGGCGCCAACTGGCCCTCGGACCGTCAGATTTGACCGTCTTCCAGCATTTCGGTCACAAGGGCCGCGATCTGGGACCTCTCGGACCTCGTCAGCGTCACGTGCGCGAAGAGCGGGTGTCCCTTCAGCTTCTCCACGACCGCGACGACACCGTCGTAGCGCCCTACGCGCAGATTGTCCCGCTGTGCCACGTCATGGGTGAGAACCACCCGTGAGTTGGCGCCGATCCGGGACAGCACGGTCAGCAGGACGTTCCGCTCCAGCGACTGCGCCTCGTCCACGATCACGAACGCGTCGTGCAGCGAGCGGCCGCGGATGTGGGTGAGCGGCAGGACCTCCAGCATCCCGCGCGCGGTGACTTCCTCGATGACCTCGCGGCTGGTGACCGCGGACAGCGTGTCGAAGACCGCCTGCGCCCAGGGGCTCATCTTCTCCGCCTCGGTGCCGGGCAGATAGCCGAGCTCCTGCCCGCCCACCGCGTACAGCGGACGGAAGACCATCACCTTCTGGTGCTGACGGCGCTCCAGGACCGCCTCCAGCCCCGCGCACAGGGCCAGCGCCGACTTGCCGGTGCCGGCCCGGCCGCCCATGGACACGATCCCGACGTCCGGGTCGAGGAGCAGGTCGAGCGCGATGCGCTGCTCGGCGCTCCTGCCCTTGATGCCGAAGGCCTCGCGGTCGCCCCGCACCAGCCGGACGTTGCCCTCGGCCGTGACCCGGCCGAGGGCCTTGCCGCGCTCGGAGTGGATCGTCAGGCCGGTGTGCACCGGAAGGTCGCCGGCCTCGGGGACGTACACGTGTCCTTCCTCGAAGAGGATGTCCACCTGTTCGCCCGGCAGGGTCAGTTCGGACATGCCGGTCCAGCCGGAGGAGTCCGTGATGGCGAGCTCGGCGCGGTACTCCTCGGCGAGGAGGCCCACGGAGGAGGCCTTGATCCTGAGCGGCAGGTCCTTCGACACGACGGTGACGTCGAACCCCTCGGCCTGCAGGTTGCGGGCCACCGCGAGGATGCGGGAGTCGTTGTCCCCCAGGCGGTAGCCGGTCGGCAGAACGCTGGGGTCCGAGTGGTTGAGCTCGACACGGACGGTCCCGCCCAGCTCCCCGATCGGGATGGGGGCGTCGAGGCGGCCGTACTTCACCCGGTAGTCGTCGAGCAGGCGCAGGGCCTGCCGGGCGAAGTAGCCGAGTTCGGGATGGTGCCGCTTCGCCTCCAGCTCCGTGACCACCACGATGGGGAGCACGACCTCGTGCTCCTCGAAGCGGGTCAGGGCGTTCGGGTCGGCCAGCAGGACGCTGGTGTCGAGAACATAGGTGCGCCGGTCTGGCTTGTGGCGCTTTGTGCTGGTCACCACGGAAGGACGTACCCCCTCGGATGAGGTCGGGGAGCGACGGAGTGGAGCTGGACCGGTCGACGGCCGCGATGCACGGGCCGGTGACCGGCCCTCCGCCTGGTCTTCCGTGCTGGAACCGCACGGTCGGGCTGGTGCAAAGGGCCTCCCGGGCGGACGGCCCCGTGCCGTCCGCTGAGATCCGACACCCGTGGTTCGGGTGTCGACCTGCTTGGCTTATGCCCTCGAACATGCGTCACCATGCCGACGCATATGACGGCGCCCTGGTGAACTCCTTGTTACTTCCGCCCCAAATGGGGTAGTCGCAGAGGCCCTGGGGTTACGTGCGCCCGCGGTACGGCCCGTGGGTGTTACGCGCGCCCACGCTGGGGCCCGTAGGTGTTACGTGCGCCTGCGGGCGGGATTGCGGGGCCCCTCCGGCAGGCGACGACCCTCAGCCGCCGTACCGCCGGTGGCGTGCGGCGTAGTCGCGCAGGGCGCGCAGGAAGTCGACCTTGCGGAAGGCCGGCCAGAAGACCTCGCAGAAGTAGTACTCGGAGTGCGCGGTCTGCCACAGCATGAAGCCGGACAGCCGCTGCTCGCCGCTGGTGCGGATGACGAGGTCCGGGTCGGGCTGGTCGCCGGTGTAGAGGTGACGGCCGATCATGTCGACGTCGACGGTCTCGGCGAGCTCCTCCATGGAGGTGCCCCGTTCGGCGGCGCCGAGCAGCATCGAGCGGACCGCGTCGGCGATCTCCTGGCGGCCGCCGTAGCCGATGGCGACGTTGACCAGTATTCCGTCGATGTGGGCGGTGGCCTCTTCCGCCTCCTTCAGGGTGCGCTGCATCCCCGAGGGCAGCAGGTCGAGCGCGCCGACGTGGTGCACGCGCCAGCGGCCGTCGGCGGCGAGGGACCGGACGGTGTCCTCGATGATCTTCAGGAGCGGGACGAGCTCCTCCTGCGGCCGGCCGAAGTTGTCGGTGGAGAACAGCCACAGCGTGACGACCTCGACGTCCGTCTCGGTGCACCAGCCGAGGAACTCCTCGATCTTGTCGGCCCCGGCCTGGTGGCCCTGCGCGGTGGTCGAACCCGCGGCCTTCGCCCAGCGTCGGTTGCCGTCCATGATGACGCCGATGTGCTTGGGCACCTGGGCGTGGTCCAGGTGGCCTTCCACCCGGCGTGCGTACAGCCTGACGAGCAGGCTGCGCAGCTTGTCGCGCAGGATCACGTGATGTTCAGCCCCTCCGTGCGGATGCGGTCCCCGCGGGCTGAGCCTACCCGGGCCTGTGGCCGCCGTGTGTTGCGGGGTTCGGCGGGCTGGGCGCCAACTGTGGGGGATGCCACGCCCCTTACGGCGTCGCCGCGCCCCGCGGCCCGGAAGGCACCCGGCCCGGACAACCGCGGCCCGGAAGGCGCCTCGCCCGGACAGCAACACGGGCCGGTCCGTGCGAACAGCAATACGGGCCGGTCCGTACGAACAGGAAAACGGGCCGGTCCGTGGGGGGGAGACGGACCGGCCCGAGGGGGGGTTTCCACCATAACCCTTCGTAAGTGATGCTGCGTGCATCGGCGTGCCACAACTACTCTCCGGATTCGCGCGGCGACGGCGAGGTGGTCTCGGGAGGCCCTTCTCGTGGGGGTCTCATGGCCGGAACACAGGGGATTCCCAGGGCGAACGGGTGGGATACGGGGAGATGTGCGGGGGATGCGGGCGGATGCACTGCGTTTGCCACGCCTTGTGCCTCCGTGCGCCGAGTTGCCCCCCTGTCGCCCAGGCGGGTGACGCGACCGGGGAACGCCCGCTTGACGGCTCGGAGCCGAGGGAGCGAGGGAAACCCGGGGTGCGAGTAAGGCGAAGAGGGAAGACGGCGCCGCGCAGCCCCCTCCACTGCGCGGTGCCGTCCCGCGCAGCTTTGCTGACGCGAATTACCTTGGTCTGAACTTACGGGAAGACATGGCCGCGAAGCGAGCCGGCCTCGATAACAATGTGGAAACCGCGGTCTGACCTGCGAATGCGAGGACGGACACCCGGCGAACTCGACGGCACGTCAGCGGACAGGATCTGACCTCCTCGCGGCCTACCGTCGGGACATGACCGTGGGAATCACATGGGACCAGGCGAGCGCGCGTCGGCTGGAGCGGCAGTTCCTGGCCA
The DNA here is from genome assembly GCF_054850255.1 of Streptomyces sp. 7R007. NCBI lineage: Bacteria > Bacillati > Actinomycetota > Actinomycetes > Kitasatosporales > Streptomycetaceae > Streptomyces > Streptomyces sp. 7R007. The sequence goes on along the minus strand of NZ_JBTWMV010000035.1, from coordinate 3,877 downwards.
CGCCCGCCGCGGAGGACACCTCGGTGGCCGAGGTCGTCTCGGCGATGGCCGGCGCGCACGCGCAGGTGCCGTCGGCGGGTGAGGTGTCGGTGGGGGTACGCACGACCGCGCGCACCCGGGCCGACGTACGCGCCGCGCTGTGGGGCGAGGAGCGCTCACTGGTGCGGACGCACGGCCCGCGCGGGACCGTCCATCTGCTGGCGGCGGATGAACTGCCCTGGTGGTGCGGTGCGTTGCCCGCGGTGGCGTCCGGCGCGAGCGGCTTCGCGCCGGGCGTACGGGTGACGGAGGAGCAGGCCCGGCTGATCGTGGCGGCGGTCGGGGACGCCCTGGAGGGTGTGTGTCTGACGATCGACGAGCTGGACGAGGCGGTCGTCGCACGGACCGGCCCTTGGGCCGGGGAACGGGTGATGCCCGCGTTCCAGGCCCTGTGGCCGCGCTGGCGGCAGGTGCTGCACCGGGCCGGCCAGTCGGGCGCCCTGTGCTTCGGCCCGAACCGCGGCCGCAAGGTGACGTACACCCGCCCGCCGCACTTCACCCCGTTGCCGCCGGAGCGGGCATTGCGCGAGCTGACGACCCGTTATCTGCGGGCGTACGGTCCGGCGCGACCGGACCACTTCGCCAAGTGGCTGGCGGCGAAGCCGGGTTGGGCGGTCGAGCTGTTCGGGAGGCTGGCCGGCGCCGGGGAGATCGAGGAGGTCGCCTTCGAAGGAGAGGCCGGGTGGTGGGTCGCGGCCGGGGACACGGTGTTCCCGGACCGGCCCGTGCGCGGGGTGCGGTTGCTGCCGTACTTCGACGCGTACGGCATCGCCGCGCAGCCCCGCGAGAGGCTGTTCCCGGGTGCCGCGTACGGGCGCGCGCTGGCAGGTGGCCAGGCGGGCAACTTCCCCGTCCTGCTGGTCGACGGGGTGGTGGCGGGGGTGTGGCACCAGCGCCGCCGGGGCCGTCGTACGACGGTGACCGTGGAGCCGCTGCTCCGGCTGACGGCGCGGCAGGAACGGGAGTTGGCGGCGCGGGTGGCGCGGGTGGGGGAAGTGCTGGAGGCGGAGGCGGAGTTGGTGATCGGGGAGGTGGGGGCGGGCCCGCATGCCTAGGGTGTCGGCGCCGTGCTGGAGAGGGCCGGGCGGCGGGCCTCGACGAGGTGCCGGGTGCTGTGCGCGACGAAGGGGCCGTCGGTCACGATCCGCTCGTGCAGGGCGCGGAGTTGAGGCTCGTACGCCTCGACCGTGAAGCCGGGGACCATCCAGATCACCTTGCGCAGGAAGTGGACGACGGCGGCGATGTCGTGGAACTCGACGCGCAGGCGCTCGGCGCGCAGGTCGACGATCTCCAGGCCGGCCGCCTCGGCGCCGGCGCGCTCGCGGTCGGGGTGGCGGGCACTGCGGACGGCCTCCGGCTGGGGGCCGAGGAAGAGCTCGACGAGTTCGAAGACGCTCTTCGGCCCGACGTGCTGGGCGAAGTAGGTGCCGCCGGGGCGCAGGACGCGGGCGATCTCCTCCCAGTGCGGGGTCACCGGGTGCCGGCTGCTGACGAGGTCGAAGGCGCCGTCCGCGAAGGGCAGCGGGGCGTCCTCGGGCGCGGCGACGACCACGGTGCCGTGCGGGTGGAGCAGGGTGGTGGCCTTGGCCACGTTCGGCGGCCAGCCCTCGGTCGCCGCGCTGACCGTGGGCCTCTTCGCGGCCCGGCGCAGGGCGAAGTCCAGCACCTCCCCTCCCCCGGTCTGCACGTCCAGCGCGGCGTCGGCGGCGGCCAGCCGGCCGGCGAGGGAGACGGCGTACCCCCAGGAGGGCCGCTCCTCCGTGGCGCGCCCGTCGAACCAGGAGAAGTCCCATCCTTCGGTCGGAACGGAGACGCCTTCCGCGACGAGATCCTCGAAGGTGCGGGGGTGGTTGTCGGCCATGGGGTGATCGTGACAGGGGGAGGCGGCGGAACGGTACTGGATTACCGCATTGCCGCCGAGGGCCTCGGCTACGGGCGGCGGGGTCGTGGAGGTGGGGGGCGTGGGGGTGGAGGTGGGCGGTCATGGAGGTGGGGGGTCGTGAGGGTGGGGGCCGTGGAGGTGGAGGTGGGCGGTCATGGATGTGAGCGGTCATGGATGTGAGCGGTCATGGATGTGGGGGTGGAGAAGGTCGTACGCCGCCTGGGCCGTGGGGGCGTCGAGGAGACCGTCGATGGCGACGAGCCGTAGCGCGGTGGACGCCGGAGTGGCGCCGTCCGGTTCGTGCAGCGCGCTCCACATCTGCATGAGCAGGGCGCCGAAGGTGGCGAGCGGTCCCTGGAGGGGGCCTTCGCGGCGGGCCCAGCGGTCGGCGATGAGCCCGCCGACGCCGGGCACGTCCTCGATGCCGCGCCATGCCGGGTCGGGAGCGGCGTACACGACATGGCGGACGTGACTGTGAATGAGGGCACTGCTGCACAGCAGGCAGGGTTCGAGGGTGGTGTAGAGCCGGAAGCCCTCGGTGGAACGGCCGGTCGGCAACTGGGCGAGGGCGTTGATCTCGGCGTGGGCGATGCTGGTGCCGGCGAGCTGCCCGGGCGGGGCGAGGGATTCCTCGCTGCGGTTGCGGCCGACGGCGACGACAGCGCCGTCACGGTCGACGACGACGGCACCGACGGGACGACTGCCGGCCCGGAAGGCTTCCCAGGCGAGGGCGAAGGGGAGGCGCCAGGGGGTGGGGATGGGGTGGCTCGGTGTGGGGACCATGGGGGGTGGCTTCGGACGGGCCGTCACGTACTGGACGTACTGGACGCACTGGGCGCACCGGTGGCACTGGCCGCACCGGCCGTATTGGGGGCCATGTTGGGGGCCGTATTGGGGGCCGTGTTGGGAACGACGAGCGGCCTGACGCCCTCCGCCACGAACCGCACGAACCCCTCCGGGTCGGGCTCGTCCCCCGTCGGCTGGAGGATCACCCGGTCGGCACCGGCTTCGGCGAGACGCTGTACGGCCTTGGCGACGGCACCGGCGTCTCCGGCGACGCCGAGGCCGGGGACGTCCTGGAGTCCCTCGGCGACGAGTTCGGCACGGAGGCGGGCGGCGGCGTCGGGTCCGGTGGCGGCGAGCAGGTACACGATGACGTCGTGCGGTTCGCTGTCCGGCCTCCCGGCGGACGCCCGCCCCTCGTCGATGAGTTGCCGGGCCCGCCGTACGCCGTCGGCGGAGGTGGCGGCCGTGAGGATCGTGCCGTCGGCGGCTTCGCCGGCGAGCCGGAGCGTACGGGGTCCGGTGGCGCCGACGAGAACGGGAACGCCCCCGTCCCGGTCCCCGTCGGGCGGCCAGTCGAGGGCGACGTCGTCGAGACGGACGTACCGCCCCTCCGTGCTCACCCGCTCGCCGCGCAACAGCGCCCGGAGGGCGACGAGATGCTCGCGGAGGAGTGTGAGCGGCGAGGCAACGCGGGCCCCGACCTGCCCCATCCAGTCCTGCACGCCGTGCCCGACGCCGACGACGGGGCGTCCCGGGAACATCCGGTGCAGCGCGGCGACCTCCATGGCGGTGATGGCGACGTTCCGCAACGGCACCGGCAGCAGCCCCACGCCGACCCGCACCCGCTCGGTCCAGGCGAGCGCGGCGGCGGCGGTGGAGACACCGCCCTCACGGAAGCAGTCCTCCCACAGCCACAACTCCTCCAACCCGGCCGCATCGGCAAGCCGGGCAACGTCACGGAGCCGTTCTGGGGGCAGCTGAGGACGGAAGACAGCACCGAGTCGGGTCATGCAGCCTTCCTACCCACGACGCCACCACCGATCAACACCTGCCGCTTCAGGTCTACGGAACGCGGGCAGCGACGAAGACGCCCGGTTCGCGGTCTGTGCTGATACCGGTAGCCTCCCCGAACGGTTGAGCCGACAAGTCGTCGGCGTGGGGCACCTCTAC
>NZ_JBTWMV010000034.1:0-77820 GCF_054850255.1 Streptomyces sp. 7R007 | reverse complement strand
CGCTCGTCGTCGTGCGGCGCTGGGCCTGGGTCGAGATCCGGGGCCCCGCCCTGTTGAACGCTGCCGACGCCTACGGCGTACTACTCACCGTGCCGGGGCCGTCAGTTGTCGTCCTCGTCGATCAGGAAGCCGCGCATCGGCGACGGCGCCTGGCCCATCGGGGACGGGCCCTGCGGGCGGACCGGAGCCATCGGCTGGGTCATCGCCGGGGACATCTGCTGCTGGCCGCCGTAGGACGGGGCAGCGGGGCTCGGCGCACCGCCCATGGTCTGGTTGCCGCCGTAGGACGGGGCGCTCGCGCCGGCCGGAGCCATGGAGGGCGCCGGGGACGGCGGCAGGGAGGCCGTGGCCGGGGTGCGCGGCGGGGCGAGGGAGTCGTCGGCCTGGGTCTCCAGCTGACGCAGCTGGGACTCCAGGTAGGACTTCAGCCGCGTGCGGTACTCGCGCTCGAAGCCGCGCAGGTCCTCGACCTTGCGCTCCAGCGTGGCGCGGGCGGACTCCAGGGAGCCCATCGCGACGCGGTGCTTCTCCTGCGCGTCCCGCTCCAGGGCGTCGGCCTTGGCACGGGCGTCACGCTCCAGACCCTCGGCGCGGCTGCGGGCCTCGCCGACGATCTTGTTGGCCTCGGAGCGGGCCTCGGCGATCGCCTGGTCGGCGGTCTGCTGGGCCAGCGAGAGGACACGGGCGGCGCTGTCGCCGCCGGGGCCCTGACCGGGGCCGCCCATCGGGCCACCCATGGGACCGCCCATCGGGCCGCCCATCTGCTGCGGCATGCCGGGCTGACCGCCCATCTGCTGGGGCATGCCGGGCTGACCGCCCATCGGGCCCTGACCCATCGGACCCTGGCCCATCGGGCCGGGACCCTGCGGGCCACCCTGTCCGCCGGGGCCGGCGGGCAGCTGCGGGGCACCGCTCGGCAGCTGGGGCGGGCCACCCATGGGGCCGCCCATCTGCTGCTGCGGCGGGCCCGATATGCCGGCCGGCACGGGGGCGCCCGGCCCGCGCATGCCCTGCTGCGGCATACCGCCCTGCTGGTCCTGCGGACCGCCGGGACCCTCCGGGGGCTTGCGCATGTTCTGCTGGTTCTGGGCGGCGGCGCGCGTGGCCGCGGCCAGTTTGGCGCGCAGGTCCTCGTTCTCGCGGAGCAGGCGGGTCAGTTCGGCTTCGACCTCGTCGAGGAAGGCATCGACCTCGTCCTCGTCATAGCCTTCTCGGAGGCGGACGGTCGTGAACTGCTTGTTCCGCACGTCCTCGGGGGTCAACGGCATCTCTTCACCTCAACGTAGTCATCGGCAGTCGGCAAGACCGTATCGTCCACAGTCACCTCACGAAGTTCTGCGCGATGGTGATGAGGATGTAGACGATGATCATCAGTACGAAGAAGGACAGGTCGAGCGCCACGCCCCCGAGACGCAGCGGCGGGATAACCCGCCGCAGAAGCTTCAGCGGTGGATCGGTGACAGTGTAGGTGGCCTCCAGTACAACCACCATCGCCTTGCCGGGTTGCCACGAGCGGGCGAACTGGAACACGTAGTCCATGACGAGCCGGAAGATCAGCACGACGAGGAAAACCATCAGCGCGATGTAGATCACCTGCGCGAACACGCTCATGGCCTGTGCTTCCCTCTCCCCTGTTTCATGCTTCGTTCCGGTCGTGCGTCTCAGCTCTGGTTGAAGAACCCGCCCTCTGCGATGCGGGCCTTGTCCTCCGCCGTGACATCGACGTTAGCAGGCGACAACAGGAACACCTTCTGCGTCACCCGCTCGATGCTGCCGTGAAGACCAAACACCAAACCGGCCGCAAAGTCGACAAGTCGCTTCGCGTCTGTGTCATCCATCTCAGTCAGATTCATGATCACCGGGGTGCCCTCACGGAAGTGTTCCCCGATGGTACGGGCCTCGTTGTAGGTCCGCGGGTGCAGTGTGGTGATCCGGTAAGGCTCTCGTTCCGACACGACCTTGGGCATGATCACCGGTGCGTTCTTCTCCAGGCTTGCGCGTTCTTGTGTGATGGACGCCACGGGCGCGATGCGCGCCGGACGGCCGGATTCCGCGGGTAGCGAAGCGGAACGTGCGACCGGTTCGCGCGGGGCGGGCGGCTGTACGATTCGCACCTCTTCGTCCCTTTGGGACTGGTGCGCGCCGTGCGACGGGTGCGACGGCTCGTGCCGCCGGTGGTCCCGCTCGGTCTCGGGGTCGAGCTCGGGCTCGAAGTCGTCATCGGGGTCGAATCCCCGGCCGTCGTACCCATCGTCCTCCACGAGGCCGAGGTAGACCGCCATCTTGCGCATCGCGCCGGCCATGCTCTGAGTCCTCCGCTCTGTGGTGGATCGGCTGACGACTGCCAAGTGCCCGCGATCCACGAGGTCGTTACACCCGCCTTTCGGCGGTAATGACCATATTTTCTGCTGTGGTCCGACTTCCTGGCGACGTTACCCGAGCCTGGGGCGGACTCCGAGTACCGCCGTACCGACGCGCACATGTGTCGCTCCGGCCGCCACGGCCTGTTCGAGGTCCGCACTCATTCCTGCCGAGACCATGTTCGCAGCCGGATGGGCTCGGCGCAGGTCGGTCGACAAATCCATCAACCGCTCGAACGCCGCCCGTTCGCGTCCCGCGTAGGGACCGGTGAGCGGGGCGACGGTCATCAGGCCGGCCAGCCGCAGGCCCGGGGAGCCCGCGACGAGTTCGCCCAACTCTTCGATTCCGTCGGGTCCGACACCCCCGCGCTCCCCGCGTCCGCTCTCGCCCGCGTCGAGCGCGACCTGGATCAGACAGCCGAGTTCGCGCCCCTGCCGCACCGCCTCCTTGGAGAGCGCCGCGACAAGCCGGGCACGGTCGACGGACTGCACCATATCGGCATAACCGACCACCGAACGCACCTTGTTGGTCTGGAGCTGACCAACAAAGTGCCAAGTCAGCGGCAGATCCGAACATTCGGCGGCCTTGGGCGCCGCGTCCTGGTCCCGGTTCTCGGCCACGTGCCGCACGCCGAGCTCCGACAGGATGCGCACATCGCTCGCCGGGTAGGTCTTGGTGACCACGATCAGGGTCACCTCCTCCCGCCGGCGCCCGGCGGCCGCGCAGGCGTCGGCGATCCGGCGCTCCACCTTCGCCAGGTTCTCGGCGAGTTCGTCCTTACGGTCCGTCATGTCCCTCAGTCCAGCCAGACATATCCCGCGAGTCGCCCCGTGATGCGGTCGCGCCGGTACGAGAAGTGGTCCTGCGATTCGAGCGTGCACACCGGCGACCGCTCCCGGTCGCGCACCCCGAGCCGGTCGAGCTGCGCGTGCACTCCGGCGGCCACGTCGACCGCGGGCGTGCCCCAATTCGTCTCGGCGTGCGCCGCCGGTTCGACGGCGGTCACCTCCGCGCGCATCGCCTCCGGCACCTCGTAGCACCGCCCGCAGACGGTGGGTCCGGTGCGGGCGACGATCCGGGACGGCTCGGCGCCGAGCTCGACCATGGCCCGTACGGCGGCGGGGACGACCCCCTTGACCAGGCCCGGCCGCCCCGCGTGGGCCGCGGCGGCGATCCCGGCGACGGGGTCGGCGAGCAGCACCGGCGTGCAGTCGGCGGTCAGCACGGCGAGGGCGAGCCCGCGCCGCGCCGTGACGACGGCGTCCACCTCGGGCGCCGGCCGCTCGCCCCAGGGCCCGTCCACCACGGCCACGTCCTTGCCGTGCACCTGGTTCATCCAGACCACCGAAGCCGGGTCCAGGCCGAAGGACTTGGCCGCCAGCTCCCGGTTGGCGCGTACGGCGCCGGGGTCGTCGCCGACCGCTGCGCCGAGGTTGAGCTCCTCGTACGGAACGGCGCTCACCCCGCCCCACCGGCTGGTGAAAGCGAAGTGCGCGCCGCTCACTGTGCTCGTTTCGGAGCGTTGCTCTATCACGTCAGAAGGATCACTTGAGGAAGTCCGGTACGTCCAGTTCCTCGGCCGCGCTGTCCGTGTAGGACCGCGACGACGGAACCGGCGGGGCGACCGGGAGGTCGGCGGCCGGCTCGGGCGCGGGCTCCGGCTCCTCCTTCGGCGTGACACTGCCGAGCGAGCCGAAGGTCGGGCGGGACTCGGGCTGCCGTACCGGAGTGGGCTCCTCGCGGCGGGCCGAGGACGAGGCCGAGCCCATGACGGTCTCCCGGCGGGCCGGCGGCTGGCCGCCGTCGAAGCCGGCCGCGATCACGGTGACCCGGACCTCGTCGCCGAGGGCGTCGTCGATGACCGCGCCGAAGATGATGTTGGCCTCGGGGTGGGCGGCCTCGCTGACCAGCTGGGCCGCTTCGTTGATCTCGAACAGGCCGAGGTCGGAGCCGCCGGAGATGGACAGCAGCACGCCCCGGGCGCCGTCGATGGACGCCTCCAGCAGCGGCGAGGAGATCGCCATCTCGGCCGCGGCCACCGCGCGGTCGTCGCCGCGGGCCGAGCCGATGCCCATGAGCGCCGAACCGGCCTCGGACATGACCGACTTGACGTCGGCGAAGTCGAGGTTGATCAGACCGGGCGTGGTGATCAGGTCGGTGATGCCCTGCACACCGGAGAGCAGGACCTGGTCGGCCGACTTGAAGGCGTCGAGCACCGAGACCTGGCGGTCCGAGATGGACAGCAGCCGGTCGTTCGGGATGACGATGAGGGTGTCGACCTCTTCGCGGAGCTCGGCGATGCCGTCCTCGGCCTGGTTGGCGCGCCGGCGTCCCTCGAAGGTGAAGGGGCGGGTGACCACGCCGATGGTGAGGGCGCCCAGGGAGCGGGCGATGTTGGCCACGACGGGCGCGCCGCCGGTGCCGGTGCCGCCGCCTTCACCGGCCGTCACGAAGACCATGTCGGCCCCCTTGAGGACCTCCTCGATCTCCTCGCGGTGGTCCTCGGCGGCCTTGCGGCCGACGGCCGGGTTGGCTCCGGCGCCGAGTCCGCGGGTGAGTTCGCGGCCGACGTCGAGCTTGACGTCGGCGTCGCTCATCAACAGCGCCTGTGCGTCGGTGTTGATGGCGATGAACTCGACACCCTTGAGACCGACCTCGATCATCCGGTTGATGGCATTGACACCACCGCCGCCGACACCGATGACCTTGATGACTGCGAGGTAGTTCTGCGGTGCTGCCACGTCGAAGGCCTCTCGCCTCGAATTACGTGTCGCCGCTTCGCAGGGGATGCGATCCGGCGACTGATGCCGAATGGGACGGTCCGTTTCGCCGACCCGAACCCTAACGTTGAAGTTTAGGGTTACCAGTGTGACTGTTCGCTGGAGTCTTCCGAACAGGACACTAAGTCGACAAGTGGCGCACGTTCAACGAACACGCCGAACCTCCCGTTTTTCTTTTCACCCTATGTGATCAGCCGTAGCGCTGCCCAACCAGGGTGCTGGCCTGCGCGGATGTGCGTCAACTCCCCGATGACGCAGGGGCGGTGGGAACCGAGACGTCGAAGTGCCGCGCATCCGGAGCCGCTTTCATGAGAGCGACGAGCGTACGGGCCTTCAGCGCACCCCGCTCGGCACTCCCCCACGCGACCGTGCGGCCGTCGTTCAACTTCAGCGAGATGTCGTCGTAGGAACGCACCTTGACGGTCCGGGTGCGGTGCGCGACGGCGGACGGGACGGAGCCCGCGACCCGCACCGCCTCGCGTACCAGCCGCTCCTCGCCGAACCGGCGCAGGCTCGCGGCGGCGGAACCGGTGCGGGAGAGGCTCAATTCGAGGAGCGGGGCGCCTTTCGGGGCCTGGGAAACCGTGGCGAAACGGACACCTTTGCGGTCCACTTCGATGAAGTTTCCGCCCTTTTGGACAAGCAGAACCGGAGTCCGCTCGACCACTTTCAGCCCGATTCCGTGGGGCCAGGAACGGACCACGTCAACCGAGTCGATTCGGGGCATTTTCCGGCGCAGCCGCGCCTCGATCGCGTCGGTGTCGACGGAGACCAGCGGCGCCCCCACGGGCACCTCGGCGGCCTCGCGCACCTGTGCGGGCGTCAGCACCCGGGTGCCGGAGACCGACACGCGCTCCACGCGCACCCACGAGGACCCGTACAGCACCCAGACGGCGCCCGTGCCGACGAGCACCAGCCCGACGGCCAGGATGATGATCGTACGAAGCCGTCGCGGCCCGAGCCGCCTCAACCGCCGGACGAGGGGCGGGCCGGACGACTCCTGCTGGCGTTCACCGCGCTCCGCGGTGGTCGGTCCGGCCACAACCCCTGCCCTCCGTCACACGTGCCTAACGGCGCGAGGCGATCGCCTCGTACACCATGCCGACGAGCAGCTCGTCGGCGTCCCGGCGGCCGAACTCGCCGGCGGCGCGGGACATCTCGTACAGCCGGTGCGGGTCGGCGAGCACGGGCAGCACGTTCTGCCGGACCCACTCCGGCGTCAGTTCCGCGTCGTCGACCAGCAGTCCGCCGCCGGCCTTGACCACCGGCTGGGCGTTCAGCCGCTGTTCGCCGTTGCCGATGGGCAGCGGGACGTAGGCGGCCGGGAGCCCGACGGCGGAGAGCTCGGCGACGGTCATCGCGCCCGCGCGGCAGAGCATCATGTCGGCCGCGGCGTACGCGAGGTCCATCCGGTCCAGGTAACTTACCGGGATGTACGGGGGCATCCCCGGCATCTGCTGCACGTGCGGCAGTTCGTTCTTCGGGCCGACCGCGTGCAGGATCTGGATGCCGGCCTGCTGCAGCCAGGGCGCGACCTGCTGGACCACCTCGTTGAGCCGGCGGGCGCCCTGCGAGCCGCCGGAGACCAGCAGCGTGGGCAGGTTCGGGTCGAGGCCGAACACGTGCCGGGCCTCGGGGCGGGCGGCGGCCCGGTCCAGCGTGGCGATGGAGCGCCGCAGCGGGATGCCGATGTAGCGGGCGTCGCGCAGCTTGCTGTCGGGCGTGGAGACGGCGACCTTCGCGGCGTAGCGGGAGCCGATCTTGTTGGCGAGTCCCGGGCGGGCGTTGGCCTCGTGGATCACGATCGGCACGCCGAGGCGCTTGGCGGCGAGGTAGCCGGGCAGGGCGACGTAGCCGCCGAAGCCGACGACCACGTCCGCCTTGGTGCGCTCCAGGATCTGCTCGGTGGCCTTGATGGTGCCGCGCAGCCGGCCCGGGACGGTGATCAGCTCGGGCGTGGGCTTGCGGGGCAGCGGTACGGCCGGGATGAGCGCGAGCTCGTAGCCCCGCTGCGGAACGAGCGTGGTCTCCAGGCCGCGCTCCGTGCCCAGGGCAGTGATGCCCACCGTCGGGTCCTGCCTGCGCAGGGCGTCCGCGAGGGCGAGCGCGGGCTCGATGTGGCCGGCGGTCCCCCCACCGGCGAGTACGACATGCACCGAAATTCACCGCTCTCCGGACGAGCGCGCCGCCGAGGCGCGCCGTCGCATCGTGTTCCATCTCCGAGGAGCCCCGGTTCGTCCACCGACGGGCACTGCTCCCGCCCGCTTTCTACCAAAGCGAGGTTGCCGCATGGAAAGCGCCGCCCGCGCAGCGGGCTCGTCCCGCGCGAACGTGATCAGCAGCCCGATGGCGAACATGGTCGGCAGCAGGGCGGACCCTCCGTAGGAGAACAGCGGGAGGGGGACGCCGGCGATCGGCAGCAGACCGAGCACCGCACCGATGTTGATCACCGCCTGCGCGGTGATCCAGGTGGTCACGCCTCCGGCGGCATACCTGACGAAGGGGTCCTCCGTGCGTCCGGCCACGCGGATACCCGCATAGCCTAGAGCCGCGAAGAGGGCGAGCACGGACAGCGTCCCCGCCAGGCCCAGTTCCTCACCGGTCACGGCGAAGATGAAGTCCGTGTGCGCTTCGGGGAGTTGGCCCCATTTTTCCACACTCGCCCCGAGTCCGGAGCCGAAGATCCCGCCGGAGGCGAGAGCGTAGATGCCGTGCACGGCCTGCCAGCAGTCGGCAGCCCCGGACTTGGGCTCGGTGGCGCCGATGCAGGCGAGCCGGGCCATGCGGTTGGGGCTGGTCTTGATGAGGATCACGCCGAGGGTGGCGGCGATCGACAGCACGCCGACGAACAGCCGGGTGGGCGCGCCCGCCAGCCACAGCAGGCCGAACAGGATCGCCGTCAGGATGATCGCCGTGCCCATGTCGCCGCCGAGCATGATCAGCCCGAGCAGCAGGAAGGCGACCGGGACCAGCGGCACCAGCATGTGCTTCCACTGGTTGAGCAGGTTCTTGTCCTGTTTGCGGGCGATCAGGTCGGCGCCCCACAGCACCAGCGCCAGCTTGCCGAACTCGCTGGGCTGGATCTGGAAGGAGCCGCCGAGCGAGATCCAGTTCTGGTTGCCGTTGACCGACATCCCTATCCCCGGGATCTGCACCAGCGCCATCAGGAAGACGGCGCCCGCGAGGATCGGGTAGGCGAGCGCCCGGTGCAGCTTGACCGGCATGCGGGAGGCGATCAGCAGCAGGACGGCGCCGATGGAGGCGGCGAGGAACTGCTTGCGGAAGAAGTACGAGCCGGGCAGGGACATCTGCAGCGCGGTGATCTGGGAGGCCGAGTAGACCATCACCAGACCGAGCACGGTGATCAGCAGGCTGCCGCCGAGGATCAGGTAGTACGCGGTCAGCGGCCGGTCCCAGGCGTGCCTGGCGTTGAGGTACGCGCGGCGTACTGGGTTCTCGCGCGGCGCCCGGGATGCGGCGGGACGTCCGGAGGCCCGCTGCACGGGGGGCCGGCCGGTACGGCTACTGGGCATCAGACGCCTCCGCTCCGTCGGTCAGGCGCCGAGTTCGCGAACCGCCTCCGCGAACGCGTCACCGCGCTGGTTGTAGTTGGCGAACATGTCCATCGAGGCACAGGCGGGGGCCAGCAGCACCGTGTCGCCTTCGACCGCGAGCCGCTTGGCCTCCTGGACAGCCGCGAGCATCGCCCCAGTGTCGGTCCGGTCGAGGTCGACGACGGGTACTTCCGGGGCGTGTCGCGCCAGGGCTTCACGGATCAGGGCGCGGTCGGCGCCGATGAGGACGACCCCGCGAAGTCGCTTTGCCGACTTGGCGACCAGTTCGTCGAAGGTCGCGCCCTTGGCGAGCCCGCCCGCGATCCAGACGATGGACTCGTACGACGCCAACGAGGCTTCCGCGGCATGCGTGTTGGTGGCCTTGGAGTCGTCGACGTAGGCGACCCCGTCGACGTCGGCCACGTGCGCGATGCGGTGCGCGTCCGGCGTGAAGCCGCGCAGACCGTCCCGTACGGCCTTGGCGGGCACCCCGAAGGCGCGCGCGAGGGCCGCCGCGGCAAGGGCGTTGGCGATGTTGTGCGGGGCCGGCGGGTTGACGTCGGAGACCTCGGCGAGTTCCTGGGCGTTCTTCTGCCGGTTCTCCACGAAGGCGCGGTCGACCAGGATGCCGTCCACGACGCCGAGTTGGGAGGGGCCCGGGGTGCCGAGGGTGAACCCGATGGCCCGGCAGCCCTCCTCGACGTCGGCCTCGCGCACCAGGTCCTCGGTGGCCTTGTCGGCGACGTTGTAGACGCAGGCCACGCGATTGCCCTCGTAGATGCGGCCCTTGTCCTTGGCGTACGCCTCCATGGAGCCGTGCCAGTCGAGGTGGTCGGGGGCGAGGTTCAGCACGGCGGCGGAGTGGGCGCGCACGGAGGGCGCCCAGTGGAGCTGGTAGCTGGAGAGTTCGACGGCGAGGACGTCGTAGGTCTCCTCGCCGAGCACGGCGTCCAGCACGGGGGTGCCGATGTTGCCGACGGCGGCGGTGCGCAGTCCGGCGGCCTTCAGGATGGACGCCAGCATCCGCACGGTCGTGGTCTTGCCGTTGGTGCCGGTGACGGCGAGCCAGGGGGCCGCGTCGGGGCCGCGCAGGCGCCAGGCGAGTTCGACGTCGCCCCAGATGTCCACGCCGGCCGCGCGGGCCGCCTGGAACAGCGGCTTGTCCGGCTTCCAGCCGGGCGCGGTGACGACGAGTTCGGTGCCCTCGGGCAGGGTCGCGCCGTCGCCGAGGCGCACCGTGACGCCCAGCGCCCGGAGTTCGGCGGCCTGGGCACGCGCGCGTGCGTCGTCGCCGTCGTTGACGACCGTGACGATCGCCCCGCGCGCGTGCAGCACCTTGGCCGCCGGGACGCCGGAGACGCCGAGCCCGGCGACGGTGACGTGCCGGCCCTGGAGTGCGAAGGACCCTGAAGGCACCGAGGAGGTCACTTGTCCGCTGCCCATCCCGCGTAGAAGAGGCCGAGGCCGACGATCACACAGATGCCCTGGATGATCCAGAAACGGACCACCACGAGGACCTCGGACCAGCCCTTGAGTTCGAAGTGGTGCTGCAGTGGCGCCATCCGGAAGACGCGCTTGCCGGTGAGGCGGAAGGAGCCGACCTGGATGACCACCGACATGGTGATGAGGACGAACAGGCCGCCCATGATGGCCACCAGCAGCTCCGTGCGGGAGCAGATGGCGAGGCCGGTGAGGACACCGCCGAGCGCGAGCGAACCGGTGTCGCCCATGAAGATCTTCGCCGGCGAGGTGTTCCACCACAGGAAGCCGAGGCAGGCGCCCATCAGCGCGGAGGCGATGACCGCGAGGTCCAGCGGGTCGCGCACCTCGTAACAGGCGCCCGGGTTGGTCAGCGTCTGCGCGTTGGCGCAGGACTCCTGGAACTGCCAGACGCCGATGAAGGTGTAGGCGCCGAAGACGAGCACGGAGGCGCCGGTGGCCAGGCCGTCCAGACCGTCCGTCAGGTTCACGCCGTTCGACATCGCGAGGATCATGAACAGCGCCCAGACCACGAACAGGATCGGGCCGATCTTCCAGCCGAAGTCCGTGATGAACGACAGTTTCGTGGAGGCGGGGGTGTTGCCGCGGGCGTCCTGGAACTGCAGGGCGAGCACCGCGAAGGAGATGCCCACGATCAGCTGGCCGGCCATCTTCGCCTTGGCCCTGAGGCCCAGCGAGCGCCGCTTGACGATCTTGATGTAGTCGTCGAGGAAGCCGACCAGGCCCATGCCCACCATCAGGCCCAGCACCAGCAGACCCGAGTAGGTCGGAGCGTAACCGGTGATGATCTTCGACAGGAAGTAGGCGGCGACCGTGGCCAGGATGAAGGCGATACCGCCCATGGTCGGCGTACCGCGCTTGCTGGCGTGCTCGCGCGGGCCGTCGTCCCGGATGTACTGGCCGTAGCCCTTGCGGGCCAGCAGCTTGATCAGCAGCGGGGTGCCGATCAGGGTGAGGAAGAGGCCAATGACTCCTGAGAACAGGATCTGCTTCATCATCGGGCGGCAACCTCACCCTCGGCCCCGGTCTCCAGCAGCGCCTGCGCAACGCTCTCCAGACCGACCGAACGGGACGCCTTCACGAGTACGACGTCCCCCGGGCGCAACTCGCTGCGCAACAGGTCGATCGCCGCCTGTGCGTCGGACACGTGCACCGACTCCTCACCCCACGAACCCTCGTTATATGCGCCCAGTTGCAGCCAGGACGCTTCCCTGCCCCCGACCGCGACGAGCTTGCCGACATTGAGCCGGACGGCGAGCCGTCCGACCGCGTCGTGCTCGGCGAGCGCCTCGTCCCCGAGCTCGGCCATCTTGCCGAGCACCGCCCAGGTCCGCCGCCCCCGGCCCATGGCCGCGAGCGCGCGCAGAGCGGCCCGCATGGACTCGGGGTTCGCGTTGTAGGCGTCGTTGACGATGGTCACGCCGTCCGGGCGCTCGGTGACCTCCATCCGCCAGCGGGAGAGGGAGTCCGCCTCGGAGAGCGCGGTGGCGATCTCTTCCGCGGACATGCCCAGCTCATGGGCGACGGCGGCCGCGGCGAGCGCGTTCGACACGTGGTGCTCACCGTACAGGCGCATGGTCACTTCGCTTGCACCGGAGGGTGTGTGAAGCAGGAAGGCGGGCTGTCCGGTGTCCGTGAGTCTCACGTTCTCGGCCCGTACGTCCGCTTCGTCGGACTCTCCGAAAAGGAGCACCTTCGCCTTCGTACGGGACGCCATGGCCCGTACGAGGGGGTCGTCCGCGTTGAGCACGGCCGTGCCGTCCTCGGGCAGGGACTCGACGAGTTCGCCCTTGGCCTGCGCGATCTGCTGCCGGCCGCCGAACTCGCCGATGTGGGCGGTGCCGACGTTGAGGACCAGGCCGATCTTCGGCGGGGTCAGCTCGGTGAGGTAGCGGATGTGGCCGATGCCGCGGGCGCCCATCTCCAGGACGAGGAACCTCGTCTCCTCGGTGGCGGACAGGGCGGTCAGCGGCAGCCCGATCTCGTTGTTGAGCGAGCCGGGCGTCCACACCGTCGGCGCCTTGCGCTGCAGCACCTGGGCGATGAGGTCCTTGGTGCTGGTCTTGCCCGCGGAGCCGGTGAGGGCCACGAGGGTCGCGCCGAGCCGTCGTACGACATGACGGGCCAGCGCGCCGAGGGCCGCCTGGACGTCGTCGACGACGATCGCGGGCACGCCGACGGGGCGGGACGCGAGGACCGCGACCGCGCCCGCGTCCACGACCTGCCGGGCGAAGTCGTGGCCGTCCACCCGTTCGCCGACGAAGGCGACGAAGAGGCTGCCGGGCCGCACCTCGCGGGAGTCCCGGACGACCGGAGCGGTGACCTGGACGGACGGATCCGGTATGTCGTGCGTCTGCCCGCCGACGACTGCTGCGATCTCGGCGAGAGAGAGGGCGATCACAAGTTCATCCCCTGGGTCTTCTGGATTTTCATCCCTGGGTTTTCCGGATGGCTTCGCGAAGCACCTGGCGGTCGTCGAAGGGACGGACCACGCCGGCGATGTCCTGGCCCTGCTCGTGGCCCTTGCCCGCGACGAGCACGGTGTCCCCGGGCTGCGCGCGGGCCACGGCCGCGGCGATCGCGGCCGCCCGGTCCTCGAAGACCTGGACCTCGCCGCGCTCGTGTGCTGGTACGGACGCGGCGCCCTGCAGCATGGTTGCAAGGATGGCGAGGGGGTCCTCGGAGCGGGGGTTGTCGGAGGTCAGTACGGCGGTGTCGGCGAGCCGGGCCGCGGCGGCGCCCATCGGGGCCCGCTTGGTCGTGTCGCGATCGCCGCCGCAGCCCAGCACGACGTGCAGCCGGCCCTCGGTGACCTTGCGCAGGGCGCGCAGGACCGATTCGACGGCGTCCGTCTTGTGGGCGTAGTCGACCACCGCCAGATACGGCTGCCCGGCGTCCACGCGCTCCAGCCGCCCCGGCACCCCGGGCACGGCGGCGACGCCGTCGGCGGCGGTCTGCGGGTCGAGGCCGGCGACGGCGAGGGCGACGATCGCGGCGAGGGTGTTGGCCACGTTGAAGGGCCCCGGCAGCGGGGACTTGGCGCTGATCCGCCGGCCCTCGGGGCCGACCACGGTGAACGTCGAGTCCAGCTGGCCGATCCGGACGTCCTCGGCGCGCCAGTCGGCGTCGGGGTGGCCCTCGGCGGAGTAGGTGACGACCGGGACGGTGGCCTCCTTGACGAGCCGGCGGCCGTACTCGTCGTCGGCGTTGACGACCCCGAGCCGGCTGCGGCGGGGGGTGAACAGCTGCGCCTTGGCCCGGAAGTAGTCCTCCATGTCGGAGTGGAACTCCATGTGTTCCGGGCTGAGGTTGGTGAACACACCGATGTCGAAGACGCAGCCGTCGACCCGGCCGAGGACCAGCGCGTGGCTGGAGACCTCCATGGCGACCGCCTCGACCCCGCGCTCGCGCATGACGGCGAACAGGGCCTGCAGATCGGTGGCTTCGGGCGTGGTGCGCTCGGACTTGATGCGCTCGTCGCCGATGCGCGTCTCCACCGTGCCGATGAGGCCGGTGTTGTTCTTGGTCTTCAGGCCGCCCTCGACGAGGTAGGCGGTGGTGGTCTTGCCGGAGGTGCCGGTGATGCCGATCTGGAGCAGGTCGCGGCCGGGGTGGCCGTAGATGGTGGCCGCCAGTTCGCCCATCCGCCCGCGCGGGTCGTCGACGACCAGCACCGGCAGACCGGTGGCCGCGGCGCGCTCGGCGCCCGTCGGGTCGGTCAGCACGGCGACCGCGCCCAGGGACGCGGCCTGCGTCACGAAGTCGGCGCCGTGCAGCCGGGCGCCCGGCAGGGCGGCGTACAGGTCGCCGGGGCGCACGGCCCGCGAGTCATGGGTGATGCCCGTGACCTCCGCGGTCGTCTCCGGCACGGTGGCACCCAGCTGACCGGCGAGCTCCGCGAGGGGTGTGGCGGAGACGTGCACCGGCCTGGGCGGCCCCGGGTATGTCACGGATGCGCCCTTCTGGGTGGTTTGGGACTGATCAGCGTGTGGCACGGCGGTGAGCGTACCGGGCGCACCCGCCTGCGGGCGAAGTGAGGGGCCGGGGCCGGAGTCAGGGGTGATCATGGTCACGGGGGTTCCTGGGGGTTCCTGGCTGGTTGCGCTGATCAGGGGGTGAAGGTGACGGGCAGGTTCGCGGCCTTGGCGCCGGTGGGCGGCACCTGAAGGGTCTTCAGGGCGAACTCCATCACCTGCTTGAAGATGGGCCCGCAGATCTGGCCGCCGAAGTAACTGCCCTTGGTGGCGTTCTGGATGGCGCAGTAGACGGTCACGCGGGGATTGTCGGCGGGCGCGAACCCGGCGAACGAGGAGGTGTAGCCGCGGTACTTGCCGGTGGCCGGATCCACGCGGTTGGCCGTCCCCGTCTTGCCCGCGACCCGGTAGCCGGGGATGCGCGCCTTGGTGCCGGTGCCCTCCTGGTCGTCCACGACCGACTCCAGCATCTGGGCGAGGGTCTTCGCCGTCCTGGCGCTCACGACCCGCGTCTTCTTGGGCTTGGCGGCCGGTGTGAAGCGCCCGTCGGGTCCCTTCGTGCCGCGCACGAGCGTGGGTTCGACGCGGACGCCGCCGTTGGCGATGGTCGAGTAGACGGAGGCCGCCTGCATCGCGTTGAGGGACACGCCCTGGCCGAAAGGAATCGTGTACTGCTGCGAGGTCGACCACTTGTCGGGCGGCGCGAGGATGCCCTTCGTCTCGCCGGGGAAGCCGAGCCCGGTGTAGCTGCCGATGCCGAACTTGCGCAGGTAGGAGTAGAGGACCTTGTTGGCCTGCGCCTGGGTCTTGCCGAGCTGGCCGGTGGCCAGGATGGTGCCGATGTTGCTGGACTTGGCCAGTACGCCGTTGAGCGTGAGGTCCCAGGTGGCGTGGTCGACGTCGTCCTTGAAGAGGCGGTCGCCGCGCTGGAGCCGGTTGGGCACGACGACGTGCGTCAGCGGGGTCGCGACGTTCTCCTGGAGCACCGCCGCCATCGACATGATCTTCGCGGTGGAGCCGGGCTCGTAGGCGTCCTGGAGGGCCGCGTTGCCCAGGGCGTCCGGGTCCGCCTTGGAGAGGTCGTTCGGGTCGAAGCCGGGCGAGTCGGCCATGGCGAGGATCTCGCCGGTGCGGGTGTCCTGGACTATCACATACCCGCGGTCCGCCCTGGACTCCTTCACCTGCCGGGTGATGGCGTTCTGCGCGGCCCACTGGATGTCCCGGTCGATGGTGAGCTCGACGTCGGAGCCGGGCACCGCGGGGGTCTCGGTGGAGCCGACGGTGGGCACCTCGCGGCCGCCGGACTGGGCGTAGCGGATCTTGCCGTCCTTGCCGGCCAGCACCTTGTTGAGCTGCTGCTCGATGCCGCCGCCGCCCTTGCCCTCGTCGTTGACCCAGCCCAGTATCCCGGCGGCGAGGTCGCCGTTGGGGTAGACGCGCTTGCTGCTGGGGTCGGCGAAGACGCCGGCGAGGACGTTGACGGTGGAGGGGTCGCTCTCCGCCTTGGTGGCGAGCGCGGAGCGCAGGTCCTTGATCTGCGTCCACACCTGCGGGGTCTGCCGGCGGGCGAGCAGGACGTAGCGCAGTTCCTTGTTGGCGGGACGCAGCTTCTTGACGAGCGTGGCCTGGTCCTGGCCCAGGATCGGCGCCAGCAGCGCCGCCGCCTGCTCGGGTCCGTCGTCGACCTTGAGCTGCTGCCTGGTGAACATCGTGGGGTCCGCGGTGATGTCGTACGCGTCCACGCTGGTCGCCAGGGCCACGCCGTTGCGGTCGGTGATGCCGCCGCGCTCGGCGGCGAGGACATGGCCGACGTACCGGTTCTGCTCGGCCTTGGCGGCGTACGTGCTCGCGTCGACGGCCTGCACCTGCAGCAGGCGTACGACGAACGCGATCAGCACCAGGGCCAGGGCCAGGCCGACCATGCGCAGCCGGGGGCGCGGGCTGCCCAGCCTGAGCACGTTCGGGGCCGCGGGGCGGGCCGGCGCCGGGCGGCGGGCGGGGCGGGCGCCGGGGCCCGGACGCCGCCGGTCGCCGGCGCGGGCGGGGTGAGCGGGGCGGGCGGGGCCGGGCACGCGGCGGCGCGGCGGTTCCCTGTCGGACAACTTCCGTCACCTGCCGGGGGTCGGGGTGGGGGTGTCCACCGGTGTGGGCGTGCCGGCCGGCACGGAGGCGCTCGTCGGCGTGGCGGACGGGCCGGTGACGGCCGGCGAGGGCTGCGGGATGGCCTCCGGCGGGCGTACGACGGCCAGCGGGACCTGCACGGAGGACTGCGCGGCGGCCGAGGGGACGCCCTTGACCGTGCCGTCGGGGCCGAGGAAGGCGGGGTCGCCGCCGGGGACCATGCCGAGTTCCCGGGCCCGGCGCTGGAGGGCGTCCGGGGCGGAGTAGGCGTCGATGTCCCGCTGGAGGGCCTGTTCCTCGTCGGTGAGGTTCTTGGTGTCCCGCTGGAGGTCGTCCAGCTTGAAGGAGCCCTCGCTGAGCGCGGAGTTCAGCACCAGCAGGCCGATCAGGCCGCCGCCGAGGAGGAGGACGACGAGCAGGACGAAGGGGGTGCGCGCGGCCTGTCCCCGGCCGGTCGCGGCCGGGAAGAGCCGTGCCAGCCGGGCGGCCCGCCCCCTCAGTTCGGGTTTCCTACTCACACGCCCTCCAGTGAGTCCGGTTTCCCAACTCACTCACGCCCCTCATTGTTCGGCGTCCTCCCTGATGCGCTGCGCACCGCGCAGCCGTGCGGGCGCCGCCCGCCGGTTCTCGGCGACCTCTTCCTCGGTGGGAAGTTCGGCACCGCGCGTCAGCAGCTTGAGCCGGGGCTGGTAGCGCTCCGGGACGACGGGCAGCCCGGGCGGCGCGGTGGTGGCGGCGCCGGCCGCGAACACCTGCTTGACCAGCCGGTCCTCCAGCGAGTGGTACGACAGCACGGCGATCCGCCCGCCGACGTCCAGCGCCTTCACGGCGGCCGGGATCGCCCGCTCCAGGACGGACAGCTCGCCGTTGACCTCGATGCGCAGGGCCTGGAAGGTGCGCTTGGCCGGGTTGCCGCCGGTGCGCTTGGCGGCCTGCGGCAGCGCGTCCCGGATGAGCTCGACCAGCCGTGCGCTGGTGTCGAAGGGTTCCTTCTCGCGCTCGCGCACGATGGCGGCCACGATCCGCTTGGCCTGCTTCTCCTCGCCGTAGGCCCGCAGGATGCGCACCAGTTCCCCGGCGGGGTAGGTGTTGAGGACCTCGGCGGCGCTGATGCCGGTCGTCTGGTCCATGCGCATGTCGAGCGGGGCGTCCTGGGCGTAGGCGAAGCCGCGGCCGGCCTCGTCGAGCTGCATGGAGGAGACGCCGAGGTCGAACAGAACGCCCTGCACGCGCGCGATGCCGAGCCGGTCCAGGACGCCTGGGAGCTCGTCGTAGACGGCGTGCACCAGGGTGGCCCGCTCGCCGAAGGGGGCGAGGCGCTCACCGGACAGCCGCAGGGCCTCCTTGTCCCGGTCCAGGCCGATCAGCCGCGCCTCGGGGAAGCGCCGCAGCAGGGCCTCGCTGTGCCCGCCCAGGCCCAGGGTGCAGTCGACGACCACCGCGCCCGGCCGCTCCAGGGCGGGGGCCAACAGGTCCAGGCACCGCTGGAGCATCACCGGGACGTGTCGACTCTGGCTCAAGGGGCCCTCTCAGGTCCGGCGCGACGGTACGTACCGCCGGGTCCCCGCCCGCTCGGGAAGGGGAGGCCCGCCGGCGCCGGAAGCGTCAGCCGACCGGGAGCGGGAGGAGGCCGAGCCGTACGTACGCGCCGCGCACGTGGGGAGAGCTCCGGAAAATCGCCGAAGTCTCCGGGGGTTTCAGTCCAGCAGGGAGAGCCTCGCCTCCCGCTTCGCGTCACTTTAGTCCACCCTGTCTCGCGGTCAATCAACCGGCCTGCGCGTCGCGGCCAGGATGCGCGCGAAGCGGCGAATCCGGGAAAATCCTCCTTACGGCTCCTCCTTCGCCACCCGTGTGGGTTACCTCACAAGAGGAACGTGATGACGCTCTTTTCCCGCTCTCACACCGCGACCGAACCGGATGTGACCAGTAACGTCTTCACCATGACGACTTCTGCATCCGTACCCACCGAGTCCGAAGGCGCCATCCAGGGCGGCACGGTCATCGACCGTCTCGTTGAGGCGAACGAGCAGTACGCCGCCGCGTTCACCGACCCCGGCATGGACGCCCGCCCCGTCCTGCACGTCGCGGTCGTGGCCTGCATGGACGCCCGTCTCGACCTGCACAAGGCGCTCGGCCTCCAGCTCGGCGACTGTCACACCATCCGCAACGCGGGCGGTGTGGTCACCGACGACGTGATCCGCTCGCTCACCATCAGCCAGCGCAAGCTCGGCACCCGCAGCGTCATACTCATCCACCACACCGGCTGCGGTCTGGAGGCGATCACCGAGGACTTCCGCAACGAGCTGGAGATGGAGGTCGGCCAGCGTCCCTCCTGGGCCGTCGAGTCCTTCCGGGACGTCGACCAGGACGTACGGCAGTCGATGCAGCGGGTGCGCACCTCGCCCTTCCTGCTGCACACCGACGACGTCCGCGGCTTCGTCTTCGACGTGCGCACCGGCCTGCTGCGCGAGATCGACCCGGCGTAACCGGCCCGCGGACCTGTCGTTCTGCTGTTGATTTCGGCCCAGCGGGTGCCCAAAACGCCGTAAGACCCGACATAGTGCAGCCAGTTGTCCACAGTCGAGTGACACGAAACGGTAACGGCAGCAAGAATGCGGGTGTGGCGTCACGCGGAACTTTTCGCGCGTGGTGTCCGTGTTTCGGGGTGGGCCGGTCCGCAACGCAGAGCGTCGGCCCGGAAAGAACGGGCCGAGGAGGGCCGGGTGACGACCTATGACGATCGAGCGAGCCTCACTGATCTGACCGCCGTTGTCGAGCGGGTGCGCAGTTCGGTGGAAGGCGTGATCGAGGGGAAGCCCGAGGTCGTACGGCTCTCGATGACCGTGCTGCTCGCCGAGGGACATCTTCTGATCGAGGATGTCCCCGGCGTGGGCAAGACGATGCTCGCCAAGGCGCTGGCGCGGTCCATCGACTGTTCGGTGCGCCGCATCCAGTTCACCCCGGACCTGCTGCCCTCCGACATCACCGGCGTCTCCATCTGGGACCAGCAGCGCCGGGAGTTCGAGTTCAAACCGGGCGCGATCTTCGCCCAGATCGTCATCGGCGACGAGATCAACCGCGCCTCGCCGAAGACACAGTCCGCGCTCCTGGAGTCCATGGAGGAGCGCCAGGTCACCATCGACGGGCAGACCTACGAGCTGCCGAGCCCCTTCATGGTGGTGGCCACCCAGAACCCGGTCGAGATGGAGGGCACCTACCCGCTGCCCGAGGCCCAGCGCGACCGCTTCATGGCCCGGGTCTCCGTGGGCTACCCCAGCGTCGAGGCCGAGCTGCAGATGCTCGACGTGCACGGCGGCGTCTCCCCGCTGGAGGACCTCCAGCCCGTGGCGCACGCGCACGACATCGTGAAGCTGGTGGAGACCGTCCGCGGCGTCCACGTCGCCGAGACGGTCCGGCGCTACGCGGTCGACCTGGTCGCCGCCACCCGCACCCACCCCGACCTCAGACTCGGCGCCTCCCCGCGCGCCACGCTGCACCTGCTGCGCGCGGCCAAGGCGGCCGCGGCCCTCAGCGGCCGCGAGTACGCCCTCCCGGACGACGTGCAAACGCTTGCCGTCGCGGTCCTGGCCCACCGTCTGCTGCCGACCGCGCAGGCCCAGCTCAACCGCCGCACCTCCGAGCAGGTCGTCCAGGAGATCCTGCAGCGCGTTCCCGTGCCCGCCTCACCGCAGCAGAGCGGCTTCGGCGGCCTGGGCCACGGCACGCCGGCGTACGGCCAGCAGCAGCCGCGGAGGCTGTGATGACCACCGGCCAGGCCGGCAGCCCGGAGGCCGACCGCGGCGACAAGGGCGGCGTCCGCACCGCCCTGGCGGGCCTGACCACCCGCGGACGCTCCTTCCTGGCGGCCGGCATCGCCGCCGCCGTCTGCGCCTACGTGCTGGGACAGGGCGACCTGCTCCGGGTCGGCCTGCTGCTCGCCGCCCTCCCCCTGGTGTGCGCGCTGGTCCTGTACCGCACCCGCTACCGGGTGGCCGGCAGCCGCCGCCTGACCCCCGCGCGCGTGCCCGCCGGCAGCGAGGCCCGCGTCCACCTGCGCATGGACAACGTCTCCCGGCTGCCCACCGGCCTGCTCATGCTCCAGGACCGGGTGCCGTACGTGCTCGGGCCCCGGCCCCGCTTCGTCCTGGACCGGGTCGAGCCGGGCGGCCGCCGCGAGGTGTCCTACCGCGTCCGCTCCGACCTGCGCGGCCGCTACCCGCTCGGCCCGCTCCAGCTGCGCCTGAGCGACCCGTTCGGCATGTGCGAACTGACCCGGTCCTTCTCGGCGTACGACAACCTGACGGTCATCCCGCGCGTGGAAGCCCTCCCGCCGGTGCGCCTGAGCGGCGAGTCCAAGGGGTACGGCGACGGGCGGCAGCGCTCCCTGGCCCTGGCCGGCGAGGACGACGTCATCCCGCGCGGCTACCGGCACGGCGACGACCTGCGCCGCGTCCACTGGCGCCTGACCGCCCGCTACGGCGAGCTGATGGTGCGCCGCGAGGAACAGCCCCAGCGCGCCCGCTGCACGGTACTCCTCGACACCCGGGGCCTGGCCTTCCGGGGCGCCGGCCCCGACTCGGCCTTCGAGTGGGCCGTCTCGGGCGCCGCCTCGGTCCTGGTGCACATGCTGGAACGGGGCTTCTCGGTACGGCTGCTCACGGACACCGGCAACTCGGTGCCCGGCGAGGGCGCCGACGGCTTCGCGGGCGCGAGCCAGGAGACGGCGGACGCGGCCGGGCTGATGATGGACACCCTCGCGGTGATCGACCACTCCGACGGCACGGGCCTGTCGCGCGCCTACGACGTGCTGCGCGGCGGGAACGAAGGGCTGCTGGTGGCCTTCTTCGGCGACCTCGACGAGGAGCAGGCCGCGGTGGTGGCGAAGATGCGCCAGCGCAGCGGCGGCGCCCTCGCCTTCCTGCTGGAGAGCGACGCGTGGGTGCGGGAACCCACCGACGTGCCCGGTCCGTTGGACAGGAGCGGGGAGCGGCTGCGGCTGCTGCGGGAGGCGGGCTGGACGGCCCTGAGCGTGCCGCGCGGCACCTCGCTGAGCGAACTGTGGCGGCAGGCCGACCGTGAGCGCACGGGCCTCGCCGCGACGGGCGGCACGACCGGCGAGGGGGCGGGCGCATGAGCGGGCGGGCACGACTGGCGCTGTGCGCCTGGGCGGCCACGCTGATGGCGTCCTGCGCCCTGCTGCCCCTGGTCACGCCGGGCACCTGGATCCTGCAGGCGGCCTTCCTGCTGGCGGTCCAGGCGGGCGTGGGCGCGGCCACCCGCCGGGTGCCGCTGGCCCGGCCGCTGACGGTGGCGGCGCAGGCGGTCGTCACCTTGTTGCTGCTGACCCTGGTCTTTGCCCGGCAGCAGGCCGTCGCCGGGTTCATCCCCGGACCGCAGGCCTTCCAGCACTTCGCCGACCTGCTCCAGGAGGGCGGCGACGACATCGCGCGGTACGCGATCCCGGCGCCCCTGGAGGCGGACGGCATCCGCCTGATGCTCCTGGGCGGCGTCCTGATCATCGGTCTCGCGGTGGACACCCTCGCGGTGACCTTCCGCAGCGCCGCCCCGGCCGGACTGCCCCTGCTCGCGCTGTACTCGGTGGCCGCCGGGCTGTCCGACGGCGGCGCGGACTGGCTGTGGTTCCTGGTCGCGGCGGGCGGCTATCTGATGCTGCTGCTGGCCGAGGGCCGCGACCGGCTCTCGCAGTGGGGCCGGGTCTTCGCCGGGTCGCCACGCACCCCGGGCGGGGAGCCGGGCGCGGTGGCGCCGGTGCGCACCGGACGGCGTATCGGCATGGTCGCCCTGGGCATCGCCCTCGTGGTGCCGCTGGCCCTGCCGGCGATGGACGGCGGCCTGCTGGACGGCGCGGGCACGGGCATCGGCTCCGGCACGGGCAGCGGGGGCACGATCTCCGCGGTCAACCCCCTGGTGTCGCTGCGCGACAGCCTGAACGTGGACGAGGACCGCCAGGTGCTGTCCCTGAAGACCAACAGCCAGGACATCTCCGACCTGTACCTGCGCATCGTCTCCCTGGACGACTTCGACGGCAGCACCTGGAAGCCCGCCAAGCGGAAGATCGTCGGCGTGCCGGACGACTTCCCCACCCCGCCCGGCCTCGGCGCGGACATCAAGCGCACGGAGATCCAGACCCGTGTCTCGGCGGCCGACTGGTACGCCCAGGACTGGCTGCCGATGCCGTACCCGCCCAGCGGGGTCGACGTCGGCGGCAAGTGGCGTTACGAACCGGTGGGCATGACCCTGGTCGGCGACCACGGCGAGACCACCCGCGGCAAGACGTACCTGGTCAAGAGCCTGGACGTGCAGCCGACGGCGGAGCAGCTGGCGGACGCCCCGGAGCCGTCGGCGGCCCTGAAGCGCGAGTACACCAAGCTGCCGGACTCGGTGCCGGACGTGGTCGGCAGGACCGCCCGCGAGGTCACCGCGGGCTCCGCCAGCCACTACGAGCAGGCGGTCAAGCTCCAGGACTACTTCGCGGTCACGGGCGGCTTCCAGTACGACACCCAGGTGCAGGTCGGCAGTGGCCCGCAGGCGATCGCCCGGTTCCTGAAGGACAAGCAGGGCTTCTGCGTCCACTTCTCCTTCGCGATGGCGGAGATGGCCCGCAGCCTGGGCATCCCGGCCCGGGTCGCGGTCGGCTTCGCGCCCGGGTCCCCGCAGGCCGACGGTTCGGTGGCGGTGGGCCTCAAGGACGCGCACGCCTGGCCCGAGCTGTACTTCGAGGGCGTGGGCTGGACCCGCTTCGAGCCCACCCCCAACCGGGGGACGACGCCCTCCTACACCCAGTCGGACACGCCGGGCAGCAGCCTTCCCGACGTGGCGCGGCCCTCGCAGTCCGCGGGCACCTCCCCGTCGACGGCGCCCTCGTCGAGCGCGAGCTGCGCCGCCACGAACAAGAAGCTGGAGGCGTGCAGCGGCCTGCTGCCGACGAACCCGACGGCGAAGGACGACTCCGGGCCGCCGTGGTACGAGACGGCGGGCTGGGTCGTGCTGGGCCTGCTCGCGGTCGCGGTGCCGCTGCTGCCCATGCTGTGGCGGCTGCGGCGGCGCTCGGTGCGCCTGGCCTCGGGCCGGTACGCGGCCTCGGGCCCGGCCCTGCCCGGCGGACGCGGCAAGGGACGGGGTCCGGGGGGCGCGAGCGACGTCGAGGTGAGCGTCCTGCCCGTCGAGGCGGAGCCGGAGTACGCCGCGCAGGCGGCCGCGCACCATGTCCTGGCGGTCTGGCGCGAACTCACGGACACGGCGTGGGACTACGGCATCGTGCCGGACGACGCGCTGACCCCGCGGAAGGCGGCGGCACGGATCGTGCGGCTGGGCGAGCTCGACCCGGTGACGGCCGAGTCGGTGCACCGGGTGGCGCACGCCGTGGAGCAGGTGCTGTACGCGCCCCGGCCGCGGGCCGTGCCCGGCCTCGCCCAGGACGTCCGCCGGCTGCGGGCCGCACTGCGCTCCCGGGTCAGCTGGCCCACCCGGGTACGCGCGGTGGTCGCACCCCGCTCGGCCGTCCGCGCACTGTGGGACCTCAACGACCGCTGGACAACCACGAAGGCCCGCTGGGCAGACCGCCGGCCAACCCTGCTCCGCCGCCCCTCGGGCCAACAGACCGGCTGACCCCGACGCGACCGACCAACCGACGGCGAGCCTTGGGCCGACCGGCCGGGGGTCCATGCCGAGGGGGCGGAGCTAGGCCGCTGGGTCAGGACTGGCCGGGGGTCGGGGGCTTATGCCGAGAGGTCGGGGCTGGGTCAGGGCTCGACAGGGGTCGGGGCCTTATGCCGAAGGGCCGGGGCTGGGCCGCTGGGGCAGGGCTGGACAGGGGTCGGGGGCTTATGCCGAGGGATCGGGGCTGGGCCCAGAGGTCGAGGGCTGGGCCCAGAGGTCGAGGGCTTGGGCAGACAGTCGGGGGTTTATGCCGACGAGCCGGGGCCTTGGGAGCGGTCGGCTGCGGGCTTGTACCGACGAGGCGGTGTCCTGTCCACCAACCAGGAGCGTGTACGGGGTGGCCGCGGCTTGCACGGGCGGGCCAGGGCCCATCAACGGACTGGGGCCTTGTATCGGCCAGCCGCGGGCTTGCACGGACGGGCCTCGGGGTGGCGGTGGCGCCCACGAGCCGTGGCCTATCCACCAACCAGGGCCTTGTACCGGCCAGCCGTGGGCTTGTACCGACGGGCCTTGGGGTGGCACCGACGAGCCAGGGCCTGTCAACCAACCGAGGGGCTGTTGCGACCAACCGCGGGCTTACGCAGACGAGCCGGGGCCTGTCGACCGGCCGGGGGCGTTTGCGGCACGGAGGGCATGTGTGAGGGGCCGGGGGACGTGTTCGAGGGGCGGAGGCCCGAGGGCATGTGGGAGGGGGTGACCATCCGTAGGTGGTCACCCCCTCCGCAATGTCTGCGAGAGCCGGCAGTCGCGCCGCTAATGGCCCTGCTCGTCACGGCGCCGCTGCCAGCGCTGTTCGATGCGGTCCATCATGGAGCGCTTCGGCCGAGCCTGACGCCGCGCTTGCGGACCGCCCGCGGGCTGCTCACCCGGCTTGGGGGCCTTGCGCCAACCGGTCACGGCGAGCACCGCACACCCCAGCATGACGAGGAAGCCCACCACGCTGAGCCACACCTGCTTGGCGACCATTCCAGCCATGAGGAGCGCGATACCCACGAGGAAGCCCGCGACCGCCTGGTAGACCCGCCGCCGGGTGTACGTACGCAGCCCGCTTCCCTCGAGCGCCGACGCGAACTTGGGATCTTCGGCGTACAGCGCTCGCTCCATCTGCTCGAGCATGCGCTGCTCGTGCTCCGAGAGCGGCACGGAGTCCTCCTCATCGTGCAGTCGCCGGGGCGACCCGGGGGTCCCTTCAGGATAGGCAGGGAATCGCCCCCGTGAAACCCGCCCCTCTGCGCCAATTGGCCAACCGGAATCCGCCATGGACGTCCCGGCTCGCTGAATCCTGCATTCCCCAGCGGCCGACCCGTCATGCCGGGTGGTCTCCCTCGATCATACGGCGCCAGGCCTCCGTTCGGGGGTCCTGTGGCGTACTCCATGCGCAGCCAAGCCGCTGATCAGCGGCGCGTCACGGCGGTGACTCAGGCCCCGGTGGCCCCCTGCGTCTCGCCGAGCACATGGAGCTGGGTGGCCACGGAGTGGAAGGCGGGAAGCTCGGCCGCCGCCTCCTCCAGCTTCAGCAGCGCCTCCAGGGCGCCGGGCTCGGTGTCCACGAGCACCCCGGGGACGAGGTCGGCGAAGACGCGCACGCCGTGCACGGCGGCGACCGTGAGGCCCGCGCCCTCGACCAGTGCGGTGAGCTGTTCGGCGGTGAAGCGCCGCGGCACCGGGTCGCCGGCGCCCCAGCGGCCGTCCGGGTCGGCGAGGGCCTGGCGGGCCTCCTTGAAGTGGCCGGCGAGCGCCCGGGCGAGCACGGCGCCGCCGAGGCCGGCCGCGAGGAGGCTGAGGACGCCCTCGGGACGCAGGGCGGCGACCGCGTTGCGGACGCCCTCGGCCGGGTCGTCGACGTACTCCAGGACGCCGTGGCACAGCACCGCGTCGTAGCCGCCGCGCTCGACCACGTCGAAGAGGCCGTGCGCGTCGCCCTGGACGCCCCGGACGCGCTCGGCGACACCGGCTTCGGCGGCCCGGCGCTCCAGGGCGAACAGGGCGTTGGGGCTGGGGTCGACGACGGTGACCTGGTGGCCGAGGCGGGCGACGGGCACGGCGAAGTTGCCGCTGCCGCCGCCGGTGTCGAGGACGTCCAGGGTCTGCCGTCCGGTGGCCTTCACCCGGCGCTCAAGGGCGTCCTGGAGGACCTCCCAGACCACGGCGGTACGAAGGGAGGCGCGGGGTCGCATCGGGTCCGACACGGCAATGACTCCTCGGCGCGGCACCGCCTGTCTGCACGGCGGAGCGAACGGGGTGCCCTCCCGGCCGGGGGTACGGAGGGAAGGCTTCAGGCGTCCTCCACCCTATTGCCTCCACCGGCCCACCTGGTCACTCCGGGCCCGCGCCCCCGGAACGTCCCGCACCACGGACCAGACACCCTGCATACCGATCCGGCCGATCCGGCCCACGGCCGACCTCGGACCGCACCCGACAACCGCCCCAGGCGCCCGCCCGCTACGCGCACACGCCCCGGCATCCGCCACCCGCATCCGGCATCCGGCATCCGGCATCCGGCATGCCACATCCCGCCGTCCGACCCGAATCGGCATCCCGGATCCGGCATCCCGAGTCCAACCCGCACCCGACAACCGCCCCAGGCGCCCGCCCGCTTCGCGCATGCGCCCGGCATCCGGCTTTCTCCACCGCCCGGCATCCGGCACCCTCACCCGGCATCCGGCATCCGACCCTCACCCGGCGTCCGGCATCCGGCTTCATCCGCCACCCCGGCATCGGCATCCTCACCCGGCACCCGGCATTCCGTCCTCACCCGGCACCCGGCATCCGTCTCGGTCGAAGTGGCGCCGCACCCCCGTTCACCCGGTGTCCGGGAAGTCCCGGTCGGCCGGGCGGGTGGGGTCCGGCTGGTCGGTGTCCGGGCGGGGCTGGGGCAGGACGGGCTGGAGGACGAGCATGCGCTCGACGAGGCGCAGGAACATCGCCACGTCGCGTATCAGGTCGTCGGCGTCCCGGCGGCTGGCCGCGCCCCGGATGCCGGCCTCGGCCCGGGCGCGGCGCCGGGCTCCGGAGGCGAACAGCGCGCTCCACTCGGTCAGTTCGGGCGCGATCTCGGGGAGCACTTCCCAGGCGCTCCGGATCCGGGCCCGGCGTCGGGGACTGGTCTCGGGCCGGCCGCGCGCCGCGAGCACCGCGGCGGCCGTGCGCAGGGCGGCGAGATGAGCCGTGGCGTAGCGCTCGTTGGGCGTTTCGAGGACGGCCGCCTCGTCCAGTCCCGCGCGGGCCTGGGCGAGCAGGTCGAGCGCGGCCGGCGGGGCGGCGGCCCGGCGCAGCACGGGGTGCACGTCGCTCGCCGGGCCGGTCAGTGAGGGGGCAGGGCCGGTGGCGCGGCGCCGGCGGGCGGCTGCTGCGTGATAGCTGGCCATGACGAACCTCCTGTCGTCTGCGTGACGGCATGCCCTCAAACGGGGTGCCGTATGTGCCCATCGTGCGGTATGCCACTGACAATCCGATCTGACCTGCGCTTTTGCTTCGATCGAAGGTTCGGGATAGTTTTTGCACTGACCAGTCAGTTCAAAAGTCGGCGTACAACGGAGGATTGGGGGAACCGTGCCCGGAATCGGTGTCGCGGCCCGGGGACTCGGGCTCAAGGGGCCACGCGGCTGGGCCTTCCGCGCCGTCACCTTCGACGCGGAGCCCGGCTCGCTGATCGCGGTCGAGGGACCGTCCGGCTCCGGCCGCACCTGCCTGCTGCTGTCGCTCACGGGCCGGATGAAGCCGACCGAGGGGACGGCGACAGTGGGTGAGGCACGGCTGCCCAAGCAGCTGGCGGCCGTACGGCGGATCAGCGCCGTCGCCAACGTCGCCGGGGTCACCGACCTCGACCCGGCCCTCACCGTCGGCGAGCACCTGCGGGAACGGGCGCTGCTGCAACGGCGGTTCGGCGACTCGCTGCGCGCCCTCGTGCAGCCGCGCCGGGAGCGGGTGCTGGAGGCCATGCTGCGCATCGACGCCGCCCTGGCCGCTGCCGGCCTCGACCGGGAGTCCCTGCCCAAGGGCTCCCGCACGGCCGTACGCGACCTGGAGCGGCTGGAGGCGCTGCGCCTGTCCATCGCCCTGGCCCTGATCGGCCGTCCGCGCCTGCTCGGCGTCGACGACACCGACCTCAAGCTCTCGGAGGCCGAACGGGCCGAGGTCTGGGCGCTGTTGCGCTCGCTGGCCGAGGCCGGGACCACCGTCGTGGCGGTGTGCAGCGAGGCGCCGGCCGACACCGTCGTCGTGTCCACCACGCAGACCCCCGAGGGAGAGGAGCAGGCCGATGCGCTCGCCGAGACTGGCCGCGCTTGAGCTCAGGCGCTTCGGCCGGGGCAGGCTGCCGCGGGCCGCCCTGGTCGCGCTGCTGCTGCTGCCGCTGCTGTACGGCGCGCTGTACCTGTGGTCGTTCTGGGACCCCTACGGCCGCCTCGACCGCATCCCCGTGGCGCTCGTGAACGACGACAAGGGAGCGACCGCCGACGGCAAGCGGATCACGGCGGGCGACGACATCACCGAGGGGCTGCGCCGGAGCGACACCTTCGAGTGGCACGAGGTCAGTGCCGCCGAGGCACGCGCGGGCGTGGAGGACGGCACGTACTACCTGTCGCTGACCATGCCGGCCGACTTCAGCCGGCGGATCGCCTCCAGTGCCGACGACTCCCCCGAGACGGGCGCGCTCCAGGTCCGTACGAACGACGCGAACAACTACATCGTCGGGCAGATCTCGCGGACGGTCTTCAGCGAGATCCGTACGGCCGCCTCGACGAAGACCTCGCGGTCCTTCCTCGACAGGATCTTCGTGTCCTTCTCCGACATCCACGGAGCGACCGTGCAGGCCGCGAAGGGGGCCGACCGGCTCACGGGCGGCATCGGGAAGGCGGAGAAGGGCTCCAAGGACCTCGCCGACGGGCTGAAGGACGCCAAGAACGGCAGCGGCCGGCTCGCCAAGGGGCTGAAGAAGCTCGACTCGGGCGCGGGCGCCCTGGAGGACGGCTCGCAGCAGGTCGCCGACGGCACACAGGCCCTCGCCGACAAGGTCAACGCGGTCGACGGGAAGGTGGGTCCGTATCTGCGGGACAACGAGAAGACCATCGGGGACACCGCCCGGCTCGTCGCCGACTCCACGAAGGTGGTCCGCGCCCACCTCGCCACCCTGGTGAAGACGGCCCCGATCGCGGCCAAGGGCGCCCACACGGCCTCCGACACGCTGAACGAGGTCTACCGGGCGCGCTGCGAGAGGCCCGTCCTGCCCGACGCCGCCTGCGCGGACCTGAAGAAGGCCAAGGACGCGGCCGCCGACGTGGCCACGGTCGCGGACGACGTCAACACGCTGGTCGGCGACCAGAACGGCGACCTGAAGAAGCTGGACGGCAACCTGGCCACCCTGCAGGAGCAGGCCCAGGCCCTCGCCGACCGCGCCCCGCACCTCTCCGCGGACCTCGCCACCGCCGTCAAGAAGATCAACCAGCTCAACGACGGCGCCGCGAAGGTCGCCGCGGGCGCCGCGAAGCTGCACAAGGGGCTCGGTACGGCCAAGGACGGCGCGTCCGACCTGGACGAGGGCGTCGGCAAGCTGAAGACCGGCGCCGAGACGCTGAACGGCGGCATGTACAAGCTCGCCGACGGCTCCGGGAAGCTCGCCGGCGGGCTGCACGACGGCGCGGGCAAGATCCCCGACTACGACAAGAAGGACCGCGACCGGCGCACCGGGGTGATGGCGGACCCCGTCCAGCTGGTCTCCAAGGACCTACACAAGGCGCCCAACTACGGCACCGGTTTCGCTCCCTACTTCATCCCGCTGTCGCTGTGGGTGGGCGCGATGGTGGCCTACATGCTGATCCCGCCGATGAACCGGCGCGCGCTCGCCGCGGGTGCCTCGGCGTGGCGGATCGCGCTGGCCGGCTGGCTGCCGGTGGTGGCGGTCGGGGTGCTGCAGACGGTGGCGCTGATGTCCGTGCTGCACTGGGCGATCGGCCTGCGGATGGTCCGCGCGGCGGGCACGGTCGGGTTCCTGTTCCTGGTGACGGCGTGTTTCGCGGCGCTGGTGCAGTGGCTGAACGCGCGCTTCGGGGCGGCGGGCCGCATTCTGGTCCTGGCTCTGCTGATGCTCCAGCTGACGTCCGCGGGCGGCACCTACCCGGTGCAGACCAGTCCGGGCTTCTTCAACGCGATCCACCCCTTCCTGCCGATGAGTTACATCGTGGAGGCCCTCAGGAGGCTCATCACGGGCGGTGGCCTGGGTCCGGTGTGGCACGCGTGCGTGGTGCTCGTCGCCTTCACCGCGGGCGCCCTCGCGCTGACCGCGCTGTCGGCCCGTCGCCGGCAGGTGTGGACCCTGGACCGGCTGCACCCGGAGCTGAGCCTGTGATCCGCAACGGGACCGCGAGCGGCCCTGTTCCTGTGACAATCAGGGCCATGGAAAGCAGCAGCACCACGCCGGGCGGCAGCACCCGCCGCGAGGCTACCCGGCAGAAGCTCTACGAGGCGGCCGTCACGCTCATCGCCGAGCAGGGCTTCTCCGCCACCACGGTGGACGAGATCGCCGAGCGCGCCGGGGTCGCGAAGGGCACGGTCTACTACAACTTCGCGAGCAAGTCCGTCCTCTTCGAGGAGCTGCTGCGGCACGGCGTGGGCCTCCTGACCGCCTCCCTGCGGGAGGCGGCGGAGCGGACGGCCCGCGACGGGGGCAGCCGGGTGGACGCCCTGGACGCGATGATCCGGGCCGGTCTCGTCTTCATCGAGCGCTACCCGGCCTTCACCCAGCTCTACGTGGCCGAGCTGTGGCGCACCAACCGGGCCTGGCAGTCCACCCTGATGGTGGTCCGGCAGCAGGCGGTCGCCGTCGTGGAGGACGTGCTGCGCGAGGGCGTGGCGGGCGGCGAGTTCAGCGAGGAGATCGACGTGTCGCTGACCGCGTCGGCGCTGGTCGGCATGGTGCTGGTGGCCGCGCTGGACTGGCAGTCCTTCCAGCCGGAGCGCTCCCTGGACGACGTGCACGCGGCGCTGTCCCGCCTGCTCCAGGGCCGGGTGAGCGGCTCGCGCCGGCCCTGACCGCGCCGCGACCGCACGAAAGCGCCGGTCCGATGTGGCCGCGTCCCCCGCGGGCCACCTCGAACCGGCGCCTCCTCGTGCTCCCCCGTTTCCCTGTTTTCTGTTTTTCTTCTTTTGTCGGTCCCCCCGATGGTGCTTCCCCCGTTGGGCACCCGTTTCGGTCGTTTCCCCCGGGTTCCCCCGTGCCTCGCTCCCGCCGACGGCAGCCGGCGGAAGGAGCGGATCGCGGGCCGCTCCGTTCCGGCGCCCCGTGTCGCCGGTGCCGGAGCCGTGCCCCTTTCCGTGTCTCCACTGTCTCGTTCGCGCAGGTCGGGCCCCATCCGCGCGCGTACTCATCTCACCGGCTAGGTACGGATACTCAGCCGTGGGCGCTCAGGCCCAGGACGCTCCGTTGCCCACTGGTTACGATCGCCCCCGTGTCGGTACTCCCTCTCGTCTTCACCAGCGGCTGGGCCAGCGGCGTCAACGCCTACGCCGTGGTGCTGCTGCTGGGCGTCTTCGGCGCGACGGGACTGAGCGACGACGTCCCGCAGACGCTCCAGCGCCCCGAGGTGCTCGTCACAGCGGGCGTGCTGTTCCTGTGCGAGGCCGTCGCCGACAAGATCCCGTACGTCGACTCGGTGTGGGACTCGGTGCACACGGTGATCCGGCCGGTCGCGGGCGCCTGGGTGGGCGCGCTGCTCGCCGGGCACAGCGGTTCCCTCAACGACGTCGTGGCGGGTCTGGTGGGCGGCTCCACCGCGCTGGCCAGCCACACCGTCAAGGCGGGGACGCGGATGGCGGTCAACACCTCCCCGGAGCCGTTCAGCAACGTGATCGTGAGCCTCGCGGAGGATCTCGGGGTCGGCGGCGTCGTCACGTTCGCGATGTTCCATCCGGTGGCCGCGGCGGTCGTCTCGGGTGTGCTGCTGGTGACCGGGCTGGTGGTGCTGGTCTTCCTGGTCTCCCGGATCCGGCGGTTCCTGCGGCGCAGGGCGCAGCGACGCGAGGAGCGGCGGCTAGCGGGGCGGGACGGACGGCCACCCGGACGGTGACTGTCAGTGGCGGCCGATAAGGTCGCAGGCATGGGACGGATTGCGGTGATCGGCGCCGGGATGGGCGCGCTGGCGGCCGCCGCCCGGCTGGCCGTCGCGGGCCACCGGGTGGCGGTGTACGAGCGTACGGAGACGTACGGCGGGGCGGTGCGCCGCTTCGAGCGGGACGGCTTCGCCTTCGACACCGGTCCCGGGCTGCTGACCCTGCCCGCGGTCTGGCGTGACCTGTTCGTCAAGACCGGCAAGGAGCCGCTGGAGGCGTGCGTCGAGCTGGTCCAGGTCGACCCGTCCGCGCGGCACGTCTTCGCGGACGGCACGCGGGTGACGCTGCCGAACGCCTCGCGTGCGGGAGTGGTCGCCGCCCTGGACGAGGCGCTGGGCGCGGGGGCCGGGCAGCGCTGGGGCGACTTCCTGGTGCGGGCCCGCGAGTCCTGGGACCGCACCCGCCGCCCGCTCCTGGAGGAGCCGCTGTGGCCCAACTGGCCGGTGCTGGCCGGGCGTGAGCCGTATCCGGCCGTGCCGCACAAGCGGCTGCTGCGCACCCGGCGGGCGGCCACGCTCGCCGAGGTCGGCGCCTGGGAGCTGCGGGACGAGCGTCTGGCGGCCGTCCTGGAGAGCCACGCGCTCGCGTACGGCCTTGATCCGCGCGTCACTCCGGCGAGCGCGGCCGTGCTGCCGTACATGGAGCACGCCTTCGGCACCTGGTATGTGCGCGGCGGGCTACGGGAGTTGGCGCGGGCCGTGTACGAGCGGTGCGTGGCGCGGCGGGTGGAGTTCGTCTTCGGCGCCGAGGTCACCGCGATCGTGGAGAAGGACGGCCGGGCGGCGGGCGTGGAGCTGGCCGACGGGTCGGTGGCGGAGGCCGATCACGTGGTCGCGGGGGTGCACCCCGGGGTGCTGCGCCGGCTGACGGGGCATCACCTCGACGACGAGGGCGACGTACGCCCTGACGAGGCGTCACCGGGTGTCGGGCGGCTCCATGTGCTGCTGGCGCTGCGCGGTGCGCGCGAGACCGGCGCGGCGCACCGCACGATCGTCCACGCACCCGCCCGCGAGGCCGAGTTGGACTTCCTGAGCGGCCGGTCCGAGGAGCCGGTACGGCCCACGGTGACCGTGCTGCGCCCGGACGACCCGGCGCTGCGGCCGGACGCGGGCCATGAGTCCGTGGTGCTGTCGGCCGCGGTGCCGACCGGGGCCGACTGGCACCGGCCCGAGACCGGTGCGCGGGTCGCCGACCTGCTCGTCGAGGCGGCCGGGTCGGCGATACCGGGGCTGCGGGAGCGCCTGCTCTGGCGCGAGGTGCGGACACCGGACCGCCAGGAGGAGGAGACCGGCTGCGACGGCGTCCCCGCCCCCGCCCTGGCCGCGGGCGACGGCCGTTTCCTGCACCCGGCCAACACCACCCGCCTGCCGGGCCTGTACCGCGTCGGCGGCTGGTCCCACCCGGGCGGCGGCCTCCCGCACGCGGGCATGTCGGGTGCGCTGGTGGCCGGACTGATCGTGGAGGGACCGGAGTTCAGGGGCTCGCAGTAGGGGTCGGCGACGCGGTGGCGGTCGGCGGGCTCAGAAACGGTACTGCTCGTCGTACCCGTTGCCCTGCCCCTGGCCGTTGCCCTGGTACGGGTACTGCTGCTCCGGCGGGAGCTCCCCGCCGTAGGTCTCGTCGTTGCGCTGCTGCGGGACCCAGACGCCGCCGGGCGGGGTCTCGGTGCCGTAGCCGCCGGTGGCGTACTGGTCCTGGCCGTAGGACTGCTGGCCGTACTGGCCGTAGCCGGCGTCGTACCCGCCGCCGTAGGTCTGGGTGCCGATGTACGGGTCGGAGTAGGCGGCGTACTGCTGCTGGCCGTTGGCGTCGTAGCCGTACTGCTGCTGGTCGTAGCCGGAGTAGCCGTCGTAGCCGTAGCCCTGGTCGGCCGTGGCGTACTGGTCCTGGGGCTGGCCGGCGGCGGCGTAGGTCTGGTCGCCGGCCGAGGCGTAGGCCGGGTCGCCGTTGTATATGCCGTAGGAACCGGTGTCCTCCGGCAGGGGCTGCGGCTCGTACACGGCGGTGGTCTCGGCGGCGGTGGCGGCGCGGGCGGGGGTGAAGACGTCGTCGCGGTCGTAGTCGTCGTCCTGGCCCTGGCCGTAGGCGGCACCGGCGGGTGCGTAGGCGGCGCCCTCGTCGTCGTAGCCGGCCTCGCCCTGCTCCGGGTCGGCGGCGCCCAGGACCGGGTCCTCGTGGTCCGCCCGGCCGCGGCGGCGCTTGCCGGCGACGGCGCCGTCGTCCGTGTCGGGGCGCTTGACCGCCCAGCCCGCGGAGAAGCCGCGGCGGAACGACAGCGTGACGTAGGTCTGGCCGACCGCGAACGCGGCCGCGCCCAGCCCGATGACGACGACGGACGGGATCAGCACCCCGACGACGACGCCGAGGAAGCCGACGAACGCGACCAGCCGCCAGCGCAGGCGCGCCTTGTACTGCAGCAGCACCTCACCGAGCAGCCAGAGCGCGACGATTCCGAACGCGATGTAGAGGACCGTATAGCCCATGTACGCCCCTCTCCCAGTGGCCGCTACGCAGTGTGTCGTATATCCGTGCGGCCGGTCTAGGCCTGCGGGGGGTGGTGCAGGCCCAGGTTCTCGTAGATTTCCAGCGTCGCCGTGGAGTTGTTGAGCGTGATGAAGTGCAGTCCGGGCACTCCCTCGGCCAGCAGCCGCGCGCAGAACTCCGTGGCGAATTCGATCCCAATGGAGCGTACAGCGGCCGGATCGTCTTTTGCTGTGAGGATCCGCTCTTTCAGGGCGGCGGGGATGTGGGCGTTGCTCAGCTGCGGCAGGCGTTCCAGCATCCGCACGCTGGTCACCGGCATGACCTCGGGGATGACGGGGGTCGCGCAGCCGGCCGCGGCGACCCGGTCACGCAGCCGCAGATAGGACTCCGGCTGGAAGAACATCTGCGTGATGGCGTAGTCGGCGCCGGCCCGGCACTTGTCCACGAAGTGGGTGACGTCCGTCTCCCAGTCGGCGGAGCGCGGGTGCATCTCGGGGAAGGCGGCGACGCCGACGCAGAAGTCGCCGGACTCCTTGATGAGTTGGACGAGCTCGGCGGCGTAGGTCAGGCCCCGCGGGTGCGGCACCCAGTCGCCCATGGGGTCGCCGGGCGGGTCGCCGCGCACGGCGAGCATGTTGCGGATGCCGGCGTCGGCGTACTGGCCGATGATGTTGCGCAGCTCGGCGATGGAGTGGTTGACCGCGGTGAGGTGGGCGACCGGGGTGAGCGTGGTGTCCGCGACGATCTGCTGGGTCTCCTTGACGGTGCCCGCGCGGGTGGAGCCGCCGGCTCCGTAGGTCACGGAGACGAAGTCCGGGGCGACCGCCTCGACCCTCCTGAGCGCGCTCCACAGGTTCCGCTCGCCCTTGGGAGTCTTGGGCGCCGAGAACTCGAAGGAGTACGTCGTCTTGCCCGTGGCGAGCATGTCGCGCACGGTGCGTGCGCGATCAGTCCTGGTGGATGCGGTTCCGAGGGCCATACTCGCAGGTTAACCAGGGGGGCGCGGTCCCCCAACCGAGTGGCGGGAATTCGCCCGATTTGTCAGCCCGATGTCCACCCCTTGGACATCGGGCCCGTTCCTCACGGCTGCCGCAGCCGCTTGGCGAACTCCGCCGCCGCGGCGCCCGGGTCGTCGGCCTCCGTGATCGCGCGCACGACCACGACCCGGCGGGCGCCCGCCTCCAGCACCTCGTCGAGGTTGCCGAGATCGATGCCGCCGATGGCGAACCAGGGGCGGTCGGTGCCGAGGGCGGCGGTGTGCCGGACCAGGCCGAGACCCGGGGCGTGCCGGCCGGGCTTGGTGGGGGTGGGCCAGCAGGGGCCGGTGCAGAAGTAGTCGACGCCCTCCTGGACGGCGGCGGCCTCGGCTTCGGCCTCCGCGTGCGTGGAGCGGCCGATGAGGACGTCGTCGCCGAGGATCGCGCGGGCCGCGGGGACCGGGAGGTCGCCCTGGCCGAGGTGGAGGACGTCCGCGCCGGCGGCGTGGGCGACGTCCGCGCGGTCGTTGACCGCCAGCAGCCTGCCGTGCCGGGCGCAGGCCTCGGCGAACACGCGCAGGTGCTCCAGCTCCTCGGCCGCCTCCATGCCCTTGTCCCGCAGCTGCACGATGTCGACGCCGCCGGCGAGCACGGTGTCCAGGAACTCCGGCAGGTCGCCCTGGCGCTTGCGGGCGTCGGTGCACAGGTAGACCCGCGCGTCGGCGAGCCGGGCGCGGGCGGTGGTGTCGGGCATCTGGGCGTCCCCCCGGGGTGTCGTGCCCGGCCGACGGCGTGGGCACCGGCTCGGCGGGCGGGTTTCCGGCCGACGGCGTACGGGATGGTCGACGTCACGTCGGTGGCGTGTGTGATGTGCGGAGCGGTGGCGTACGGGCCGTGGGCCGCAGTGGTCCGGGGCCGTGGCCTCGGTCGGCCCCGGCCCGTACGCCGGACGGTGTTCGGCTGTGCGGTTCCGGTCAGCCCGGGCTGGTCAGACGGCGAGCGCCTGGGCCCGGCGCTTCACCTCCGTGCCGCGATTCTCGCTGAGCGCCTGTGCGGGGGTGCCGGGCAGGCTGTCGTCGGGGGTGAAGAGCCACTCCAGCATCTCTTCGTCCGTGAAGCCGTCGTCCCGCAGGAGCGTCAGGGTCCCGGACAGGCCCTTGACGACCTTGTCCCCGTCGATGAAGGCGGCGGGGACGTGCAGCGCGCGGTTCTCACCCCGGCGTACGGCGATGAGCTGGCCCTCCTTGACCAGCTGCCGCACGCGCGTCACCTCGACGCCGAGCATCTCGGCGATGTCGGGCAGGGTGAGCCAGGCGGGGACGAGAGCATCGATCTTTGCGTCAATCTCGGTCACGCCACCAGCCTGCCATCCAGGACTGACAGTCGGAAGTCGGGCCCGCCCGAGCAGGGCGTCCGGGCTACGCGGTCGCCGCCTTCAGCGGCCTCGCCGGGTCCGCGAGCAGCCGCGGGTCCATCGGTGTGCCCGCCTCGATCAGCCGCCGCCCCTGGGCCAGGTCGCGGGGCCTGCCGACCGCGAGCAGCGCCACCAGACGGTGCTCGCGCAGCCAGCAGACGGACCAGGCGGGCCCGGCGGGGTCGCCGCGCCACAGGGTCGTGTCGGCGCCCTCGTGGTGGCCGGCGTACTGGACGAAGCGGCCGAACTGCTCGGACCAGAAGTACGGGACGGGGTCGTAGACCGCGGGCGTCTCGCCGATGATGTTCGCGGCGACCGTGCGCGGGCCCTGGAGGGCGTTGTCCCAGTGGTGGACGAGCAGGCGCTGTCCGTAGCGCCCGGAGGGGAAGGAGGCGCAGTCGCCGACGGCGTAGACGTCCGGTGCCGAGGTGCGCAGGTGCGCGTCGGCCACGACCTCCCGGTGCGCGCCCAGTTCGATGCCGGAGCCGGTGAGCCAGCCGGTGGCCGGGCGGGCGCCGATGCCGACGACGACCGCGCCGGCGGGCAGCCGTGAGCCGTCGTCCAGGAGGACCGCGCCGGGCTCGACGCGCTCCACGCGCGCGTGGGTGCGCAGTTCGGTGCCGGAGTCGGCGTACCAGGCGGCCATGGGCGCGGCCACCTCGGCGGGCAGCGCGCCCGCCAGCGGCCGGTCGGCGGCCTCGACGACGGTCACCGCGCAGCCCGCCTCGCGCGCGGCGGTGGCGAACTCCGCGCCGATCCAGCCCGCGCCGACGACCACGATGTCGTGCTGCCGGGCCAGCACCGGGCGCAGCCGCTCGGCGTCGTCGAGGGTGCGCAGCAGATGCACGCCGGGCACGCCCTCGGCGCCGGGCAGGGTGATCGGTTCGGCGCCGGTGGCGAGGACCAGGACGTCGTACGGCACCGGGCCGGCGCCGGTGTCGAGTTCGTGGTCGGCGGGGCGGACGCCGAGGGCCTCGCGGCCGAGCCGAAGGTCGATGCCGAGCGCTTCGAAGTCGACGTCGAAGGCGGAGCCCTCGGACTTGCCGAGCAGCACGGCCTTGGACAGGGGCGGCCGGTCGTAGGGCTGGTGGGGCTCGGCGCCGATCAGGGTCACGGTGCCGGTGAAGCCCCTCTCGCGCAGGGCGACGGCGGTCTGCACCCCGGCCATGCCCGCGCCGACGACGACCACGCGCCGCGCCTGTGACGTGCTCACTCCCTGCGTCTGCTCGCTCACCTGATCACCATAGTCACCCGCCGAAAATTCAGTCAGCGGTCATGGCGAGTGACCTCCTGCACAGCGGCGGCGGAGGCCCTCGCCGAGGGAGGCTCCCTTACCGGCGCGCGCGGGCTCGGGCTAGGGTGGCCGACGTACACGCACTCGCGGGAGCCCGGACGCACCGGGCTGAGAGGGAGGCTGGCGGCCTCCGACCGTACGAACCTGATCCGGGTCATGCCGGCGAAGGGAGGGGCTGGACGCCCATGTCGTCACGTACGTCAGACGTCCTCGTCATCGGGGGCGGAATCATCGGGCTGGTCACGGCCTGGCGGGCCGCGCAGCGCGGTCTGGCCACGGCCGT
The DNA here is from genome assembly GCF_054850255.1 of Streptomyces sp. 7R007. NCBI lineage: Bacteria > Bacillati > Actinomycetota > Actinomycetes > Kitasatosporales > Streptomycetaceae > Streptomyces > Streptomyces sp. 7R007. The sequence goes on along the minus strand of NZ_JBTWMV010000034.1, from coordinate 39,292 downwards.
CGTGGACCCCGAGCCGGGCGGCGGGGCCGCCCAGGTGGCCGCCGGGATGCTGGCCGCGGTCACGGAGCTGTACCACGGCGAGCAGACACTGCTCGGCCTGAACCTGGCCTCGGCCCACCGCTATCCGGACTTCGCGGCCGAGCTCACCGACCTCACCGGCCACGACCTCGGCTACCGCCGCTGCGGCACGCTCGCCGTCGCCCTCGACGCCGACGACCGCGCCCACCTGCGCGAACTGCACGCCCTGCAACGGGAGTCGGGGCTGGAGTCGGAGTGGCTGTCGGGGCGCGAGTGCCGGCGCCTTGAGCCGATGCTCGCGCCCGGCGTGCGCGGGGGGCTCAGAGTCGACGGCGACCACCAGATCGATCCCCGGCGGCTGGCAGGCGCACTGGTCGCGGCGTGCGAGCGGGCGGGCGTGGTCTTCCACCGCACCTGGGCCGAGCGCTTCCGGGTCGCGGGCGACCGGGCCGCCGGCATCACCACGAGCGACGGCACCGAGCTGGGCGCGGGCCAGGTGGTGCTGGCGGCCGGCAGTCTCAGCGGGCGGCTGCCGGGCGTGCCGGACGACGTGCTGCCGCCCGTGCGGCCGGTGAAGGGGCAGGTGCTGCGGCTGACCGTGCCGAAGCGCCACGCGCCCTTCCTGAGCCGTACCGTGCGGGCCGTGGTGCGCGGCGGCAGCGTCTACCTGGTGCCGCGCGAGAGCGGCGAGCTGGTGATCGGCGCGACCAGCGAGGAGCTCGGCTGGGACACGACGGTCACCGCGGGCGGGGTGTACGAGCTGCTGCGCGACGCGCACGAGCTGGTCCCCGGGCTGACCGAGCTGCCGCTGACCGAGACGCGCGCGGGACTGCGCCCCGGCTCCCCCGACAACGCCCCGCTGCTCGGCCCCACCCAGCTCCCCGGGCTCCTGCTGGCGACCGGCCACCACCGCAACGGCGTGCTGCTCACGCCGGTCACCGGCGACGTCCTGGCGCACGCCCTGACCACCGGTGAACTGCCGGAGGAGGCCCGCCCGTTCACCCCGAAGCGCTTCACGCTCACGGAGCAGCCCGCATGAACGTCCCCGTCACCATCTCCGTCAACGGGGAGCGGCGCGAGATCGCCCCCGGCACAGTTCTCGAGGCCGTCGTCCGCGCCCTCGCCCCGGCCCCCTCCGGAGTGGCCGCCGCCCTCAACGAAACCGTCGTCCCGCGCGCGCAGTGGCCGTCGACGCCCCTGACCGAGGGCGACCGCGTCGAGGTCCTCACCGCCGTCCAAGGAGGCTGACCCATGGCCGACGACCCCTTCGTCCTCGGCGGTACGTCCTTCACGTCCCGTCTGATCATGGGCACCGGCGGTGCCCCGAGCCTGGAGGTGCTGGAGCGCGCGCTGGTCGCCTCCGGCACGGAGCTGACCACGGTCGCGATGCGCCGGGTGGACCCGTCGGTGCACGGCTCCGTGCTGTCGGTGCTGACCCGGCTCGGCATCCGGGTGCTGCCCAACACGGCCGGCTGCTTCACCGCCGGCGAGGCGGTGCTCACGGCCCGCCTGGCGCGCGAGGCGCTCGGCACGGACCTGGTCAAGCTGGAGGTCATCGCCGACGAGCGCACCCTCCTGCCCGACCCGGTCGAGCTGCTCGACGCCGCGGAGACCCTGGTCGACGACGGCTTCACCGTGCTGCCGTACACGAACGACGACCCGGTGCTCGCCCGGAAGCTGGAGGACGTCGGCTGCGCGGCGATCATGCCGCTCGGCTCGCCCATCGGCTCCGGTCTGGGCATCCGCAATCCGCACAACTTCCAGCTGATCGTCGAGCACGCGCGCGTGCCGGTGATCCTGGACGCGGGCGCCGGCACCGCCTCGGACGCGGCGCTGGCGATGGAGCTGGGGTGCGCGGGCGTGATGCTCGCCTCGGCGGTGACGCGGGCGCGGCAGCCGCAGCTGATGGCGGAGGCGATGCGGCACGCGGTGGAGGCGGGCCGGCTGGCGTACCGGGCGGGCCGGATCCCGCGCCGGCACTTCGCCCAGGCGTCCTCGCCCACCGAGGGCCGGGCCGACCTGGACCCAGAGCGGCCCGCGTTCCGGTGAGCGCTTTCGGGGTGTGCGAAGCGTCACAGGTCGGCTGCAGTCCCGACCCGATCCGCCCGTGAACCACGGTCGTGTCAGTCGCTGCTCGTACACTCACCTGCGTGGATACGACCCTTCAGGACCCTTTGGTCGGGCAGGTGCTCGACGGGCGCTATCGCGTGGACGCGCGGATCGCGGTCGGCGGCATGGCCACGGTCTACCGGGCCCTGGACACCCGCCTGGACCGGGTCCTCGCGCTCAAGGTGATGCACCCGACGCTCGCGGCCGACGGCACCTTCGTCGAGCGGTTCATCCGGGAGGCGAAGTCGGTCGCGCGCCTGGCGCATCCGAACGTGGTGCAGGTCTTCGACCAGGGCACCGACGGGTCGTACGTCTACCTGGCCATGGAGTACGTCGCCGGCTGCACCCTGCGCGACGTGCTGCGCGAGCGCGGGGCGCTGCAACCGCGCGCCGCCCTGGACATCTTGGAGCCGGTGCTCGCGGCGCTGGGCGCGGCGCACCGCGCCGGGTTCGTGCACCGGGACATGAAGCCGGAGAACGTCCTCATAGGGGACGACGGCCGGGTGAAGGTCGCCGACTTCGGTCTGGTGCGCTCCGTGGACACGGTCACCAACACCACCGGCGCGGTCCTGGGCACGGTCTCCTACCTGGCGCCCGAGCAGATCGAGCACGGCACGGCCGACCCGCGGGTGGACGTGTACGCGTGCGGTGTCGTGCTGTACGAGATGCTGACCGGCGACCGGCCGCACGAGGGCGACTCCCCCGCCGCGATCCTCTACAAGCACCTGCACGAGGACGTCCCGCCGCCCTCGGCGGTGGTGCCGGGGCTGCCGTACGAGCTGGACGAGCTGGTCGCCTCCGGGACCGCCCGCACCCCCGAGGTGCGCCCGCACGACGCGGTGGCGTTCCTGGCGCAGGTCCGCGAGGCGCGCGGCACGCTGGGCGCGGACGAGCTGGACGCGCTGCCGCCGCGGGCGGTGGACGCCGGGCACCGGGACATCTCCGAGGACCGTACGAGCGTCATCCCGCGCTCGCTCACGGTCCCCCGCCTCCTCCCGGTCGACGAGGACGAGCCCCCGCTGCACCAGACCAGCCGCCTGGAGTCGCCCCCGCCGCCGCCGCCGCGCCGCCGTTCGCGCGCGCCCCGGCGCGGCCCGCTCGCGATCGTGGTCGCCGTCCTGCTGGTGCTCGGCGTCGGCACGGGCGTGTGGTACATCAACTCGGGCCAGTTCACCAAGGTCCCGCCGGTGCTGGCGAAGACGCAGACGCAGGCCACGCAGCAGCTGCAGAAGGCCGGGCTGGACCTCGGTTCGGTCCGGCACGCCTACAGCGACACCGTGCCCCGGGGCGCGGTGATCAGCTCCGACCCGGCGCCGGGCACCCGGATCCGGGACAACGCCTCCGTGTCGCTGACCGTCTCCGACGGCCCGGAGACCGTGCGCGTGCCCGACGTGACGGGTGACGGGCTGGCCCAGGCCCGGACCCGGCTGAAGCAGCAGGGGCTGGAACCGGGCATGGTGACCCGGGAGTTCAGCGACGACGTCCCCAAGGGCTCCGTGATCTCCACCGACCCGGCGGCGGGCACCAAGCGGCACGCCGGTTCGGCGATCGCGCTGACCGTCAGCAAGGGCAGCCCGGTGGACGTCCCGGACGTCACGGGCGAGGACCTGGCCGATGCCAGGGCCGACCTGGAGGAGCAGGGCCTGACGGTGAAGGTGGCCGCACAGCGGGTCAACTCCGAGTACGACGCGGGCCAGGTCGCCGCGCAGACGCCGGCGGCCGACAGCCAGGCGGCCGAAGGCGACACGGTGACGCTGACGCTCTCCAAGGGCCCGGAGATGATCGAGGTCCCGGACGTGGTCGGCGACAGCGTGGACGAGGCGCACCAGGAGCTGGAGGGGGCCGGGTTCAAGGTCGACGAGGACCGCGGTCTGCTGGGCCTGTTCGGCGACACGGTCAAGGGCCAGTCGGTGAAGGGCGGCAGGGCCGCGCCGAAGGGGTCGACGATCACGATCAAGATCCGGTGACCGGGCGGTTCGCGGGGCATGACACCCTGAATCGGTGAAGAACCAGCAGTCCCGCAACCCCGTCGGCGGGCATGTGCCCGTGGCCGGCGGTCTGCACTCCGTCGGTCTGTCCTACGCCCGTGACCTCGGCGCCGAGGCGGTGCAGGTCTTCGTCGCCAATCCGCGCGGCTGGGCCACGCCCGCCGGGAATCCCCGGCAGGACGAGGCGTTCCGGGCGGTGTGCGAGGCCGAGTCGATCCCGGCGTACGTGCATGCCCCGTACCTGATCAACTTCGGCTCGCACACCGAGGCGACCGTGGAGAGGTCGGTGGAGTCGCTGCGGCACTCCCTGCGGCGGGGGCGGGAGATCGGGGCGCTCGGCGTGGTCGTGCACACCGGCAGCGCGACCGGAGGGCGGGAGCGGTCGGTGGCCCTGCGGCAGGTGCGCGAGCGTCTGCTGCCGCTGCTGGACGAGCTCACGCACGACGACGACCCGTTCCTGCTGCTGGAGTCGACGGCCGGGCAGGGGGCCTCGCTGTGCTCGCGGACCTGGGACTTCGGGCCCTACTTCGAGGCGCTGGACGCCCACCCGAAGCTCGGGGTCTGCCTGGACACCTGCCACGTCTTCGCCGCCGGGCACGACCTGACCGGCCCGGCCGGCATGCACCAGACGCTGGACCTGCTGGTGGACACGGTCGGCGCGGGCCGGCTGAAGCTGGTCCACGCCAACGACTCCAAGGACGTCGTCGGCGCGCACAAGGACCGGCACGAGAACATCGGCGCCGGCCACATCGGCGAGGACCCGTTCCGCGCGCTGATGACCCATCCCGCGACCGAGGGCGTCCCGCTGGTCATCGAGACGCCCGGCGGCAAGGAGGGACACGCGGCGGACGTGGAGCGGCTGAAGAAACTGCGGGACGGATAACCCGCACGGGAATACCCCCAGGGGGTATACGGTTCCTGTCTGGTACAGGAACCGTCACCTGGCATTGGGGGCACACATGCAGCACGAGACGCACGTGGACCGGCACCACACGCACGGACACGAGCACCATCACGCCGCGGCCACCTGGTCCATGGCCGCCCAGGCCACCCTGCACTGCCTCACCGGGTGCGCCATCGGCGAGGTGCTCGGCATGGTGATCGGCACCGCGCTGGGCTGGGGCAACCTCCCGACCACCGTCCTGGCGATCGTCCTGGCCTTCTTCTTCGGCTACTCGCTCACCCTGCGCGGGGTGCTGAAGGCGGGGGTCGGCTTCCGGGCCGCCTTCCGGGTGGCGCTGGCCGCGGACACCCTGTCCATCGCCGTGATGGAGCTCATCGACAACGGCGTGATCGTGCTGTGGCCGGACGCCATGGACGCCACCCTGGGCGACCTGCTGTTCTGGGGCTCGCTGGTGATCTCGCTGGTGATCGCCTTCGTGGTCACCACGCCCGTCAACAAGTGGATGATCGGCCGCGGCAAGGGCCACGCGGTGGTGCACCAGTACCACTGAGGCGGCGAGGGAGACCGGGAGTCAGAGCTCGGGGCCCTCCCCGGGCTCCTCCTGGTAGGAGTAGCGCTGCTCCTTCCACGGGTCGCCGATGTTGTGATAGCCGCGCTCCTCCCAGAAGCCGCGGCGGTCGGCGGTCATGTACTCCACGCCGCGCACCCACTTGGGGCCCTTCCAGGCGTAGAGGTGGGGGACGACGAGGCGGAGCGGGAAGCCGTGCTCGGCGGTCAGCAGCTCGCCGTCCTTGTGGGTGGCGAAGAGGGTGCGCTCGGAGGCGAAGTCCGACAGGCGCAGGTTGGAGCTGAAGCCGTACTCGGCCCAGACCATCACATGGGTGACGGTCGGCGCGGGCGGGGCCAGCTCCAGGATCGTACGGGCCGGGATGCCGCCCCATTCGGCGCCGAGCATGCTGAACTTCGTCACGCAGTGCAGATCGGCGACGACGGTGGTGTACGGCAGGGCCGTGAACTCCTCGTGGGTCCAGCAGTGCTTCTCGCCGTCCGCGGTGGCGCCGAAGACCCGGAACTCCCAGCGCTCGGGCCGGAACTTGGGCACCGGCCCGTAGTGCGTGACCGGCCAGCCGCGCTGCAGGCGCTGTCCCGGCGGCAGATCGGGGTGCACGGATTCTCCGGTTTCTCCTGATCCACGTTCCACCGGCTGACCCATGACTCCATCCTGACAGACCCGAAGCAGTGCCCATGACCACGCTTGTCCCGATTCGGGCAACTCCTACTAAGCGTGAACTTACTGGACGGCCTGATGCGCCAGTGCAATCATGCGGCGCAACCTGCCAGTCCCCCCGGTGTGGAAGGAGCCTCTGCGATGCAGGGCGACCCCGAGGTCATCGAGTTCCTCAACGAGCAGCTCACCGGCGAGCTGACCGCGATCAACCAGTACTTCCTGCACGCGAAGATGCAGGAGAACTTCGGTTGGACGAAGCTCGCGAAGTACACCCGGCACGAGTCGTTCGACGAGATGAAGCACGCGGAGGTGCTGACCGACCGGATCCTCTTCCTGGAGGGGCTGCCCAACTACCAGCGGCTGTTCCACGTGCGGGTGGGCCAGACCGTCAGGGAGATGTTCGAGGCCGACCGGCAGATCGAGGTCGAGGCGATCGACCGGCTGCGGCGCGGCATCAAGGTCATGCGGGACAAGGGCGACATCACGTCCGCGAACATCTTCGAGGACATCCTCGCCGACGAGGAGCACCACATCGACTACCTCGACACCCAGCTGGAACTGGTGGACAAGCTCGGCGAGGCGCTCTACATCGCACAGCTCATCGAACAGCCGGAGAGCTAGGCGGCCTCGTCGAGTGTCGCCAGGTCGGCGACCGGTGCGAGTACCGGGCTGCCCTGTTCGGCGAGTTCGCGGCGCGGGCAGGCTCCGCGGCCCAGCAGGGCCTGGATGCGGCGTACGCACGAACCGCAGTCCGTGCCCGCCTTGCAGGCGGACGCTATCTGGCGAGGGGTGCAGGCGCCGTCCTCCGCGTGCTGCTTGACCTGCTGCTCGGTGATGCCGAAGCAACTGCAGACGTACACGCGGTTCACCTCCCGCCGGGATCGATAGGGGGTGCCGTCCCGATTGATCGGTGAGGCAAACCTAACCTTACCCGTCGTCCGAGGGCCGCAAAAGTGGAGCGGGGCGCGGATCGTATGTGATCCGCGCCCCATTCACGCCCCTGTAACAGGCGACCCCGTCACTGGTCCCTGTACATCTCCGCCACGAGGAACGCCAGGTCCAGCGACTGGCTGCGGTTCAGCCGGGGGTCGCAGGCCGTCTCGTAGCGCTGGTGCAGGTCGTCGACGAAGATCTCGTCGCCGCCGCCCACGCACTCGGTGACGTCGTCGCCGGTGAGCTCCACGTGGATGCCGCCCGGATGGGTGCCGAGGCTCTTGTGGACCTCGAAGAAGCCCTTGACCTCGTCCAGCACGTCGTCGAAGCGGCGGGTCTTGTGCCCGGAGGCCGCCTCGAAGGTGTTGCCGTGCATCGGGTCGGTCACCCAGGCCACGGTCGCACCGGAGGCGGTGACCTTCTCGACCAGCTCGGGCAGCTTGTCACGGACCTTGTCGGCGCCCATGCGGACGATGAAGGTCAGCCGGCCCGGCTCCCGGTCGGGGTCGAGGCGCTCGATGTACTGCAGCGCGTCCTCGGCCGTCGTGGTCGGGCCGAGCTTGATGCCGATCGGGTTGCGGATCCTGGAGGCGAACTCGATGTGCGCGTGGTCCAGCTGCCGGGTGCGCTCGCCGATCCACACCATGTGCGCGGAGACGTCGTACAGCTGCCCGGTGCGCGAGTCGACACGGGTGAGCGCGGACTCGTAGTCGAGCAGCAGCGCCTCGTGCGAGGAGTAGAACTCGACGGTCTTGAACTCCTCCGGGTCGGCCCCGCAGGCGTGCATGAAGTTCAGCGCGTTGTCGATCTCGCGGGCGAGCTGCTCGTAGCGCTGGCCGGACGGGGACGACTTCACGAAGTCCTGGTTCCAGGCGTGCACCTGGCGCAGGTCGGCGTAGCCGCCGGTGGTGAAGGCGCGCACCAGGTTCAGCGTGGAGGCGGAGGCGTGGTACATCCGCTTCAGCCGCTCCGGGTCCGGCACGCGCGCGGCCTCGGTGAACTCGAAGCCGTTGACGGAGTCGCCGCGGTAGGTCGGCAGCGTCACGCCGTCGCGCGTCTCGGTCGGCTTGGAGCGCGGCTTGGAGTACTGGCCGGCGATCCGGCCGACCTTGACCACCGGCACCGAGGCGGCGTACGTCAGCACGGCGCCCATCTGGAGCAGCGTCTTGAGCTTGTTGCGGATGTGGTCCGCGGACACCGCGTCGAAGGCCTCGGCGCAGTCGCCGCCCTGGAGGAGGAACGCCTCTCCCTTGGCGACGGCCGCCATCCGGGCGCGCAGCTGGTCGCACTCGCCCGCGAAGACGAGCGGCGGATACGACTCCAGCTCCGCGACGACTGCGCGCAGAGCCTCGGGGTCGGGGTACTCGGGCTGCTGCGCCGCGGGCAGGTCTCGCCAGGTGTTGCCAGCGGAGGCGCTGGTCTTAGCGTTCACGGTCACGTCCTCAACATTACGGGGTCGTGTCGTGGCTCCCGCGCCATGCCCAGCAAATGAGACACGGGATACGCGGTACGGACATGGGGTAGGGTGCCTGGCATGTTCGCGCACTCGATCCAGAACTGGTGGTGGACCGCTCATCCGGCGGCCCACTGACTGCGCGTACGCACGACTGACTTCGCGAAGGCCGCCCGAGGGGCGGCCTTCGGTGTGTTCGGGCCCGGCCGTTCCTCCCAGTGAGAAGGACACGGACCATGCAGCTGCTCGACCTGCTCGACGATCCCCGCCCGTTCGCCCTGCTGCGCCGCCGCACGCCGGGGCACGACGAGAACACGGTGGAGGTGTTCCTGGGCCCGGTCCGCACCTGCGAGACCCTCGCCGGCCTCCCCGACGAGGGGCTCGCCCTGGTGCCCTTCCGGCAGATCCGCGAACGCGGCTTCGACGTCCGCGACGACGGCACCCCGCTCGCGGTCCTGACCCCCGAGGAGTCCTACGAGATCCCGCTCGCCGCGGCCCTGGAGCAGCTCCCGGCGCACCCGGTGCGCGTGGAGCGCGGCGGCTTCGACGTCGACGACGAGGAGTACGGCGAGATCGTCGGGCGCGTGCTGCGCGAGGAGATCGGACGGGGCGAGGGCGCCAACTTCGTGATCCGGCGGACGTACGAGGGTGAGATCCCGGGGTTCTCCCGCGCCGACGCGCTCGCGCTGTTCCGGCGGCTGCTGGCGGGCGAGCGGGGCGCGTACTGGACCTTCGTCGTGCACACGGGCACACGCACGCTGGTCGGCGCCAGCCCCGAGGTGCACGTGCGGATGTCCGGCGGCACGGTCGTGATGAACCCGATCAGCGGCACGTACCGCTACCCCGCCGAGGGCCCCACCCCCGAGCACCTGCTCGGCTTCCTCGCCGACGGCAAGGAGATCGAGGAGCTGTCGATGGTGGTCGACGAGGAGCTCAAGATGATGTGCACCGTCGGCGACATGGGCGGGGTCGTGATCGGCCCGCGCCTGAAGGAGATGGCCCATCTCGCGCACACCGAGTACGAGTTGCGCGGGAAGTCCTCGCTGGACGTGCGGGAGGTGCTGAAGGAGACGATGTTCGCCGCCACCGTCACCGGCTCCCCGGTGCAGAACGCCTGCCGGGTCATCGAGCGGCACGAGACCGGCGGACGCGGCTACTACGCGGGCGCCCTGGCGCTGCTCGGCCGCGACCCGGGCGGCGCCCAGACCCTCGACTCCCCCATCCTCATCCGCACCGCCGACATCGACGCCGACGGCCGCCTGCGCGTTCCGGTCGGTGCCACCCTGGTGCGCGGCTCGGACCCGGCGGGCGAGGTCGCGGAGACGCACGCGAAGGCCGCGGGCGTGCTGGCGGCCCTGGGCGTGCGCCCGGCCCGGCCGCGCGGGGAGCACACGCGCGTGCGGCTCGCCGACGACCCGCGCGTGCGTGCCGCCCTCGACGGCCGCCGCGCCTCGCTCGCGCCGTTCTGGCTGCGGATGCAGGAGCGGTCCTGCGACCTCCAGGGGCACGCCTTCGTGGTCGACGGCGAGGACACCTTCACGGCGATGCTCGCGCACGTGCTGCGCGCCGGCGGCCTGGAGGTGACCGTGCGGCGCTACGACGAGGAGGGCCTGCGGGAGGCGGTGCTCGCGCACGAGGGTCCCGTCGTCCTGGGCCCCGGCCCCGGCGACCCGTCCGACCTGGGCGATCCGAAGATGCGGTTCCTCAGGGAGCTGACCGCGCGGGTCGTCCGGGAGCACCGGCACGGGGTGCTCGGCGTCTGCCTGGGCCACGAGCTGATCGCGGCCGAGCTGGGGCTGGAGATCGTCCGCAAGGAGGTGCCCCACCAGGGCGCGCAGACGGTGATCGACCTGTTCGGGCGGACCGAGACCGTCGGCTTCTACAACAGCTTCGTGGCGCGCTGCGACGACGAGGTGGCCGAGGAGCTCGCCGCGCACGGCATCGAGGTGAGCCGGGCCGCCACCACGGAGGTCCACGCCGTCAGGGGCCCGGGCTTCGCCGGCGTGCAGTTCCACCCGGAGTCGGTCCTCACCCTCGACGGCGCCGCGATCGTCCGGGAGCTGGTGGCTCAGCTGCGCGGCACCAGCACGTTCCCCGAGCGGCGGCCGGCCTTGTAGTCGAGGACGTTCTTCACGGTGGCCTCGATGATCTGACCGACGGCGTCCTCGGTGTAGTACGCCTGGTGCGAGGTGACCAGGACGTTCGGGAAGGTGACCAGGCGGGCCAGCGTGTCGTCCGCGATGGCCTGCAGGGACTTGTCCAGGAAGAACAGGCCCGCCTCCGCCTCGTACACGTCCAGGCCGACACCCGTGAAGCGGCCCTCGCGCAGTTCGGCGACGAGGGCCGCGGTGTCGATCAGGCCGCCGCGGCTGGAGTTGACCAGGATCGCGTCGTCCCGCATCGCCTTCAGGGCGGCGGCGTCGATCAGGTGCTGCGTCTCGGGCATCAGCGGGACGTGCAGGGTGACCAGGTCGGACTCGGCGAGGAGCTGCTCCTTGGGCACGTACTTCATGCCGAGTTCCACACAGGCGGGGTTCTCGGCGACGTCCCAGCCCAGCAGCCGCATGCCGAAGCCGTGCGCGATCCGGGTGAACGCCTCGCCGATCTTGCCGGTGCCCAGGACGCCGGCGGTGCGGCCGTGCATGTCGCGGCCCATCAGCCCGTCGAGGCGGAAGTCGAAGTCGCGAGTGCGGGTGGAGGCGCGCACGATACGGCGGTTGACCGCCATGGCGAGGGTCCAGGCGAACTCGGCGACCGAGTACGGGGAGTAGTGCGAGACGCGGGCCACCGTCATGCCGAGCCGTTCGGCGACCTTGAGGTCGATGTTGTTGAAGCCGGTGGAACGCTGGGCGATCATCTGCGTGCCGCCGACGGCGAGGGTCTGCAGGACCCGGTTGCCGAGACCGCAGTTGACGCTGGTGCAGATCACCTCGTAGCCGGCGGCGATGGGGGCGGTGTCCTCGTTGAGGAAGACGTCGAGACAGCGGATCTCGTGCTGCCCCGCGAAGGCCCGCTCCAGGAGGGGCTTCTCGTCCGCCTGCACTCCGAAGGCCAGGATTTCCACGAAACGGCTCCCGTTCTGGTGGGTTATGGGCCGAATATACGGCCCACAACCCCAGGGTGCCGGATCAGCCGAAGAAGACGCCGACCTCTTCGTACAGCTTCGGATCCACCGTCTTCAGTTTCGCCGTCGCCTCGTGGATCGGGACCCGGACGATGTCCGTGCCGCGCAGGGCGACCATCTTGCCGAAGTCGCCCTCGCGGACGGCGTCGATGGCGTGCAGGCCGAAGCGGGTGGCGAGCCAGCGGTCGAAGGCGCTGGGCGTGCCGCCGCGCTGGATGTGGCCCAGCACGGTGGTGCGGGCCTCCTTGCCGGTGCGCTTCTCGATCTCCTTGGCCAGCCACTCCCCGACGCCGGACAGCCGGACGTGCCCGAAGGAGTCCAGCGACTCGTCCTTGAGGACCACGTCACCGTCCTTGGGCATGGCGCCCTCGGCGACGACCACGATGGGGGCGTACGAGGCCTTGAAGCGGGAGGTGATCCAGGCGCACACCTGCTCCAGGTCGAAGCGCTGCTCCGGGATGAGGATGACGTTGGCGCCGCCGGCCAGCCCGGAGTGCAGGGCGATCCAGCCGGCGTGCCGGCCCATCACCTCGCAGACCAGGACGCGCATGTGGGACTCGGCGGTGGTGTGCAGGCGGTCGATGGCCTCGGTGGCGATGCCGACCGCGGTGTCGAAGCCGAAGGTGTAGTCGGTCGCCGACAGGTCGTTGTCGATAGTCTTCGGCACGCCGACGCACGGCACGCCGTACTCGTCGGACAGCCGGGCGGCGACGCCGAGGGTGTCCTCGCCGCCGATGGTGATGAGCGCCTCCACCTCCTGCTTGGCGAGGTTGTCCTTGATGCGCCGGATGCCGTTCTCCTGCTTGAGGGGGTTGGTGCGCGAGGAGCCGAGGATGGTGCCGCCGCGGGGCAGGATGCCACGCACGGCGGGGATGTCGAGGGGGACGGTGTCGCCTTCGAGCGGACCGCGCCAGCCGTCCCGGTAGCCGACGAAGTCGTAGCCGTACTCCTGCACGCCCTTGCGGACGATGCCCCGGATGACGGCGTTGAGCCCGGGGCAGTCGCCGCCTCCGGTCAGTACTCCGACCCGCATGGAAATGTCCCTTCGCCGCGGTTGCCTGGTGCAGCCACGCTAATGGTGATCCAGGTCACACAGGGATGGGTCGGAGCGGCAATTCCGGTGAATCACCGGGCGGTTGGTTTACTCGTCGTCAAGTCCGCGTTCTATGGCGTACCGGACGAGCTCCACCCGGTTGTGCAGCTGGAGCTTGCCGAGGGTGTTCTGGACGTGGTTCTGGACCGTGCGGTGGGAGATGACCAGGCGTTCGGCGATCTGCTTGTAGCTCAGTCCCTTGGCGACCAGCCGCAGCACCTCCGTCTCACGGTCGGTCAGCTGCGGGGCCCTCGGCTCGTCGGCGCCCGGCGCCGGGGCGGGCTCGGAGGCCAGGCGGCGGTACTCGCCGAGGACGAGACCGGCCAGGCCCGGCGTGAACACCGGGTCGCCGACGGCCGTACGGCGCACCGCGTCCAGCAGCTCCTCGGTCGAGGCCGACTTCAGCAGGTAGCCGGTCGCGCCCGACTTCACGGCCTCCAGGACGTCGGCGTGCTCGCCGCTGGCCGACAGCACCAGCACGCGCAACGCCGGGTTGTGGCCGACGAGTTCCTTGCACACCTGGACGCCGGGCTTGGCCGGCAGGTTCAGGTCGAGGACGAGGACGTCGGGGGCGGCGGCCTTGGCGCGGCGCACGGCCTGGTCGCCGTCGCCCGCGGTGGCCACCACCTCGAAGCCGGACTCGGTCAGGTCGCGGGCGACGGCGTCGCGCCACATGGGATGGTCGTCGACCACCATGACCTTGATCGGGCCCTGCCGCTCGCTCATCGATGCCCCGCCTTCTGGTTCTTCGGTACCTTCAGCTCGACTTCCGTGCCCTGCCCCGGCGTCGAGACCAGCTCGGCGCTGCCGCCGAGGTCGCGCAGCCGGCCGCGGATCGACTGGGCCACCCCGAGCCGCCCCTCGCCCTCGGCCTGGTCGAGCCGCCCCTCGGGGATGCCGGGTCCGTCGTCCCGTACGGTCACCACGACCTCGTCGGGCTCGTCCTCCACGAGGATCCACGCGCGCGCGTCCTGGCCGGCGTGCTGGCGGACGTTGTCCAGGGCGGCCCCGACGGCCGAGGCCAGCTCCCGCGCGGCGGCCGGCGGCAGCGGCACGGGCGCGCCGGGCTCGGCGAGGCTGACCCGGGCGGCCGCGTACGGGGCGAGCAGGGCCCGCAGATCGACGGGACCGTCGTCCGCCGGCTCCTCGACGGCCCGTACGACCGCGCCCTCGGCCGCGTCCTCGGACGCCCGCGAGAGGGGCACCAGGCCGCCGGAGACCAGCGTGCGCAGCGCGACCTCCTGCTCACCCGCCATCCGGCCGAGCTCGGCCGCCTCGCCGCCGAGCACCGCGCCCCGGCGCTGCACCATCGCCAGCACCTGTAGGACGCTGTCGTGGATGTCCCGGGCGAGCCGCTCCCGCTCCCTGGTCGCCGCCTCGATCTCCAGGGCGCGGGCGAGGGTGCGCTCGGAGGCCCGGGCGACCTCGACGACGTAGCCGATGGCGATGGAGGCGACCCAGACCAGGATCACGTTGTGCACGGTGTCGCGGGCCGGGGCGCCCCGCTCGATGAGGTTGGCGACCGCGACCGGCGTGGAGGCGAAGGCGGCCCAGCGCCAGCCGCCCTTGATGGCGTACGCGAGGACCGAGCCGGCGGTCCATATGGAGGGCAGCGTGGGGCCGCCGCTCTGGATGTGCTGGTCGTTGACGGCCAGCGGGGTCAGCAGGATGCCGGTCAGGGCGATGGAGAGGTCGACGGCGAGGAAGCGCTTGGTGCAGGCGGCCGCGTTCTGGACGCGGGGCAGGGTGGCGAGCGTCCACACGAACAGGACGGCGTAGTAGCCGACGGCGATGCCCGCGTGGTCGTACTCGTCGTACGCCGTGGCGAACAGGCCGACCGCGTACAGCATGGTCAGCACCCGGTAGGCGGTGAGCGCGCGCCACAGCGGCTGCTCGACCGACATCCTCATGACACGCTCGCGCTCGGGCATGCCCCCACCCCCTCGCCCGACAGCCTAGGCCCCGGACTTCTCCTTCTTGGCCTGTTCCCGGGCCTGTTCCTTCGCGTGCTCCTTCTCGGCCTTCGCCGCGTCGGCGATCCGCCGCTTGGCGGCCGTCGCGTACATGTCGACGTACTCCTGGCCGGAGAGCTTCATGATCTCGTACATGACCTCGTCGGTCACCGCGCGCAGCACGAACCGGTCGTGCTCCATGCCCTGGTAGCGGCTGAAGTCCAGGGCCCTGCCGATGCGGATGCCGGGCCGCATGAGCTTCGGCATCACCTTGCCCGGCGGCTGGATCTTCTCCGTGTCGATCATGGCGACCGGGACGACCGGGGCGCCGGTGGCGAGCGCCACGCGCGCCAGACCGCCGGGCTTGCCGCGGTAGAGCCGGCCGTCGGGCGAGCGCGTGCCCTCCGGGTAGATCCCGAACAGCTCGCCGCGCTCCAGCACCTCGATGCCGCTCTTGACCGCCGCCTCGCCCGCGCCGCGCGCGCCGGAGCGGTCCACCGGGAGCTGGCCGACGCCCTTGAAGAAGGCGGCCGTCAGGCGGCCCTTGACGCCGGGGGTGGTGAAGTACTCCGCCTTGGCGATGAAGGTGACCTTGCGGTCCAGCACCGCCGGCAGGAAGAAGGAGTCGGAGAAGGAGAGGTGGTTGCTGGCCAGGATCGCGGGACCCTCGGCCGGGACGTTCTCCAGTCCCTCCACCCAGGGCCTGAAGGTGACCTTCAGCGGTCCCCCGATAGCCACCTTCATCGCGCCGTACAACAACCCAGTGCCTCCCATGTCCGTCGATCAGACCTTAACCCGGAGCGCCGTCAAAGGCGCCGACGACCCTGGTCGGTGTCAGTGCGGTCGCGTACGGTGAGGCTCCTGGGCTTCACGCGGTTCTCATGAACGTCACTCTCACGACCGTCTCTCACGATCCGTCCCTCTCACGAACAGGAGACCGAAAGGTGCCGGTCCTTCCTGGAGCCGAGCCGTACCGCCACGAAGGCGGGGAGGTCGGGGTCCTCCTCTGCCACGGCTTCACCGGTTCCCCCCAGTCGCTGCGCCCCTGGGCGGAGTACCTGGCCGCCCGCGGCCTGACCGTCTCGCTGCCGCTGCTGCCCGGGCACGGCACCCGCTGGGAGGACATGCAGCTCACCGGCTGGCAGGACTGGTACGCGGAGGTGGACCGCGAGCTGCGCGCCCTCACCGAGCGCTGCTCCCCGGTGTTCGTGGCCGGGCTGTCCATGGGCGGCTCGCTGGCCCTGCGGCTGGCCGCCAAGCACGGGGACGCCGTCGCCGGTGTGGTGGTCGTCAACCCGGCGAACAAGGTGCACGGCCTGTCGGCGTACGCCCTCCCCGTGGCCCGGCACCTCGTGCGCACGACGAAGGGCATCGCCAGCGACATCGCCAAGCCCGGCGCCGCCGAGGTGGGCTACGACCGGGTGCCGCTGCACGCGGCCCACTCCCTGCGCACCTTCTTCCGCCGGGTCGACGGTGAGCTGCCGCAGGTCACCCAGCCACTGCTGGTGCTGCGCAGCGCCGAGGACCATGTCGTGCCGGCGGTCGACTCCGCGCGCGTGTTGAGCCGGGTGTCCTCCACGGACGTACGGGAGGTCGTGCTGGAACAGAGCCACCACGTCGCGACGTTGGACTACGACGCGGACCGGATCTTCGAGGAGAGCCTCGCGTTCATCGGCCGGCTCGCACCCAGTCTCGGCAAAGAAGGGACGGCCGCAGGTGGCTGAGCACGACTCCGACCGGGAGGACCGCGAGCCGGACGAGCAGGGTGTGCCGTTCGACGAGGAGGCCGCCTGGGCCGCGATCGTCGCCGGGTACGGCGAGGAGCCGCCGGACCCGCCGGGCACCAAGCCGTTCAAGTCGATCGAGGACCTGGCCCTGCTGGAGTCCTTCGAGACGAACGACGAGAAGACGGCCGACGGCAAGACCGGCGACGGCAAGGCGGACGACGGGAACGCCGGCGACGCGCCGCCGAAGCCGGGCAGGACGAAGCCGGCCAAGCCGCTGGGCGGCTCGGTCTCCTTCGCGCCGGGCGTGGGCCCGCGGGACTACACCGCCCCCGAGCCCTCCGAGGACGACTTCGACGAGGACGACGAGGGCCACTTCGTGCCGCCGGAGCCGCCGCCGCTGCCCACCGCCGACACGACCGCGAAGTTCGCCTGGCTGGCGGTGGTCGGCGGCCCGGTCCTGCTGCTGCTCGCCGTGGTCCTGGGCTGGGACATGACCTGGTGGCTGGCGACGCTGGGCATCGGCGGCTTCCTCGGCGGCTTCGCCACGCTGGTGATGCGGATGCGCACGGACGACGAGGACGAGGGCGACCCGGGGCGGGGCGCGGTCGTCTGACCGACGGGTGCTAGGCGGCGGGTACGTCGAGGGTGGCCAGGACCGGGAGGTGGTCCGTGGCCGCTCCCAGGTCCGCCGGCGTGATGCCCGGCTGGTCGAGGGGGACTCCGCAGCCGAGCACCTTGATGCCCTTCGTGGCGAAGATCGCGTCGATACGGCGGTGGGGCTCGTCGCGGGTCCAGGTGTGCTCGCCGCCCGCGGGGGCCACGGCCCAGCAGTCCTGGAGGCCGGCCGCGATCCGGGTGAAGGCGGCGCCGTCCGGGCGGTCGTTGAGGTCGCCGCCGGCGATCGCGTGCTCCACACCCAGGCCGGCCAGCCGGTCCAGGAGCATGCCCGCCTGGTCGTAGCGCTCGTCCTTGTGCAGGCTGAGGTGGCAGGACAGGACGCCCACGCGGGCGCCGCCGACGCGGACCACGGCGGTGGCGAAACCGCGGCGGTGCTGTCCCGGGGTGAGGGGGAGCAGGACGTCCTCGGTGCGCTCGACGGTGACGCGGAGGTCGCAGAGGATGGCGGGGCCCGCGGCGGTGCCGCCGCCGGTGAGGATGACGAGGTCCGTCGCACTGGCCAGGCGGGCCAGCTTCTTGCGCCAGCGGAAGAAGCGGGGGGCTTCCTGGATCAGGACCAGGTCGGGGGCGCAGGCCGTGATGACCCGGGCGAGCGCGGCTGTGTCGTCCCGCATCGAGCGGATGTTGTAGCTCAGGACTCTGACGAGGGCCATGTGGATCAATGTACGCCCAGGAGCCCGGGGCGCGAGGCGTGCACGGGCACGGCCCCGCGCCCCTGAAGGCGTCCACGGCACGTCGGCTACATGATCGGGTCGGGCTCCCGCGCCAGGTCCGCCGCGCCCACCAGGCCCGCCTTGTTGCCCAGTTGGGCGGCGATGACGTCGGCCACGGGGCGCCAGTTGCCGCCCACCAGCCAGCGCTTGTAGGACTTGCGGATCGGGTCGAGGACCAGCTCGCCCTCGTCGGAGAGTCCGCCGCCGACGATGAAGGCGGAGGGGTCGAAGAGCGAGGCGAGGTCGGCGAGGCCGGCGCCGACCCAGCGGGCCAGCTCGCGGTAGGAGTCGACGGCCACCGGGTCGCCCTGGCGGGCGGCGATGGAGATGTGCTTGCCCTCGATGCCGTCGGGGGTGCCGTCGCCGAGCGCGAGCAGGGTGTCGGCCCGCTCGGGGGTGGCGTTGGCGCGCTGCTTGGCGTATCTGACGAGGGCGCGCCCGGAGGCGTACTGCTCCCAGCAGCCCTGCGAGCCGCAGCCGCACAGCAGCCCGTCCGGGACCATCCGGATGTGGCCGAACTCGGCGGCGACGCCGAAGTGGCCGCGGCGCAGCTTGTTGCCGATGATGATGCCGCCGCCCAGGCCGGTGCCGAGCGTGATGCAGATGACGTTGCGGTGGCCCTTGCCGGCGCCGAACTTGTACTCGCCCCACGCGGCCGCGTTGGCGTCGTTCTCCACGACGACCGGGAGGCCGACGCGGCCCTCGACCTTCTCCTTCAGCGGCTCCTGGCGCCAGTCGATGTTCGGCGCGAAGTACACCATGGAGCGCTGCCGGTTGACGTAACCGGCGGCACCGATGCCCACGCCGACGATCTCGTGCCCGGCGCGTGCGCCCTCGACGGCGGAGGCGATGGCGTCCACGATGCCGTCGGGCGTGCCCGGGGTCGGCACCTTGAAGGTCGAGAGGATGTTGCCTTCCTCGTCGACCACGCCGGCCGCGATCTTCGTGCCGCCGATGTCGACGCCGATGGTGAGTCCCATGAATCCCTCAGTTTCGGTCGAGCCCCGCTACGGCCAACCGTACCCGAGGGGGCCGTCAGTCCAAGTCGATGCGTTCGCCGGGGCCGGTGCCCTCGTCCTTGTCCCGGCCCTCGCCGCGCCCCTCGCCACGGCCCTCGTCCAGGTCCCTGGTGCGGGTGGTCCAGCGCTGTTCCTGGGCCTGGACCGCGGAGCGGTACGCGGCGAGGAGTTCGCCGCCGGCCGCGGCCAGGTGGTCGAAGACGTCCGGGTTGCGCTCGATGACCGGCTCGACGGCGGCCTTCGCCTGCTGCACGACCTGCCGGACCACCTGCTGGGCGGCCGGCCCCGCGACCGCGCCGAGCAGCGGCGACTGGAACGACGACAGCTTCTCCGACACCGCGTCGACGAGCTTGCGCAGTTCCTCGGCGGCCGAGCCCGCGGGCGGGCCGTACTGGGCGCGGCGGCGGGCCTTCTCCGCCGCGAGGTCCTCGGCGCACGCCGTCGCCCAGGCGTCGGCGTCGGTGGCCCGCACCTCGTCGACGGCCTCGCGGTCACCGGCATCCGACGGGGGGAGCTCTTCGCTCATGACGGACTCCTGACTACGGTTCGTCCCTACGACGTTACCCGAATGGGCGTACGTCGTTCACGGCCTGTCGGGCCAGAGATCCGGATCCGGCGTGAACCGGATGCGCAGCTCGCCCTCGCGCAGTCCGGCCCCGTCGACGGTGCAGCGGCGCAGGGCCGAGGGCAGGGGCACGATCCGGCGGAACGGGCCCGCCGCGAGGACGAGTTCGTCGCCGCGCCGGATCAGGTCGAGGTCGTCGCGCAGGGCGCCGGGCAGCGGGAGGTGCCAGACGAGGACGCCGTCGTCGGCGAGCCGGTCGGTGACGGGCCACTCGACGGTGGAGGTCGCGCCGTTGACGCCGGGGACGGGCAGGGCGGCGAGGTCGTCGGTGCCGCGCGGGTCGCGGCCGAGGTGGGGGACGGCGAGGACGTCGTACGACTCCCGCCACTCCTCCAGGGTCTTGCGCTGCTGGGCGACGAGGGGGGCCGGCCAGTCCTCCGGTACGGCGCGGCTGGCGAGCAGGACGTCGGGGCGCAGTCCGCGCAGGGCGAGGCCGAGGGCGGCGGTGCGCACGGCGTCGGCGCCGGCCGGTCCGGGTTCGGCGACCAGCCGTACGACGGTGCCGGGGTCGGCGAGGACGGCCTCGACGGCGGCCAGTTCGGTGTCCCAGCGGGCGGCGGTCTCGTACAGCCACTCCGAGGGCATGGGCACGCCGGCCAGCCGTCCCAGGACCGGGCGCAGGGCGCGGGCCGCCTGCCGTTCGGGCGGCAGGAGCCGGCGCAGGTAGCGGCGCAGTTCCTCGGGCAGCGAGAGCAGGGCGAGGGCCTGCGGGACGGGCGGCAGGTCGACGACGAGCACGTCGAACCGCTCCGACAGCACGGCGTCCCGCACCGCCCGCAGCACGGTCAGTTCCTCGGCCCCGGGAAGCGGTGTGACCTCCTCCGCGTCCAGTCGCGCGGCCCCGAGAAGGTCCAGCACGTTGGCGGCGCGCTCCTGGAAGGCGGCGAGGTCGTCGCGGAACCCGGCGGCGGCGTCGGGGCGCCAGGCGACGAGATGGGCGGCGGCCTCGACGGGGGCACCGCCCGTCGCGGTCCCCAGCACGGCGCCGAGCGTGTCCGTGCGGTCGGCGCTGAGGACGAGGGTGCGGTGGCCCTCGCGGGCGGCGGCGAGGGCGGTGGCGGCCGCGACGGTCGTACGGCCGGCCCCGCCGGGCCCGGTGATCAGGAGGGTGCGCATGAGGGTGAACGGTACCTTCGTGCGCTTGTCCCAAACGCCGCCGCTGCTTCTCCCCCTACTTCTCCCCGGACTCCACCCGCTTCTTCAGTCCGGCCAGCGCCCGGTCGATGATGACCTTCTCGGCCTTGCGCTTGATCATCCCGAGCATCGGGATCTTGACGTCCACGGTCAGCTGGTAGGTGACCTCGGTGGCCTTCTCGCCCGCCGGCTTCAGCAGGTACGAGCCGTCCAGGGAGCGCAGCATCTGGGACTTCACCAGCGTCCAGGACACCTCGTTGTCCCCGGTCCAGGTGTAGCCCAGCACCTGGTCGTCCTTGATCGCCCCCGCGTCCATCACGAGCCGCACCTGCTCGGCCCGCCCGGCGGCGTCCGTGGTCAGCACCTCGGCCTGCTTCACCTCGCCCGTCCAGTCCGGGTAGCGGGCGAAGTCGGCGATCACGGCCATGACGTCGGCCGGCGCAGCTTCGATCGTGATGCTCGAACTGGTGTGTTCCGCCATCGCCGTGGCTCCTCCAGGTACGGTCCGGTGAGGAAGGGTGGTACGCACGTCTGTGCAGCGTGAAGGCTACCGCGCGGGCGGGGTCACCACTGAAGCGCCCATGGCTTGCCGGTTCCCGCGAAGTGCCCCACGTTCACGCACTCCGTCGCCCCGATCCGCATCCTGCGCACCAGCGGCTGGTGGACGTGGCCGAAGAGCGCGTACCGGGGCCGCGTCCGCCGGATCGTCTCCAGCAGTGCCACGCTCCCCCGCTCGAAGCGCCGCGCCACGGTGTCGTACACCAGCTCCGGCACCTCCGGCGGGATGTGCGTGCACAGCACGTCGACCTCGCCGACCGCTTCGAGCTTCGCCGCGTACTCCTCGTCGCTGATCTCGTACGGCGTCCGCATCGGCGACTTCAGGCCGCCGCCGACGAAGCCGAAGGTCCAGCCGCCGATCTCGACGCGCTCGCCGTCGAGCACGGTGGTGCCCGGCCCGGCGTACTCCGGCCACAGCGGCGGCATGTCGACATTGCCGTAGGTGGCGTACGTCGGCGTCGGGAACGCGGCGAACATCTCGGCGTACTGTCTGCGCACCGCCTTCTCGATGGCCGCCGCCCGGTCCGTGCCGATGCCGCCCCACAGCCGGGCCCCGAACTCCCGCGCCTCCTCGTAGCGGCGGGCGGTGCGCAGCTCCACGATGCGGTCGGCGTTCTCCTTGCCGAACAGGTCGGGGAAGATGCCGCGCGAGTGGTCGGCGTAGTCGAGGAAGAGGACCAGGTCGCCCAGGCAGATCAGGGCGTCCGCGCCCTCGCCGGCGCGGGCCAGGTCGCGGGCGTTGCCGTGCACGTCACTGACCACGTGAACGCGGTGCCTTCGGTTTCCGGCCGGTGTGGGTGCCATGACGATCAAGGGTAGGCGTGTGCGGCAAACGTGAACAGTGCCGTCGGGACCTGCGGTTACTGGCCAGTCAGGAAGGGGGTGGACTACCGTACGCGAAGGAACACCCATCTGTGTGACGCAGCGAACATCTCGCCGGGACCCCCTGTCGAAGAAGCCATACCGGCGGGTAACGTCCGGGCAGTCCAGTCGTGCTCGGAATTTCAACCAGCGAGGTTGCCCGGGCACCTGCCCGAGCCTTGGACCGCACCGTCGCATCACACAACGTCGTGGCGCCGGCGCCCTATGAGGAGCAGCAGTCTTGCGCGAGTTCAGCCTTCCGGCTTTGTACGAGGTCCCTGCGGACGGCAATCTGACCGACATCGTCCGCAGAAACGCCGCGCAGCATCCCGACGTCGCCGTCATCGCCCGCAAGGTGGGCGGCACCTGGCAGGACGTGACGGCGCGGGCCTTCCTGGCCGAGGTGCACGCCGCCGCCAAGGGCTTCATCGCCGCCGGCGTCCAGCCGGGCGACCGGGTCGGCCTGATGTCCCGCACGCGCTACGAGTGGACGCTGCTGGACTTCGCGATCTGGAGCGCGGGCGCGATCACCGTGCCGGTGTACGAGACCAGCTCGCCGGAGCAGGTGGAGTGGATCCTGAGCGACTCGGGCGCCACGGCGTGCGTCGTGGAGCTCGGCAACCACGCCGCCGCCGTCGAGTCGGTGCGGGACCGGCTGCCCGCCCTCAAGCACGTCTGGCAGATCGAGGCGGGCGCGCTGGAGGAGCTGCGCGACCTCGGCGGGGACGTCACCGACGCGATGGTCGAGGACCGCAGCTCGCTGGCGAAGGCCGACGACCCGGCGACCATCGTCTACACGTCCGGCACCACCGGCCGGCCCAAGGGCTGTGTGCTCACCCACCGCAGCTTCTTCGCGGAGTGCGGGAACATCGTGGAGCGGCTGCGTCCGCTGTTCAGGACCGGCGAGTGCTCCGTCCTGCTCTTCCTCCCGCTGGCCCACGTCTTCGGCCGTCTGGTGCAGATCGCGCCGATGATGGCCCCGATCAAGCTGGGCAACGTCCCGGACATCAAGAACCTCACCGACGAACTGGCCGCCTACCGGCCGACGTTGATCCTGGGCGTCCCGCGGGTCTTCGAGAAGGTCTACAACTCGGCGCGCGCCAAGGCGCAGGCGGACGGCAAGGGCAGGATCTTCGACAAGGCGGCGGACACCGCGATCGCGTACAGCAAGGCGCTGGACACCCCCTCGGGCCCGTCGCTGGGCCTGAAGATCAAGCACCGGACGTTCGACAAGCTCGTCTACAGCAAGCTGCGCGCGGTGCTCGGCGGCCGGGGCGAGTACGCCATCTCCGGCGGCGCCCCGCTGGGCGAGCGCCTGGGCCACTTCTTCCGCGGCATCGGCTTCACGGTGCTGGAGGGCTACGGCCTGACCGAGTCCTGCGCGGCGACCGCGTTCAACCCCTGGGACCGGCAGAAGATCGGCACGGTCGGCCAGCCGCTGCCCGGCTCGGTGATCCGGATCGCGGACGACGGCGAGGTGCTGCTGCACGGCGAGCACCTGTTCAAGGGGTACTGGAACAACGAGGCGGCGACCGCGGAGGCGCTGGCCGACGGCTGGTTCCACACCGGTGACATCGGCACCCTCGACGAGGACGGCTACCTGCGGATCACCGGCCGGAAGAAGGAGATCATCGTCACCGCGGGCGGCAAGAACGTCGCCCCGGCCGTGATCGAGGACCGCATCCGGGCGCACGCGCTGGTCGCGGAGTGCATGGTGGTCGGTGACGGGCGGCCGTTCGTGGGCGCGCTGGTCACCATCGACGAGGAGTTCCTGGGCCGCTGGTGCGCGGAGCACGGCAAGCCGGCGGGTTCCACCGCGGCGTCGCTGCGTCAGGACCCGGATCTGATCGCGGCGATCCAGGCGGCGGTCGACGACGGCAACGCCGCGGTGTCGAAGGCGGAATCGGTGCGGAAGTTCCGCATTCTGTCCTCCCAGTTCACGGAGGAGTCGGGCCACCTGACGCCGTCGCTGAAGCTGAAGCGGAACGTGGTGGCGAAGGACTACGCGGACGAGATCGAGGCCATCTACCGGAAGTAGACGGCGCGGCGGCTCAGGTGTCCTCGGCGAGGACCCGTGCCATCGTGCGTTCGGCGAGCGCGGTGATGGTGACGAACGGGTTCACCCCGATGGATCCGGGCACGAGCGAGCCGTCGGTGACGTACAGCTTCGGGTACCCCTTCACCCGGCCGTAGTCGTCGGTCGCCTTGCCCAGCACGCAGCCGCCCAGCGGGTGGTAGCAGAAGTCGTCGGCGAAGACCTTGCCGGACGACCCGAACAGGTCGTAGCGGTAGATGGTGGCGTTGGCCGCGTTGATCCGGTCGAACAGCTTCTTGGCCATGGCCACCGAGACCGCGCTCTGGGCCGCCGTCCAGCCCAGCTTGACCCCGCCGGTGGCGGAGTCGTACGTGAAGCTCGCCCGTTCCGGGTTCTTGGTGATCGCCAGGTAGAGGCTGACCCAGGTCTCGAAGCCGATGGGCAGCGGGGCGATCTCGGCGAAGACCGGGTTGTCGGTGTTGGCCCAGTCGTCGATGCCCATCACGGGCATGGTCGACTGGTTGGCGCCGGTGGTGTCCCAGATGTGGTTGGCGCGCCCCAGCATGGTGTTGCCGTTGGTGCCCCAGCCCGCGCCCACGCTGGAGTTCAGCGCGGGCAGCGCGCCCGTCTCCCGCGCCCGGACGAGCAGTTCGGTGGTGCCGAGGCTGCCGCCGCCGAGGAAGAGGTACGTGCAGCTGTACTGCTTGGTCGCGACGACCGCGCCGGTGGTGTCGATGCGGTCGGCGGTCAGCAGCCAGCTCCCGTCGCCCGCCCGGCTGATGGCCTTCACCCGCTCCAGGGTGTTGATGGTGACGTTCCCGGTGCCGAGCGCGGAGGCCAGGTAGGTCTTGTCCAGGCTGCGCTTGCCGTAGTTGTTGCCGTAGATGACCTCCTGTGCGAGTGCGGACCTGGTCGCCGTGCCGGCCGCCTCGCGCTGCATGTAGCCGAAGTCGTAGACGTTGGGCACGAAGGTGGTCTTCAGTCCGGTGTTGCCGGCGGCCTTCCGGGAGGTCCGGGTGAACTGGTACCACTCGGTCGACTCGAACCAGCTCGCGTCGATCGTGTTGACGCCGAGCATGGAGCGGGCGCGCGGGAAGTACGTGCCGTACATCTCCGTCGCGTCCACGGTGGGGAACTGCTCGGTGAAGTACGACTGGAGCGGGGTGACCGCCATGCCGCCGTTGACCAGGGAGCCGCCGCCGACGCCGCGGCCGACGTAGACGGACATGGCGTCGTAGTGGACGCGGTCGAGGACGCCGGGGTACGGGGTGATGTCCTTGTTGACGACGTCCAGCCACAGGAAGGTGGCCAGCGGGGCCTCGGTGCGGGAGCGGAACCACATGGAGCGCTGGTCCGGGTTGGCGGTGTTGCAGAACACCTTGCCGTCGGCGCCGGGGGTGTTCCACAGCCGGCCCATCTCCAGCACCAGGGTGCGGATGCCGGCCTGGCCGAGGCGGAGGGCGGCGACGGCGCCGCCGTAGCCCGAACCGACCACGATCGCGGGGGCGTTGTCGACGGCGGCCGCCTCCTCGGCGGCGTGGGCGGACTGGAGACCGATGCGGGTGAGACCGGCCGCTGCGGCGGTCTGGAGGGCTGCCATGCCCAGGATTTGACGTCTCGTCAGCTGACGCTGCATCAGTTTTGCTGTCATGCGCGCAGCATGGGCGGATTATCGGGTTCCGGCTATAGCAGCGTCTTCAACTTTTCCGCCAACAAGTCCCACCGCCACTTCTCCTCCACCCACTCCCGTCCCCGCTCCCCCATCCGCCGCCGCAGTGCCGCGTCGCCGAGCAGGACGGTGACGCGCTCGGCGGCCTCCTCGGGCGAGCCGCCGCGCACCACCCAGCCGGTCTCGCCGTCGAGCACGGCGTCCGGCGCGCCGCCGGAGTCGCCCGCGACGACCGGCAGCCCGGTCGCCGAGGCCTCCAGGTAGACGATCCCGAGGCCCTCCACGTCCAGCCCGCCCCGGCGGGTCCGGCACGGCATGGCGAACACGTCCCCGGCGCCGTAGTGCGCGGGCAGCTCGGACCAGGGCACGGCGCCGGTGAAGCGCACCGAGCCGGCCACGCCGGTCTCGCGGGCGAGCCGGCGCAGGTCGCCCTCGTACGGGCCGCCGCCGACGATCAGCAGCACCGCCTCCGGCTCGGCGGCGAGGATGCGGGGCATGGCGCGGATGAGCGTGTCCTGCCCCTTGCGCGGCACCAGCCGGGAGACGCACACCACCACCGGCCGGTCGGTCAGCCCCAGCCGCGCCCGCACCGCGTCGCCGCCCGAGCCCGGATGGAACGTCTTCTCGTCGACCCCCGGCGGCAGCTGCACCATCCGCCCGGCCGCCTCCGGCGTCAGCGCGCCGGCGATCCGCGAGCGGGTGTACTCGCCGAGGTAGGTGACCGTGTCCGTCGCCTCCCCGATCCGGCGCAGCAGCTGCCGCGCGGCGGGCAGCTGCGCCCACCCCGCCTCGTGTCCGTGGGTGGTGGCCACCAGCCGCTCGGCGCCGGCCCTGCGCAGCGCCGGCGCCATCAGCCCGAGCGGCGCCGCCGCCCCGAACCACACCGACGTACACCCGTGCTCCCGCAGCAGTCGTACGGCCGTACGGGTGGCGGCGGGCGTCGGCAGCAGCATCGTCGTACGGTCGCGTACGACGGTGAAGGGCTGCTCGGCGTCGAAGGCGGCGGTGGCCTCGGTGCCCTCGCGGCCACGCTTCCAGGTGGAGGCGTAGACGACCAGGCGCTCGGGGTCCAGGCGCAGCGCCATGTTGTGCAGGAACGCCTGGATGCCGCCCGGGCGGGGCGGGAAGTCGTTGGTCACGATCAGGGTCTTGTGCATCGCCGCCGACCCTACCGAAGGGTGGCCGCACAGCTCGGCACGGCCGCGTTGATGGCACGCACACAGCTCGGCAGGTCATCATGGCCCCCTCAAGGAGGAACGGGCGAACAGGGGCTCACGTGGACATTACGGGCGCGAGGCGGTCCCTGGCCGGGCTGCTGGGGACCTGGGGTCTGACCCGGCTGGTGCTGCTGCTGTTCGTGTTCGGGGTGTGGGTCTTCCCGGGCCCGGACGTCACCACCGACGTCTCCGTCATCTACCAGGGCTGGTACGAGGTGCTGCGCCACGGCGCCTTCCCGCTGGACGACGTCACCTGGCAGTACCCGCCCGCCGCCGCCCTGGCGATCCTCTCCCCCGCGCTGCTGGGCTTCCTCGACTACGCCTCCGCCTTCTTCGTCCTCGCCTGCCTCGCCGACCTGGCCGTGCTGTGCCTGCTGCTGTACGCCGGTCTGCGCCCCGGCAAGCGGCTGCGCGGGGCGTGGGTGTGGGTGGCGGGCGTGCCGCTGCTCGGGCCGACCGTGTACGCCCGCTACGACCTGATGGTGACGGCGGTCGCGGTGGCCGCGCTGCTCGCGGGCGCCCGGCATCCGCGGGTGATGGGCACGCTGGTCGGCCTCGGGGCGATGCTCAAGGTGTGGCCGGTGCTGCTGCTGGCCGGCGCCCGCAAGCGGCGGGCCTGGGGCGCGGCGGCGGTGACCGTGGGGGCGCTGGCGGCCGTGTTCGCGGTGGCGATGCCGGGCGCCTTCGCCTTCCTGACCTTCCAGCGCGACCGCGGCACCGAGGTGGAGTCGCTGGGCTCGCTCGTCTTCCACGTGGCCCGGCACTTCGGCTGGCGGGGCGAGGTCCTGCTGAACTACGGCTCGGTGGAGTTCCTCGGCCCGTACGTGCACTACGTCAGCTCGGCGGCCCTGTTCCTCACCGGCGTCGCCTTCGGCTGGCTGCTGCTGTGGCGGCTGATGGCCAACCGCTTCCTGCCGCACACGCTCGCCGAGGCGGCCTTCACGGCGGTGCTGCTGTTCACCACGACCAGTCGCGTGATCAGCCCCCAGTACCTGGTGTGGCTGATCGGCACGGCCGCGGTCTGCCTGTGCTTCCGCGGCAGCCGGATGGGCCTGCCGGCCGGCCTGGTGCTGGCCGCCTCCTTCGTGACGGTGCTGGAGTTCCCGGTCTGGTTCGCCCACGTGGTCGCCGGCGACACCCTCGGCGTCTGCCTCCTGCTGCTGCGCAACGGCCTCCTGGTGGTCGCCGCCGTGCTCGCCGCCCTGGAGGTGTGGCGGTCGGCGGTCGCCCCCGAGCCCGTCCCGGCCGTCCCGCCTCAGGCCGCCCGCACCAGGGAGACCTCGGCCTCCTCGTAGGACGCCCGACGCCGGAACAGCACCGCCACCGCCGCGCACTGCACCGCCATCGCGAGCGCCAGCGCCAGGCACACCCCCGGCAGGCCGAGCCCCGACAGGGCGTACGCCAGCGGGAGCTGGACCGCCGTGCCGAGCAGCGTCACCCGCAGCAGGGCCGGCGCTCCCCCGCTGCCCTCGAAGACTCCGCCGAGGGCGATGAAGCAGGCCATCAGCAGCAGGTAGGGGCCGATGCAGCGCAGGAACAGCACTCCCGCGCGGGCGACGTCGGGTCCGGCGCCGAAGGCGGCCATGATCCACGGGGCGGTGCCGGCCAGCAGCGCGACGGCCGCCACCGCGACCGCCCCGGACACCAGCACCGCCTCCCGCCCGATCGCCCGCCGGGCGTCCCGTCCCGCGCCCCGGGTGTGCGCGGTGTGGATCGAGGCCGCCTGGCGCACCGAGTAGAACGCCATGGTGGCGACGTACATGACCTTGTAGGCGATCGCGTACGCGGCCACCGCCGTCACCCCGAGCCGCGCCACGACGGCGACCAGCGCCAGCGCGCCGGTCTGGCGCACGGTGAAGTCGGCGGACATGGGCAGCCCGGTGCGCAGCACCCGCCGGAAGGCGACCCCGGCCCCGGCGACCGCGGGCGGCAGCGCGCTCCTGCGCAGGGCGACCAGACCGGCCGCCAGGGCGACGCAGCGGCACAGCACCGTCGAGGCGGCGGCGCCGCGGACACCGTAGACGTGGATGAGGAGCGGGTCGCAGCCGAGGATCAGCCCGTTGGCGAGCAGCGCGAGCCGCATCGGCGTCCTGGTGTCGCCGAGACCCTTGAGGATCGCGTCGACGAGCTGCTGGGCGAAGAAGACGGCGATGCCGGGCATGGAGAGGGCGAAGTAGCCGGTCGCGAGCGGCAGCGCGGCCTCCTCGCCGTCGCCCAGCACCAGCCGGGCCAGCGGCTCGCGCAGCAGGTACCCGGCCGCCACCACCACCGGCGTGATCACCCCGAACACCGTCCAGCCGCCGCGCACGGCCGCCCGCAGCGCCCCGGGATCACGCGCGCCCCGGGCGTGGGCGACCCGCACGGTCGTACCGGAGGCGAAGACCAGGGCGACGCCGAGCAGCACGTTCTCGGCGTTGGTGGCCACGGCGACGGCCGCCACCGCCGGGCCGCCGAGCCGGGAGACCCAGACGGTGTTGATGACGCCGGCGGCCACCGAGGCCAGAAGCGAGAAGTAGACGGGGCGGGCGAGCGCGACGAGCTGTCTGCGGTGGGCGTTCACGGGATCTCCCCTCGAAACGAGCTACCTCGATTAGATGTAGCTTGATAAGAGGTACCATCGGCTCATCACATCCGCAAGGGAGGACCAGTGCTGGAGCTGTCGATCCTGGGGTTCCTGGCCGACGAGCCGCTGCACGGCTACGAGTTGAAGGAACGCATCAAGGCGCTCAGCGGTCACGTCCGCCCGGTCAGCGACGGCGCCCTCTACCCGGCCCTCACCCGCCTGGTCGCCGCCGGCAAGCTGGACCAGCGCACCGAGCCGGGCGCGAGCGCGGCCCCGCGCCGGATCCTGTCCCTGACCGACCTCGGCCGCGAGGACCTGCTGGAGCGGCTGCGCCGGCCCGGACAGGCCGACATCACCGACCACGTGCGCTTCAACACGGTCCTGGCCTTCCTGCGGCACCTGCCCGACCGCCGCGAGCAGGTCGCCGTGCTCCGCCGCCGCCTGGAGTTCCTGGAGACGCCGACGAGCTTCTTCTACGACGGCGGGCAGCCGGTGCGCGCGGAGCAGGAGCCGGACCTGTTCCGGCAGGGGATGCTGCGGGTCGCGCGGGCGACCGGCGAGGCGGAGCGGGCCTGGCTGCGGGAGGCCATCGCCCTGCTGGATCAGGCGAGTTGAGCCTTCAGGTAGTCCCGCCAGTCGGCGGTGAACTCCTGCGGCGTGGTCCCCAGAACCGTCTTCATCGCGCCCTCGACCGAGCCCGCCCGCGTCCGGTGGTCGCCCACGGCCCGGTAGAACGCGCCGAGCTTCGCCTCGCCCCACCGCTCGGCGATCAGCCGGCACGCCATCCAGCCGCCCTCGTAGGCCTGCGCGAGCTCGTTCGCGTCACCGCTGAAGCCGAAGTCCTTGTCCGCCGGCAGCTCCCGCGGCACGTCCCCGTCGGCCACCGAGCGCGCCAGCTCGGGCGCGGCCTGCTGCGGGGTGCGGCCGGTGCCGTGGTAGCCGATCCAGTCGGCGTACCCCTCCGACAGCCACAGCGGGGTGGCGGCGGTGGTGTGGGCGCGGGTGGCGACATGGGTGGTCTCGTGGGTGAGCACGACCTGTTTGCCGACGTCGCCGAGGAGGGCGTACGCGTCCGGGTTGACGATGATCCGGTCCGCGGGCGCGTCCGGGGGACCGCCCACCTCGCCCGTGGTGACCGCCGCGATCCCGCGGTAGGAGGAGGCGGGCGAGCCGAGCAGGCCCGCCATGCCCTGCAGCGACCTGGGCACCAGGACGACCACGTGCCGGGCCCAGCCGGTGCCCCAGACCCCCGTCACGGCCGGCACCGCGCGGTCGGCGAGGTCGGCGTAGCGGTGCAGTGCCTCGCTGGACTGGCCGACGCCCAGCACGATGTCCCGCCTGCCGCGCACGACGGTCACCTCGCCCTGGTCCCACAGCTGCTGGGCGGACTTCTCGGCGGGCGTCTCGGCGTCGACGTACCACTGCCCGCCGGCCGTGCGGGACAGCGTCAGGGTGCGGCCGGCGACGACCGGGGCCCTGTCGTAGCCGAGGAGGCCGTAGCGCAGCTCGACGTCGGCGGTGGCCTCGCCGCCCGTGCCGTGCAGGGCGGTGACCTTGTAGGACCAGGTCGACAGGGGCACCCCGCGCAGGTTCTCGAACCAGCTCAGGGCACCCGTCCGGGTGAACGCGGCCCGGTCCCGGTCGAGGACGGCGGTGGCCCGCCGGTCCAGCAGCCGTTGCAGGTCGGAGCGGGCGCTGTCGGTGGCGGGCCGGCCGCCGCAGGCCACCAGGGAGACGAGCAGCAGAACGAGCGCGACGACCTGACATCCCCACGCCCGCCCTCGACCAGCCACTTCCCGATCGTAAGGCCGCGAGGGCGTGCGGTCAGACCCTCGTGACGGAGGACACCGGCATCATGTCGACCCGGTCGTAGCGCACCGGCGCGCCGGGATAGGGGGCGTGGATGACCTGGCCGTTGCCCACGTACATGGCGACGTGGCTGGCGTCGGAGCGGTAGGTGACCAGGTCGCCGGGCTGCGCCTGGGAGAGCGGGACCTGGCGGCCGGCGAACCGCTGGGCCTGCGAGGTGCGCGGCAGATGGACGCCGGCGTGGGCGTACGACCACTGCATCAGGCCCGAACAGTCGAAGCCGGAGGGGCCGTTGGCACCCCACACGTAGGGCTTGCCGAGGGCGGAGCGGGCGGCGGCGAGGGCGGCGGCCGCGCGGGCGTCGGGCGGGACGGCGCCGCCGAGGTCGGGGATGTCGGCGCGGCCGTAACGGGAGGCGCGGTCGTAGGCGGCGCGCTCCGCGTACGACAGGGAGTTGAGCAGCGCGCGGGCCTTGGCGAGCTTCTTCTCGACCGTCTTCTTGTGCCGGACGACGGCCCTGCGGCTGCGCTCCAGCTCGGCGAGTTTCCCGGCCGCCTCGGCCCGCTCCTGGGCGAGCTCGCGCATGGCCGACTGCAACTCCTTGAGCTGGCCGGCCTGGTGGGCGCCGATCCGGTCGAGGGCGGCGGCCTTGTCGAGGTAGTCGTCGGGGTCGTCGGAGAACAGCAGCGCGAGGGAGGGGTCGATGCCGCCGGAGCGGTACTGGGCGCCGGCGAGCTCGCCCAGCGCCTCCCGCATGTCGTTGATGCGCTCCTGCTGCCGGGCGATCCGGTCCTGGGCGGTGCTCACCTGCCGGCGCAGGGCGTCGGCGCGCTCGTCGGCCTTGTCGAAGGCCTGGGTCGCCTGCTCGGCCTCCTCGTAGAGGCGGTCCACCTCGGCCCTGGTGTCGGTGTGCGGCGCGGCGGTCGCCGGTACGGCGCCGAGGGCGGCGGTCGCGGCGGACAGCACGCACAGGGCGGCGCCGGCGCCCCGGTTGAACCCGGACGACGGTGCAAGGCGGCGATGGGACCCCACGCGAACCCGCGCTCCCTCCGTTGGCGACAGGGACTGCCTCCCCGGACGGCGGGGAAACGCGGCAGACAGTAGCCGCGCGGCGGGGCCCCGGCCAAAGACCTCCACGGGCACGCACAGTGACGCCCCGCCTCTGACGCAGGTCATCGGCGGGGCGTGGGGTCAGTTCGCGTCGGCGGAATTCGCCCGTTCGGGCGGAGCCGTGGTGTCGGCCGCGGACGCCGGAGCGTCAGATGCGGACGCCGAACTGGAAGGGCATGTTGCCGATCGACTCGTAGCGGACGACGGCGCCGGTGTACGGGGCGTGCAGCACCTGGCCGTTGCCCGCGTACAGGCCGACGTGGTGGTAGTCGCCGTAGAAGATGACGAGGTCGCCGACCTTGAGGTCGCTCTGGCTGTAGATGCGGGTGCCGGCGTTGGCCTGCGCCTGGGAGGTGCGCGGGATGGTGACGCCGGCCTGGGCGTAGGCCCAGGAGGTCAGGCCCGAGCAGTCGAAGGAGGAGGGGCCGGAGGCGCCGTAGACGTAGGGCGAGCCGAGCTTGCTCTGCGCGGCGGCGAAGGCGGCGGCGGCACGGCTGGAGGCGGAGGTGGAGTTGCCGAGGTCGACGCGGGCGCTGGAGCTGCGGCTGGCGCGCTCCTGCTCGGCGGCGAGGGCCGCCTTCTCGGCGGCGGTCAGGGAGTTGAGCAGCTTCTGCGCCTCGGCGAGCTTGCCCTGGACTTCCTTCTTCTTCTTGGCCAGCTCGGTGCGGGTGGAGGCGAGGTCCTTGAGCTTCTCGGAGGCCTCGGCGCGCTCCTGGGCCAGTTCGCGCTGCTTCTCCTGGATCTTCTTCAGCGCCTCCACCTGCTGGGCGCTGAGCTGGTCCATGGTGGACGCCTTGTCCAGGTAGTCGTCCGGGTCGGACGACAGGAACAGCTGGACGGAGGAGTCGATGGTGCCGGTGCGGTACTGGGCGGCCGCCGCCAGGCCTATGGAGTCGCGCAGCTCGTTGAGCTCCTCCTGGCCGCGGGCGACGTTGTCCTGGATGGTGGAGATCTCCTTCTGCAGCTTCTGCTGCTTCTCCTTGGCGCCGTCCAGCTTCTCGGTGGCCTGCTCGGCCTCCTCGTAGAGCTTGTCGACCTTCGCCTTGACCTCGTCCTTGGTGGGCTTCTCGCTCGGCGCGGCACTGGCGGCCTGGGCGCTGAAGGCGACGGCGGCGGCAGCAGCGGTGGTGAGCACGGTCACGCGGGCTCGGCTCGGCTGCTTGGGTCGACGGTGGGACGCCACGGAGGTGAACTCCTTCTTTTGAGTGATCACCCGCTCGGAGGTTCGAGCCCAGACCCTAGTGACCTTCCTGTGATCAGTTCAAATCCTCGGAAGCAAAATCCCGTCACGCCATGCATTCTTTACACACAACTCACGTGCCGTGATGCCCGGTTGACGCTACGTTGCGTGACGATACCGCCAATTCGGGCATTAAACCTGGACTTTGATGTTTAGGACAGCCGCTTGAGAAGCACCGCAGAAGCCACCGGCCGGGCACCCGCCCGGGCCACCCCGTCGGCGACCTCGCGGTCGGTGGAGGCGACGATCACCGGCCGGCCGGGCGGCTCGGCGCGCACCAGCTGGCGGATCAACTCGTCGGCGGTCACGCCCGGTTTGGAGAACAGCACCCGCACCCCGCGCGGCGGCGCCAGCAGCACCGGCGCGGCCAGCTCGGCCCCGTCGAAGACACAGGTCACCTCGGCGCCGGTCTGCGCGGCGAGCTGCGAGAGCTGCCCGAGCAGCCGCAGCCGCTGCTTCTCCAGGGGCATCTGGGGATAGCCGGTCTTGGTGACGTTGTAGCCGTCGACCACCAGGTGCGCCTGGGGCAGGGCGAGAAGCTGGTCCAGGATGGCCGGATCGTGCTCGGACAGGGCCCGCGCGGCGATGTCCTTCGGGGTCATCCGTCCCGGTTCGACCGCATCGACCGTTTCCGCGGGCCGCACGGACACGGGCGGCAGCGCCAGTTCGCGGCGCAGCCCCTGGGCGGCGTCCAGAACGGTGTCCAGAAGCAGACGCACGCGCATGTCCTCGACACTGCGCCCCTCCCGCGCTGCTCTGCGCGTGGCTTCGAGGGCGGCCTCGGCCTCCCCGAGCCGCGCCTTAAGCCGCCGCGCCTCGCTCTCGGCGGCGGAGACCTGCGCCTGTCCCTCGGCGCGTACGGCCTCCATCTCGCCCTGGACCTTGCGCAGGGCGGCCTCGCCGCGCTTGACGTCGCTGAGGGCGGCGCGCAGCTTGCGGTGAAGCGATTCGGCTTCCTTCCTGGCGGTGTCCAGCTCCGCGCGCAGCCGTTCGGTCTCGGCGCGGGTCTGGTCGCGGGCGGCGGCGAGTTCCTCGCGCAGCCGCTCCAGCTCCGCCCGGCTCTCCTCGTCGGCCCGTTCGGCATCCGCCCGCTGGGCCTCCTCGCCGGCCGCGGTGACGAGCTTGACCCAGCCGGTGGGTCGCAGAACATAGGCCGCGGCCGCCACGTCGAGCGGGTCCGCGGCCGGGGGCGGGGAGCCGGCGTCCAGAGCGCCGGCGAGCTCCGGCTGGGCCTCTCTCAGCTTCTCCCCGATCCGCTGGCGGAACAGCGGATCGGTCTCCAGCGCCGCCGCCATCGCGTTCCCGGCGAACTTGGCCCGCCGGTTCGGCGCGAACCGCGCGTACTGCCTGAGCTGGGCGGGCAGCTCCCCGACGGTCAGCCCGCCGAACCCGTCCGAGACGATCTGCACGACCCGGCGGCGCACCCCGTCGGGCAGCGGACGGTCGAGCACCTCGGCGGCGCCGTCGCCCGGCCCCCCGCCTTGTGTCTCCACCATCCGTCACACCCCATCACTGTGCGGGGCCGCTCCCGGTCAGGAACCGGCGCCCGGCCTGTCGACGAGTTCCACCTGGTCCACGGCGTTGCACCACCGGCAGCGCACCGACTCGATGGTCTCACTGACCACCTCGCGCTCCTCGACCTTCGGCTCACCGGCCAGGTCGAGGTGGACGTACTCGACGACCTTCGACGAGCGGGTCACGTCGAACCGGGTGAGGTTGCCGCAGAGCGTGCAGCGCCACCGCGTCGAGGCGGTCGGCAGGGGAACCGTCATCGTGACTGTTCGCTTTCCTTCTAGTCTCCGTGACGCCCCAGCTT
Organism: Streptomyces sp. 7R007; assembly: GCF_054850255.1. Classification (NCBI taxonomy): domain Bacteria; kingdom Bacillati; phylum Actinomycetota; class Actinomycetes; order Kitasatosporales; family Streptomycetaceae; genus Streptomyces; species Streptomyces sp. 7R007. Next base: position 3,716 of record NZ_JBTWMV010000034.1, on the reverse strand, counting down.
CCCTGGAGCGTGTGGCCGTAACCCTACGGCCTGCCGACGGCCCCTCGCTGGTCCGTCCACGGCGGCGAGGCGGTCTGGGCGGCTGCGTCCCGTTACGTCATGCTCTGTGTTCATGATCGGCAACTGGAACGTGACCGTCGGCAGAGTGCTGCGGCAACCGTCGGCACCGGTGACGTACGGGCTGATCGGCCTGTGCTGTCTGCTCTTCGTGGCCGGCCCCGCGGCGGGGCTGAATCCGGCCTACGGCTCCGGAGACGCGCTGCTCGCCGCGCAACGCGCCTACTTCCACCGCTGGGGCGTGGTCCCGGCCGAGCTCTTCCAGGGCTCGCCACGGGCCGCGCTGACCCCGGCCACCGCCCTGTTCGTGCACGGCAGCTGGGTGCACCTGCTGGGCAACATGCTCTTCCTCTACGTGTTCGGGGTGATGGCCGAGGAGCGGATGGGCCGCGTGCAGTTCACGCTCTTCTACGTCGGCTGCGGCTACCTGGCCCTGCTGGGGTACGCGGCCGCCAACTCCGCCTCCGAGCAGTCCCTGGTCGGCGCGTCCGGGGCCATCTCGGCCGTCCTGGGGGCCTTTCTCTACCTTTTCCCCGGCGCGCGGGTGACCAGTCTCCTGCCGTTCCTGTTCTTCCTGCCGCTGCGCTTCCCGGCGTGGGTCGTGCTGCCCTTCTGGGCGGCGTTGCAGTGGCTGGCGGCGGGCCGGGCGACCGAGGGGCCGGGGGTGGCGTACCTGGCGCACCTGGTGGGCTTCGGGCTGGGCTTCGGCTGCGCGTGGGCCCGTTTCCGCCGTACGACTAGAGTGAGGGCCGCCCCAGCTGCGGCCACCGAGGGAGAGAACCAGCCGTGATCACCGCGATCGTTCTGATCAAGACCAGCGTGGACCGGATCCCGGAGATCGCCGAGCGGATCGCCGCCCTGGACTCCGTGAGCGAGGTCTTCTCGGTCACGGGCACCTACGACCTGATCGCCATGGTGCGGGTCAAGCAGCACGAGGACCTGGCGGAGGTCATCCCCGGCTCGATCAGCAAGATCCCCGGGGTCGAGGCCACGGACACGCACGTCGCCTTCCGCACCTACTCGCAGCACGACCTGGAGGCGGCCTTCGCCATCGGCCTGGACTCCTGACGTCCCACCCTACGGACCAGCCGGGCGCACCCTCTCCCCCAGGGTGACCAGCGCGCCCCAGCCGTCCTCCTCGTCCGCCGTAGGGTCAGGTCCAGGATGGAGCACCGGCACGTCGGCTGCTCCCGGCGGCGGGACCGGGCGGCCGGCGCGGTCGGCAGCCCCCTCTCGTACGGATACACCGGCGCCCCACCGAGCAGGCGCGGACGGGGGCGTCCGGCGGGCGCCGTGAGGAGTTGCCCGAGGGGACCGGACGACGTCGGCTCACCGGGCGCGGCCGGGAGGCGCGCCGGACGGTTACACGGCCGGGACGCAACGGCCGTCCTGGGTGCGGTAGTTCCACTTCGCGCCGTTGCTCACCAGCTCCCTGACGGCGGTCACGAAGCGCTCGACGTGCTCGTCCGGGGTGCCCGCGCCGAAGCTGACGCGGATGGCGTTGAGGGACTTCTCGCCGGGCGCGGCCTCGGGGGCGCCGCACTCGCCCTGGGTCTGCGGGTCGGAGCCCAGGAGGGTGCGGACCAGGGGGTGGGCGCAGAACAGGCCGTCGCGCACGCCGATGCCGTACTCGGCGGAGAGGGCGGCGGCGAAGTGGGAGCTGTTCCAGCCCTCGACGACGAAGCTGAGCACGCCCACGCGGGGGGCGTCGTCGCCGAACAGGGACAGCACGCGCACCTGCGGGACCCCGGCCAGGCCCGCCCGCACCTTCTCGATCAGGTACCGCTCGCGGGCGACCAGCGTGTCCCAGCCGGCCTCCGTGAGGGCCTTGCAGGCGGAGGCGATGGAGTAGGCGCCGATCACGTTCGGGGAGCCGGCCTCGTGGCGGGCGGCGCCGTCGTGCCACTCCACGTCCACTCCCCCGTCCTCGCGCCGGGTGACCTTGCGGCTGGCGCCGCCGCCGGCCAGGTACGGGTCGGCCGCGCGCAGCCAGTCGGCGCGGCCGGCCAGGACGCCGGAGCCGAAGGGGGCGTACAGCTTGTGGCCGGAGAAGGCGACCCAGTCGACGTCCAGGTCGCGCACCGAGACCGGGTGGTGCGGGGCGAGCTGGGCGGCGTCGAGGACGATGCGGGCGCCGTGGGCGTGGGCGGTGGCGGCGAGCTCACGGACCGGCCAGAGCTCGCCGGTGACGTTGGAGGCGCCGGTGACGCAGACCAGCGCGGGCCCGTGCGGGTCCCGGTCGGCGAGGGCGCGCTCCAGGGTCTCGACGGCCTGCCGCGGGGTGCGCGGGGCGTCGAGGTAGGTGACCCGGGCGCCGGTCCAGGGCAGCAGGCTCGCGTGGTGCTCGGTCTCGAAGACGAAGACCTCGCAGCCGGCGGGCAGGGCGCGGGCGAGGAGGTTGAGCGAGTCGGTGGTCGAGCGGGTGAAGACGAGCTGGTCCTCGGGGCGGCAGTCGAGGAACTCGGCGACCGTCCCGCGGGCGTTCTCGAAGAGGTCCGTGGACAGCTGGGAGAGGTAGCCGGCGCCGCGGTGGACGCTGCCGTAGTAGGGCGCGTACGCCGCCACGTCGTCCCAGACGCGCTGGAGGGCGGGGGCGCTGGCCGCGTAGTCGAGGGCCGCGTAGGTGACCTCGCCGCCCGTCACGAGCGGGACGGTGACATCCCGGCCCAGAACGGGCAGCGGGGCACAAACGGTCCGGGCGGAGGCAGCGGTGGAGACGGACATGACGGAACTCCCGTGAGAGGGCATGCGCGTGCATGCGGGAAGAGAGAAAAGAAGAGAGAAAAGGGGTGTGCGGAGGCGGGGCTCTGCGGCCCTATCGCATTCGCTTGCTCACGGAAGGCTCCCTCGATGACCAGGATCCCTGGTGGTGAGGGATCCGCGCTTGCCGTGGACCTCGCTGCCTACGGCCTGGTCTTCACCCGGGGCACCCCGCCACGGACGGAGGGTTGCCGGACAGTCGGCCGGGGCCTCATGACTGTCACTCATGACCTGGTACAGGAACGTACGTGAAGTGATCGCGGTCCCGCAACCCGTGTCCGGATGACGGGACCGCGCTGCCTTCGAATCACGCGTTGCTGGCCGCGACCCAGCGTTCCAGCGCCCGCTTGGCCGCGCCGGAGTCGATGGAGTGGGCCGCCTTCGCCATGCCGGCGCGGATCTGCTCGGCGAGCGGGGCCCCGGTCGGCTCCAGGGCGACCAGGGCCGCCGCCGAGTTCAGCAGGACGGCGTCCCGGACGGGGCCCGGCTCGCCGTCCAGGAGGCGGCGGGCGACCTCCGCGTTGTACGACGGGTCGCCGCCGCGCAGGGCCTCCACCGGGACGAGGTCGAGGCCGACGTCGCGGGGGTCGAAGGTCTCCTCGGTGACCTTGCCGTCGCGCACGACCCAGACCCGGGAGGTGGCGGTGGTCGTCAGTTCGTCGAGGCCGTCGTCGCCGCGGAAGACGAGGGAGGAGTTGCCGCGTTCGGCGAAGACGCCGGCCACGATCGGCGCCATGCGCGGGTCGGCGACACCGACCGCCTGCGCGCGCACCTTGGCCGGGTTGGTGAGCGGGCCGAGCGCGTTGAACACCGTGCGGATGCCCAACTGGCCGCGCGCGGCGCCGACATGACGCAGCGCCGGGTGGAACTTGATGGCGAAGCAGAAGGTGATCCCGGCC
>NZ_JBTWMV010000033.1:0-78127 GCF_054850255.1 Streptomyces sp. 7R007 | reverse complement strand
GCGCACCCCCACCCAACCCGCACAGGCGCCGCAGGCATTACGCGCACCCCCACCAGAACCGCACCGGCGCCCCACGCACCGCGCACCCCCACCAGACCCGCACAGGCGCCGCAGGCACCCCGCGCCTCACCCCCCGGACGTGTCGAGCTCCGCATCCTCCCCCACCCCGGCACAGTCGTAAGGATCCTTCAGCCACCCGTCCGGCAACACCACCCGGTTGTTGCCGGACGTCCGCCCGCGAGGCCCGTCGGCGCCCGCAGGCCACGCCTGATCCAGATCCAACTCGTCCAGCCCGCCCCGGAGTTCCTCCAACGACGACGTGACGGCGAGCCGCCTGCGCATCTCGCTCCCCACCGCGAAGCCCTTCAGGTACCAGGCCACGTGCTTGCGGAAGTCGACGACGCCCTTGGACTCGTCACCGATCCACTCCCCCAGCAACGCGGCATGCCGCACCATCACCTCGGCGACCTCCCGCAACGTCGGCCGCCGGAAGTCGTCGCGCCCCTCGAACGCCGCCACCAGATCCGCGAACAGCCACGGCCGCCCCAGACACCCCCGCCCCACGACGACCCCGTCACACCCGGTCTCCCGCACCATCCGCAGCGCGTCCCCGGCCGACCAGATGTCACCGTTGCCGAGCACCGGGATCTCCGGCACGTGCTCCTTCAGCCGCGCGATGGCGTCCCAGTCGGCCGTACCGCCGTAGTGCTGTGCAGCGGTGCGGCCGTGCAGCGCGATCGCCGTCACGCCCTCCTCGACCGCGATCCGCCCGGCGTCGAGATACGTGATGTGGTCGTCGTCGATGCCCTTGCGCATCTTCATCGTGACCGGCAGCTCCCCGGCCCCCGCCACGGCCTCCCGCAGGATCGCCCGCAGCAGGTTCCGCTTGTACGGCAGCGCGGACCCGCCGCCCTTGCGCGTCACCTTGGGCACCGGGCACCCGAAGTTCAGGTCGATGTGATCGGCGAGCCCCTCGTCCGCGATCATGCGGACGGCCTTGCCCACCGTGCCCGGGTCCACGCCGTAGAGCTGGATCGACCGCGGCCGCTCGCTCTCGTCGAAGCGGATCAGCTGCATGGTCTTCTCGTTGCGTTCGACCAGCGCCCGAGTCGTGATCATCTCGCTCACGAACAGCCCTTTGCCCCCGCTGAACTCACGGCACAGGGTGCGGAAGGGCGCGTTGGTGATCCCGGCCATGGGGGCCAGGACGACGGGCGGCTGGACGGTGTGCGGACCGATCTGCAAGGGGGACCCGGGAATGGACATTGCCCCATTGTCGCCCATGCCGTCGCCGTCCCCGCCCTGCGATCATGTATCGACCATTAGTTAGACGCACTATCGAAATCGGCGTACCATGAGACGCATGCCCGAGCTCAGCCACCGCCGACGCTTCCTCGTCCTCGCGATCTGCTGTATGAGCCTGCTGATCGTGGGCCTGGACGTCACCGTCCTCAACGTCGCCCTGCCCTCCATCCGGGAGGAGCTCCACGCGAGCACGTCCGGCCTGCAGTGGACGATCGACGCCTACACACTCGTCCTCGCCGCCCTGCTGATGCTCTCCGGCTCGACCGCCGACCGGATCGGCCGCAAGCGCGTCTTCATGACCGGCCTGATCGTGTTCACGGCCGGCTCCGTGCTGTGCTCCGTCGCGCCCAGCCTGGACACGCTGATCGCCTTCCGGGTGATCCAGGCGGTGGGCGGCTCGATGCTGAACCCGGTCGCGATGTCGATCATCACCAACACCTTCACGGACCCGCGCGAACGCGCCCGCGCGATCGGCGTGTGGGGCGCCGTGGTCGGCATATCCTTCGCCGCCGGCCCCATGATCGGCGGCCTGCTGGTGCAGTCGGTGGGCTGGCGGTCGATCTTCTGGATCAACCTCCCGGTGGGTCTCGCGGCACTCCTGCTCACCCTCCGCTTCGTCCCCGAGTCCCGCGCCCCCAAGGCCCGCCGCCCCGACCCGGTCGGCCAGCTCCTGGTGATCGCCCTGTTCGGCGCGCTGACGTACGCGATCATCGAGGCCCCGGACGCCGGCCTCGTCGCCGTCCTGCCCTTCGCGGGCATCGCCCTCGCGGCCCTGATCGGCCTCCTCTGGTACGAGCCGCGCCGCGCCGAACCGCTCGTCGAGCTGCGCTTCTTCCGCTCGGCGCCGTTCAGCGGGGCCACCGTGATCGCGACGAGCGCGTTCGCGGCGCTCGGCGGCTTCCTGTTCCTGTCGACGCTCTACCTGCAGAACGTACGCGGCCTGGACGCCCTGCACGCCGGCCTGTGGATGCTGCCGACGGCCGTGCCGATCTTCCTGTGCGCACCGCTCTCCGGCCGGCTGGTCGGCAGTCGCGGGCCACGGCTGCCGCTGCTGCTGGCCGGCGCGTCGATGACGGCGAGCGCTGTGCTGTTCGCGGCGTTCGAGGCGGAGACGTCCGACGTCACCCTGTTCGTCGCGTACGTGCTGTTCGGCATCGGCTTCGGCTTCGTCAACGCGCCCATCACCAACACCGCGGTCTCCGGCATGCCCCGGGCGCAGGCGGGGGTCGCCGCGGCCGTCGCCTCCACCAGCCGGCAGCTCGGGCAGACCCTGGGCGTCGCGGTGATCGGCGCGGTGCTGGCCTCCGGGGTCGGCGCGTCCTCGTACCGCGAGGCGTTCGTCTCCGCCTCGGGGCCGGCCTGGTGGATCGTCGTGGGCTGCGGGGTCACGGTACTGACCCTGGGCGCCCTGACCACCAGCCGCTGGGCCCACCTCACGGCCGAGCGAACCGCCCAGCAGCTCCAGGCACCGGAGGTCCGCGAGGCCGCCAGGGTCACGGCGTAGACGATCCCCACCACAACGCGACCGCGCACCCCTTCACACCGCGAACACGCACCCTCACAACGCGACCGCGCACCCCCTCACAACGCGAGCACGCACCCGACCACAACCCGAGCGCGCACCCGACCACACCCCCGACCGCGCACCCCTCACACGGCGAGCGCGCACCCTCACAACGCGACAGCGCACCCCCTCACAGCACGAGCGAGCGCGCACCCTCGCAACGCGACAGCGCACCCCCTCACAACCCGAGCGCACACCGCCTCACCGCCTCACCCCCTCCCCCCTCACACCGCAACTGCGGCCTCCCGCTTGGCCGCCAGGGCATAGAGCCGCTCCAGCCGTTCCCGCGAGGCCTCGTCCGCGGGTGCGTAGGTCACGATCCGCGGCCCCTGCTCCGGCCCCAGCCACAGATCCGTGTGGTCCAGCGACACGCGCCCGACGTGCCGGTTCAGGAACTCCTTGCGCTTGCTGCGGGCGCCCACCACCTCGTGCCGGTCCCAGTTCGCGCGGAAGTCCGGCGACTCCGCGCGCAGCCGCTTCAGCAGCATCTTCCAGGCGGGCTCGGCGAGGTGCCCGGCCATCGAGGCGCGGAAGCGGGCGGCCATCAGCCGCTGGGTCTCCTCCAGGTGCACGATCGAGGCACACCACTCGGGGTGCGTGTAGGAGAGGATCATGCAGTTGCGGTCCTCGGGCGGCACCGCCTCCATGTCGCACAGCAGCAGGCTGTACGTCCGGTTGTAGGCGAGGATGTCGTACCGGCTGTTCTGCACACAGGCCGGGATCGGGTCCATCTGCTCCAGGATGGTCCGCACCCCGGGCGTGATCGACGGGCAGACGGTGGCCGGCGTCGGGTCGGCCTGCCCGGCCAGCCGGAAGAGGTGGGCGCGCTCGCTCGGGTCCAGCAGCAGGGTGCGGGCGAGGGCGTCCAGGACCTGCACGGAGACCTGGATGTCCCGGGCCTGCTCCAGCCACGTGTACCAGGTCACGCCGACCGCGGAGAGCTGGGCGACCTCCTCCCGACGCAGGCCGGGCGTGCGGCGCCGGCGGCCGCGGGGCAGGCCGACCTGCTCGGGCGTGATGTGCTCGCGCCGGTGCCGCAGGAAGGCGGCGAGCTCGTGCCGCCGGATCGCGGCCGGGGTGGACGTCTCCTGAACCGGGCTGATGGTCATGCCCACCAGCCTGCCGTGTGCCGGACCCTGTTTCCAGGTACTGCCACTACCAGCATAAGGAGACTCTGGTACCACCCTGCCGACGCCCGCAGGCTGGGGAACGTGACCGAAACCATCACCTCACGCACCGTCCGTTCACCGGCCGCGCCACCCGCGCTGGGCGGCCTCGGACTGTTCACCGTGCTGCTGGCCGCGGCACTGCCTCTCATCGACTTCTTCATCGTCAACGTCGCCCTGCCCACGATCGGCAGCGACCTGCACGCGAGCGAGTCCGTCCTCGAACTCGTCGTCGCCGGCTACGGGCTGGCGTACGCCGTCCTGCTCGTGCTGGGCGGACGGCTGGGCGACCTGTTCGGCCGGCGCCGGTTCTTCCTCGGCGGGATGGCCGCGTTCGGGCTGACGTCGCTGGCGTGCGGGCTCGCGCCCGGCGCCTGGACGCTGGTGGCGGCACGGGTGGCGCAGGGCGCGTCGGCCGCGGCGATGCTGCCGCAGGTGCTCGCCACCATCCAGGCGGCCACCTCCGGACAGCGCCGCGCGAAGGCCATGGGCCTGTACGGCGCCACGGCGGGCCTGTCCATGGTGGCGGGCCAGATCCTCGGCGGCGTCCTGGTGGCGGCCGACATCGCGGGCACCGGCTGGCGCTCGGTGTTCCTGGTGAACGTCCCCGTGGTCGTCGTGGGCCTGTTCCTGGCCGCCCGCGGGGTGCCGGAGACCCGCTCGCAGCACCCCGAACCCGTCGACGGCCTCGGCACCGTGCTGCTCACCGCGTCGCTGCTGACCCTGCTGGCGCCGCTCACCGAGGGCCGTTCGGCGGGCTGGCCGCTGTGGACGTGGCTGTCGCTGGCGGCGTTCCCGTTCGTCGCGGCGGCGTTCTACGCGGTGGAGCGCCGGGAGGACCGCGCGGGCCGTACCCCCCTGGTGCCGCCGAGCCTCTTCGCGCTGACCTCGCTGCGGCGCGGCCTGGTCATGATCGTCCCCTTCTCCATCGGGTTCAGCGGATTCATGTTCGTGATCGCGGTGGCACTCCAGCGAGGGGCGGGGCTCGGCCCGGTCCCGGCCGGGCTGGCGCTGGCCCCCATGGCGGTGGTGTTCTTCTTCGTCTCGCTCGCCGGGCCGCGGCTGATCACCCGCCACGGCACCCGGATCGTGACCGCCGGTGCGGTGATCCAGGCGGTGGGCGTGGGCCTGATGGCGCTGGCGGCCCGGCAGTCCTGGCCGGACCTCGGCATCGTCGAACTCCTCCCGGGCGCGGCGATCGCCGGCGCGGGCCAGGCCCTCCAACTGCCCATCATCTTCCGCATCGTGCTCTCCGAGGTGCCGTCCGCCCGGGCCGGCGTGGGCAGCGGCGTCATGGTCACCACCCAGCAGTCGGCACTGGCTCTCGGCGTGGCCACGCTCGGCACGCTCTTCCTGTCCCTGATCCCGCACCTGGGCATGCGGGACGCCCTGGTCACCACGCTGCTGGTGCAGCTGGCCGGGGTGGCGCTGACCGGTCTGCTGAGCCTGCGGCTGCCGCGCACGATCGGTTGAACCGGCCACAGCTTGGTGAACTCGCCGTGGAGGACCCCCTGTTGATGTTGGCCTTGCTGCACACTCCTTGCCGGAGGCGAGGCGTCATGCTGGAGATCAACACGAGCAAGGTGAGCCGCTGGGACCAACACGGCCGGGAGCACGTCGTGAGAGTGCTGCGCAAGGGCCCGCAGCGCACGATCAGATGTGAGACGTGCGGCTGGCGCAAAGGGGCGCAGTTCCTGCCCTGGCTGAAGGCGGAGGAGCATCTGGCCGAGGCCCACCAGGCGACGGTGGACCCGGCGGACACCTAAGGGCCGCCCCGGCCGATGACTTTCCGCGGGCGGGACGGTCATATCCCGTACGACGCCCCCAGACCGGAAGGCCGGACCATGACCGCTGTGCACGACACCCTGCGACGGCACGTCGACGAAGGCGCGGTGCCGGGCGCCGTCGCCCTGGTCGCCCGCGGCGAGGACGTCGAGGTGGTGACCGTCGGATCGGTGGACACCGACGGCACCGCCCCGATGGCCCGGGACACGATCTTCCGTATCGCGTCGATCACCAAGCCGATCACGGCGGCGGCGGTGCTGATGCTGGTGGAGGACGGGGTGCTCGCCCTGGACGCACCGGTGGCGCGGTGGCTGCCGGAGCTGGAGAAGCCGAACGTCGTCCGCGACCCCGCCGGCCCCGCGGACGACGTGGTCCCCGCGGCCCGCCCGATCACGGTCGAGGACCTGCTCAGCTCCCGGGCGGGCTGGGGCTTCCCCTCGGACTTCTCGCTGCCGGCCGTCCAGGCCCTGTTCGAGGTGCAGAAGGACGGCCGCGCACCGCAGGCGTATCCGGACCCGGCCGCCTGGCTGGCCGCACTGGCCCGGGTGCCGCTGCTGCACCAGCCGGGTGAGGCGTGGCTCTACGGGACCTGCTCCGACCTCCAGGGCGTGCTGGTGGCGCGGGCGTCGGGCCGTACGTTCCCCGAGTTCCTCGCGGAACGGCTCTTCGAGCCGCTCGGCATGCGGGACACGGGCTTCGAGGTCCCGGCGGCGAAGCGGCACCGCTTCACCTCGTACTACACCGCGACGCTGGACCTGGCGGACGCCCCGGACGGCGAGTGGAGCCGCATCCCCCGCTTCCCCTCCGGCGGTGGCGGCCTGGTCTCCACGGTGGACGACTGGCTGGCCTTCGCGCGGATGCTGCTGCACGCGGGCGAGGCGGGCGGTCCCCGCCTGCTGTCGCCCACCTCGGTCAGCCGTATGACGACCAACCACCTCACGGCGGCCCAGCGCGAGAGCGCCGCCCTCTTCCTGGAGGGCCAGGGCTGGGGATACGGCGGCCAGGTCGACGTCACCCCGTCCGACCCCTGGAACGTGCCCGGCCGCTACGGCTGGGTCGGCGGCACCGGCACGACGGCCCACGTCGTCCCGCACACGGGCACGGTCGCGATCCTGCTGACGCAGGTGGCGATGACCGGGCCCACGCCGACGCCGCTGATGCGGGAGTTCTGGACGTGCGTGGCGGGCGGTCAGTCCGGCTGACCGCGCAGGCCCCGCTGCAGCAGGGCCACCACCGCCTCGAAGTCCTCCTCCACGTCCGGCTGGAGCCAGTCCCGGGCGTAGTACGGGTCGTGGAAGCGGCCGGTGGCCTGGAAGAGGGCGCGGGCGGTGGGTCCGGGCGGGGCCGGGGCGAAGACGCCCTGGTCGATGCCGGCCTGGACGATCGCGGTCAGCTGGGCCATCAGGTCGGCGAGGTGGGTGCTGACCGCCTCGCCCGCCTCCCCGGCGAGGACCGAGTAGGTGGCGAAGAGCTCCGGGTCGTCGCCCGCCTTGCTGCGCTTGGCGGCGAAGAGGGCGGCGAACCAGTCGTGGAGGCGGGTGGCCGGGTCGCGGTCACCGGACGCGGCGATCGCGGCCAGCGCCTCCGTCGTACGGTCCAGCCACCGCTTCGTCACGGCCTCCCGCAGCGCCGCCTTGGTGCGGAAGTGCCGGTAGACGCTGCCGTGGCTGACGCCGAGCGCGCGGGCCACGTCGACCACGGTGGCCTTGGCCGGGCCGTGGCGGCGCAGCACCTCCTCGGTCGCTTCGAGGATGCGCTCGGCGGTCAGGGTCTCGCTGGTGGCGGGCATGACTAGACGGTACCCGGCACGACGGTCAGCGTTCGCTGTCGAGCATGGTCATCTGCGCGGGGGCGTAGCGCTCGCCGGCCGCCGCGTCCGCCGGCACGGCCGCCTCGATGGCGGCGAGGTCGGCCGCGTCCAGGGTCACGTCCAGGGCGCCCAGGGCCTCGCCGAGCCGCTCGCGGGTGCGGGCGCCGGCCAGCGGCACGATGTCCTCGCCCCGGGAGAGCACCCAGGCGATGGCGATCTGCGCGACGGAGACGCCCTTGTCCTCGGCGATCTTGCGCAGGGACTCGACCAGGCTGAGGTTGTGCCGGAGGTTGTCGCCCTGGAAGCGGGGCGAGTGGGCGCGGAAGTCGTTGGCGGCGAAGCCCTGCTCGGGCCTGACGTGGCCGGAGAGCAGGCCGCGGGAGAGCACACCGTACGCGGTGACGGCGATGCCCAGCTCGCGCAGGGTGGGCAGGATCTTCCGCTCGGGGCCGCGGGAGATGAGCGCGTACTCGATCTGGAGGTCGGCGATCGGCGCGGTGGCGGCGGCCCGGCGGATGGTGTCCGCGCCGACCTCGCTCAGGCCGATGTGCCGGACGTACCCCCGCTCGACCAGTTCGGCGATGGCGCCGACGGTCTCCTCGATCGGCACGTTCGGGTCGAGCCGGGCGGGGCGGTAGACGTCGATGTGGTCGACGCCGAGGCGCTGGAGGGAGTAGGCGGCCCAGGTCTTCACGGCGGCCGGACGTCCGTCGAAGCCGTACCAGTCGCCGTCGGGGCCGCGCTGGGCGCCGAACTTGACGCTGAGCAGCGCGTTCTCCCGCAGGGCGGGCGGGGCGGTGCGCAGGGCCTCGGCGATCAGCAGTTCGTTGTGGCCCATGCCGTAGAAGTCGCCGGTGTCGAGCAGGGTGACGCCGGCTTCGAGGGCCGCGTGGATGGTGGCGATGGACTCGGCGCGGTCGGACTCGCCGTACGCGCCGGACATGCCCATGCAGCCGAGACCGAGGGCGGAGACCTGGGGGCCGGTGGAACCGAGCTTGCGTGTCTGCATCGTCATGCCACCACGCTGCCATGACAGCTGACAGATTTCAATATCTGTCAGCTGTCAGTTGTTAGTAGCCAGTCGCAGGCACCGACACCACGGCCCCCGACACAGGTCCGGAGAAGGACCCGTGTCGGGGGCCGATGGGCGGTGGGACGAAGGGCTCAGCAGCCGATCAGGCGGCCGGCCAGGTAGCCCTCGATCTGGTCGAGGGAGACGCGCTCCTGCTTCATGGAGTCGCGCTCGCGGACCGTCACCGCGTTGTCGTCCAGGGTGTCGAAGTCGACGGTCACGCAGTACGGGGTGCCGATCTCGTCCTGGCGGCGGTAGCGGCGGCCGATGGCGCCGGCGTCGTCGAACTCGATGTTCCAGTGCTGCCGCAGGGTCTGGGCGAGGCCCTTGGCCTTCGGCGACAGCTCCGGGTTGCGGGACAGGGGCAGCACCGCGACCTTCACCGGCGCCAGGCGGTGGTCCAGGCGCAGCACCGTCCGCTTCTCCAGCTTGCCCTTGGCGTTCGGCGCCTCGTCCTCGACGTACGCGTCGAGCAGGAACGCCAGCATCGCGCGGCCGACGCCCGCCGCCGGCTCGATGACGTACGGCGTCCAGCGCTCGCCGGCCTCCTGGTCGAAGTAGGAGAGGTCCTGGCCGGAGGCCTTGGCGTGGGAGCTGAGGTCGTAGTCGGTGCGGTTGGCGACACCCTCCAGCTCGCCCCACTCGTTGCCGCCGAACTGGAAGCGGTACTCGATGTCGGCGGTGCGCTTGGAGTAGTGGGAGAGCTTCTCCTTCGGGTGCTCGTACCAGCGCATGTTCTCCTCACGCAGGCCGAGGCCCGTGTACCAGTTCCAGCGCTGCTCCATCCAGTACTCGTGCCACTTCTCGTCCTCGCCCGGCTTGACGAAGAACTCCATCTCCATCTGCTCGAACTCGCGGGTGCGGAAGATGAAGTTGCCCGGCGTGATCTCGTTGCGGAACGACTTGCCCATCTGGGCGATGCCGAACGGCGGCTTGCGGCGCGAAGTGGTCTGCACCTGGGCGAAGTTGGTGAAGATGCCCTGCGCGGTCTCCGGGCGCAGGTAGGCGATGGAGCCGGAGTCCTGGGTCGGGCCGAGGTGGGTGGAGAGGAGGCCCGAGAACTGCTTGGGCTCGGTGAACTGGCCCTTGTTGCCGCAGTTGGGGCAGTTGACGTCCGCGAGGCCGTTCTCCGGCAGGCGGCCGTGCTTGGCCTCGTAGGCCTCCTCCAGGTGGTCCGCGCGGAACCGCTTGTGGCAGGAGGTGCACTCGGTCAGCGGGTCCGTGAAGGTGGCCACGTGACCGGAGGCGACCCAGACCTCGGGGGCCAGGATGACGGACGAGTCGATACCGACGACGTCCTCGCGCGACGTCACCATGTAGCGCCACCACTGGCGCTTCAGGTTCTCCTTCAGCTCGACACCGAGGGGCCCGTAATCCCAGGCGGCACGCTGACCGCCGTAGATCTCACTGCAGGGGAATACGAAGCCACGGCGCTTGCTCAGGCTGACGATGGTGTCGATCTTGTCGGCGGCCACGGTGCTCTCTTCATTACGACGACGGGCGACGAAGCGAGGTGCTTCCAGCGAATGCTTCAGGGTACCGGCGGGGGCTCCCCCTCAACCAAATCGGTTCCCCTCCTGCCCTCGCCGGGGCCCCGTCAGAAGGTTTGTTGACAACGGTTTCCATTTCTGTTGAAAATGACTGTCATGAACGTACGACGACAGCACATATCCGGCGTGGTCGTGGCGGCCGTCACCGCCCTGGGCCTGGGGACGCTCTCCGCCTGTTCCTCCGACAGCGCGGCGGCCGACACCGGCAAGTTCGACGTCGTCGCGTCGTTCTATCCGATGGCCTTCCTCGCCGAGCGGATCGGCGGCGACCACGTCCACGTCACCAGCCTCACCCAGCCCGGCCAGGAGCCGCACGACCTGGAGATCAGCGCCCAGCAGACCGCGCGGCTCCAGGAGTCCGACGCGGTGCTCTACCTCAAGAACCTCCAGCCCTCCGTCGACGACGCCGTCGCCCAGTCCGACGTGAAGACGAAGATCGACGCCGCCTCCCTCACCACGCTGGAGAAGCACGGCAACGAGGTCGGCGGCCACGCCGCCTCGCACGACGACCACGCCGACGAGGAACTCGCCGGCCTCGACCCGCACATCTGGCTCGACCCGGTGCGTTACGCCCAGGTCGCGGAGGGCGTCGGCAAGGCCTTCGAGAAGGCCGACCCCGGCCACGCGGCCGACTACAAGAAGAACACCGCGGCCCTGGTGAAGCGGCTCGACGCACTGAACACGCAGTTCAAGGACGGGCTCGCCGGCACGAAGTCCAAGGTCTTCATCACCACCCACGCCGCCTTCGGCTACCTCGCCGAGCGCTACGGCCTCACCGAGGAGGCCATCACCGGCCTCGACCCCGACTCCGAGCCCAGCGCGGCCCGCGTGAAGGCGCTGGAGACCATGGCGAAGGCCGACGGCGTCACCACCGTCTTCTACGAGACCCTCGTCAGCGACAAGACCGCCAAGACCATCGCCGCCGACGCCGGACTCAGGACGGACGTCCTCGACCCGATCGAGGGCATCACGGCCAAGTCCCGCGGCACGGACTACTTCTCGGTCCAGGAGGCCAACCTCAAGGCCCTGCGCACGGCTCTGGGAGCGAAATGACATCCGAGGACGGCATGACCGAGCCCGTGATATCCCTGCGCGGCGTCCACGCCGAGCTGGGCTCGCGCCCCGTCCTGCGCGGCATCGACCTCACCGTGGCCCGCGGTGAGGTCGTCGCGCTGCTCGGCGCGAACGGCTCCGGCAAGTCGACGGCCATCCGCACGATCATCGGGCAGGTGCCCGTCGCCGCCGGCGAGATCGAGCTGTTCGGGACGCCGCGGGGGCGGTTCCGCGACTGGGCGCGGGTGGGATACGTGCCCCAGCGGACGACGGCCGCGGGCGGGGTGCCGGCCACGGTCACCGAGATCGTCTCCTCCGGCCGGCTGGCCCGCACCCGCTTCGGCGTGCTGCGCGGGGCCGACCGCGCGGCCGTGCGCCGGGCCCTGGAGCTGGTCGGCATGGCGGACCGGGCGAAGGACTCCGTCAACGCCCTCTCCGGCGGCCAGCACCAGCGCGTGCTGATCGCCCGCGCGCTCGCCGCCGAACCCGAACTGCTGATCATGGACGAGCCGATGGCGGGCGTCGACCTGGCCAGCCAGGAGGTGCTGGCGCACACCCTGCGCGAGCAGGTCGCCCAGGGCGCCACCGTGCTGCTCGTCCTGCACGAGCTCGGCCCGCTGGAGCCGCTGATCGACCGCGCGGTCGTCCTGCGCGACGGCTGCGTGCTGCACGACGGCCCGCCCCCGAAGGCCGTGGGCCAGCACGCCCTGCCGGGCCACGACCACGTCCACCCCCACGAACCCGCCCGACCGACTCGCACGGGACTGCTGAGCTGATGGACATCCTCGACTACGCCTTCATGCAGCGGGCGCTGCTGGCCGCCGTGCTGGTCGGCATCACCGCCCCCGCGATCGGCATCTACCTCGTCCAGCGCCGCCAGGCCCTGATGGGCGACGGCATCGGCCACGTGGCGATGACGGGCGTCGGCCTCGGCTTCCTGCTGAACACCTCGCCGGTGTGGATGGCCACGCTGGTCTCCGTCCTGGGCGCGGTCCTGATGGAGCTCATCCGCTGGTACGGCCGCACCCGCGGCGACATCGCCCTCGCGATGCTCTTCTACGGCGGCATGGCCGGCGGCGTGATGTTCATCAACCTCGCGCCGACCGGCTCCAACGCCAACCTGACGTCGTACCTCTTCGGCTCCCTCTCCACCGTCTCGCCGTCGGACGTCACGGCGATCTGCCTGCTCGCGGGCTTCGTGGTGCTGGTGACGCTGGGGCTGCGCCGGCAGCTGTTCGCGGTCAGCCAGGACGAGGAGTTCGCCCGGGTCACCGGGCTGCCCGTGCGGGCGCTGAACCTGCTCACCGCGGTCACGGCCGCCGTCACGGTGACGGTCGCGATGCGGGTGGTCGGACTGCTGCTGGTGAGCGCGCTGATGGTGGTGCCGGTGGCGGCGGCCCAGCAGCTCGGCCGCAGCTTCGCCGCGACCCTGGCGATCGCGGTCGCGATCGGCGTGAGCGTGACCATCGGCGGCACCGTCACCTCGTACTACCAGGACGTTCCGCCCGGTGCGACGATCGTGCTGCTGACCATCGGCGCCTTCCTCGTGCTGACCGCGCTGGCCACCCCCCTCGCGCGCCGCCGCGCCCGCGCCGCGGCCGCCGCGCGGCCCGCCGGGGAGCCCGCGGAGTGCGTGATTCCGGCCAGTCGGGAGGCCACGGGCCAGGTCGGCGTCTGACCGGGCACAGCCCGGACTGGCACAATGTCCGGGCAGACCACGACGTGAGGAGGCAACCGGTGACGACCGCTGGACCGCCCGTGAAGGGCCGCGCCACCCGGCAGCGCGCCGCCGTGGCGGCAGCCCTCGACGAGGTCGACGAGTTCCGCAGCGCCCAGGAACTGCACGACATGCTCAAGCACAAGGGCGACTCGGTCGGGCTCACCACGGTCTACCGCACCCTCCAGTCCCTCGCCGACGCCGGCGAGGTCGACGTGCTGCGCACCGACGACGGCGAGTCCGTCTACCGCCGCTGCTCCACCGGCGATCACCACCACCACCTGGTCTGCCGCGTGTGCGGCAAGGCGGTCGAGGTGGAGGGGCCCGCGGTCGAGAAGTGGGCGGAGGCGATCGCGGCGGAGCACGGGTACGTCAACGTGGCGCACACCGTGGAGATCTTCGGCACGTGCGCGGAGTGCGCCGCCACCGCACGGTGACGCGGTCACGCTGACGACGGCATCGGCCTGCGCACGGTGCTGAACAGCCGGGACAGCACGGCCGAGCGGCCCTGGTCCGCGGTGTTCGGCGCGATGGCGGCCACGCCCGCCGCCAGCCACTCGTCCCACTGCGGGCGGTCGGCCGGATCCAGCCGGCCGTGCTCCTCGGCCAGGTCCAGGACCCTGGTGCCTATCTCGGTCGCCATCGAGCCGCCGTGGAAGCGGTAGCGGCTGCCGATCACCCCCAGGTGGCACACCCGCACCCGCCCGCCGGCCAGGGCGACGGAGATGTTGAGGAAGGTCTCCACACCGAAGTCCGACGGGAGTCCGGCGGCGCGCAGATGGCGGGTGCGCACGGCACGGTAGCCGGTGAGGGCGTTCGCCCCGTGGTGGCCGACCTCCGGGAAGAACCGGGCGGTGAGCGGCTCGTAGATGGTGAAGGTGGACGCCAGGATGGTGCCCGGGTGGTCGTACTCGTAGTCGCCGACGACGTGGTCGGCGCCGCCGTCGGCCGCGGCCGCGCGCAGCAGGGCGGGGACGTTGCGCTCGGAGCTGACGAGGTCGGCGTCGAGGAAGCAGACCCACTCGCTGTCCACCGAGGCCACGGCCAGCCGCATCGCGGCGCCCTTGCCGAGCGGGCCGTCGAGCACCTCCGCGCCGGCCTTGCGGGCCTGTGCGGCGGTGTCGTCGGTGGAGCCGCTGTCCACGACGAGCACCCGGTCGCCGGGGTGCGCGGCCGCCAGGGCCTGCTCGACGATCGTGGCCACCGTGGCCTCTTCGTTGTGCGCGGGAATCACGAACGTGAACAAGCGGAAACCCCCGTTGAGATCATTCGGTCGTTCACGATCTCCCCGTTGAGATCATTCCTTTCTGATCTTAAGTCGCACGGGTGCGCTGGTTGTTCCCGCCTACGCCCGGCCGAAGTCCGGCAGCCCGACTTGAAGGCACCTCCTTGCCCCGGCCGCTGAGGTCGCCGTACCCGACCGTGCTCATGGCCGCTTCGAGGGCCCGTACGTCGGGGCCGAACTCCTCGCCCGGCGCGGTGAGTCGGCCGTCGGCCTCGGCCTGGTCCCAGAGGGCGAGGACCAGGTCGCCGTCTTCGCCGTCGGTGGCGGCGCGGGTTCCAGCCGGCAGCCCTCCGACGACGGGGGGCGGCACCGGGGTGACACGCCTCATGCCCCGGATCGTCGACGATCTTGGTGAACCCCCGGTGGCTAGGGGGTGTCCGTCCCCTCCATCGCCAGCAGTTCCTCGTTCGGGACGGCGCCGCCGAAGCGGCGGTCGCGGGAGGCGAACTCGACGCAGGCGCGCCACAGATCGCGGCGGTCGAAGTCGGGCCACAGCACGTCCTGGAAGACCATCTCGGCGTACGCGCTCTGCCACAGCAGGTAGTTGGAGGTGCGCTGCTCGCCGCTGGGGCGCAGGAACAGGTCGACGTCCGGCATGTCCGGGTAGTACAGGTACCTGGCGAGGGTCTTCTCGGTGACCTTCGCCGGGTCCAGCCGGCCGGCGGCCACGTCCTCGGCGAGGGCCTTGGCCGCGTCCGCGATCTCGGCCCGGCCGCCGTAGTTCATGCAGAAGTAGAGCGTGAGCAGGTCGTTGCCCTTCGTCTGCTCCTGGGCGACCTGGAGTTCCTTCGCGACCGACTTCCACAGCCGGGGCATGCGGCCCACCCAGCGCACCCGGACGCCGAGTTCGTCGAGCTGGTCGCGGGTCTTGCGGATGAAGTCGCGGTTGAAGTTCATCAGGAAGCGGACCTCGTCGGGCGAGCGCTTCCAGTTCTCGGTGGAGAACGCGTACAGCGAGATGTTCCCCACGCCCATCTCGATGGCGCCCTGCAGCACGTCCAGCACGCGCTCGGCGCCGACCTTGTGGCCCTCGGTGCGCGGCAGACCGCGCTCCTTGGCCCAGCGGCCGTTGCCGTCCATGACGATCGCCACATGGTTCGGGACGAGCTCGCCCGGGAGCTTCGGCGCGCGGGCGCCGGACGGATGCGGCTCCGGCGTCCTGTACTCGCGGCGCTGCCGCCCCAGGATCCCGCGTACGACCATGTGCTTCTCGTCTCCTCTTGACGCTTACTTCTCTACGTAACGAAGCGAACGCAGCCCGCGTTCCAGATGCCAGTGCAGATAAGCGGACACCAGCCCGCTCCCCTCCCGGACGTACCGCGGCTCGCACGCGTCCGCGGTCTCCCAGTCTCCCGTAAGCAGCGCGCCGAGGAGTTCCAGGGTCTGCGGAGAGGGTACGACGCTGCCGGGCACCCGGCAGTCGACGCAGACGGAGCCGCCGGAGGCGACGGAGAAGAAGCGGTTGGGGCCGGGCATCCCGCACTTCGCGCAGTCGCCGAAGCTCGGGGCGTAGCCGTTGACGGCGAGGGAGCGCAGGAGGAAGGCGTCGAGGACGAGGTGCGGCGCGTGCTCCCCGTTGGCCAGCGTCCGCAGCGCGCCGACCAGGAGCAGGTACTGCTGCACCGCCGGTTCGCCCTCGTGGTCGGTGAACCGCTCGGCGGTCTCCAGCATGGCCGTGCCGGCGGTGTAGCGGGCGTAGTCCGTCACGATGCCGCCGCCGTAGGGGGCGATGGTCTCGCTCTGGGTGCACAGCGGCAGGCCGCGGCCCACCAACTCGCTGCCGCGCGCGAAGAACTGCACGTCGACGTGGGAGAACGGTTCGAGGCGGGCCCCGAACTTGGACTTGGTGCGCCGCACTCCGCGGGCCACCGCCCGCACCCGGCCGTGGCCGCGGGTGAGCAGGGTGATGATCCGGTCCGCCTCACCCAGCTTCTGGGTGCGCAGCACGATGCCGTCGTCGCGGAACAGACTCATGGCCCCATTCTCGCCTACGCGGACCACGGCGCGGGCGCGGTGCCCCGAGGCCACTGGCAAAACAACTCAGCGTCCGTAGAATTCAACGCGGGATGCATTTCCCGGCTGTCGATGGTCTGGAGGCCCGCGATGACGTACGACGTCGGTGTGATCGGAGGCGGCTTCGCCGGGCCCGTCCTCGCGGCCGTGCTGGCGCGCAACGGCGTGCGCACCCTGCTGCTCGACGCCGGGCCGCCCGCGGGCCCGCGCCCCGGCGAGACCCTGGTGCCGCTCGCGTCCTCGCTGCTGCGGGCCGTGGCCCGGCGCTACGACGTGCCCGAGCTCGAGGCGCTCGGTGCGCTGAGCTCGGTCGAGCGGGACGTCTCCGCCCGCTGCGGGGTGATGCGGAACATGGGGTTCGTCCTGCACCGCGAGGGCCTGCGCCAGCACCCCGGCGAGGTGTACCAGGTGGTCAACCCCAAGGTCGTGCCCGACCCGCCGCACCTCTTCCGCGAGGACACCGACGCCTACCTGCTCGCCGTCGCCCGGCACCACGGCGCCGACGTGCGCACCGGGCAGGTGAAGGAGGTGCGGATCGATGCGGACGCCGGCGCCCGGCTGCGGACCGCCGAGGGCGCCGGGTTCGACGTGCGGTACGTCGTCGACGCGGGCGGGCACGACGCGCCGCTGGCACGCGAGCTGGGCCTGCGGGACCAGCCGCCCGCGCCACGGCACCGCTCCCGCGCCCTGTTCACCCACATGACCGGCGTGCTGCCCTTCGACCACACCCCGGCGGGGCGGCTGCACGGCCAGCCCAGCCCCTGGCACGAGGGCACCCTGCACCACGTCTTCGACGGCGGCTGGCTGTGGGTGATCCCGTTCGGCAACCAGCGCCAGGCGGAGGGGAGTTCGCGGTGCAGCGTCGGCCTGGTCCTGCGCGAGCCGCCCGGCGCCGGCGACGGCACCTCCCCGCAGGCCGAGTTCGCGTCGGTGCTGTCCCGGTTCCCGGACCTGGCGGCCCAGTTCGCCCACGCCACCCCTCTCGCGCCCTGGACCGTCACCTCCCGGCTCCAGTACTCCTCCCACGCCGCCGTCGGCGACCGCTACTGCCTCGCCGCCCACGCCGCCGGGTTCGTCGACCCGCTCTACTCCCGCGGGCTCGCGCACAGCCTGGAGGTCGTCGGCGCCCTCGCCCGGCCGCTGATCGACGCGGCCCGCGACGGCGACTGGTCCACCGCCCGGTTCCGGCACGTCGAGGAGCTCCAGCGGGCCCGACTGGCCGCGCACGACGACCTCGTGTACGCGTCCTTCGTCGCGTTCCGGGACCACGAGCTGTTCAACGCGGTGGTGCGGGTGTGGACGCTGGGCACGGTGCTGGGCGCGCTGGCGGTGGAGAACGCCTGCGCCGCCTACGCACGCGACGGCGACGAGGGCGTCTTCGCCGCCGCCCCGCCCGGCGGTGAGCACTTCGCCTCCCTCGCCCCGCTCGCCCGCACCCTCTGCCAGGACGTCGAGGCCGGCACGCGCACCCCGCGCCAGGCGGCGGAGTCGATCTTCGCCGCCCTGCGCGCCGCCGACTACGTGCCGCCCGCCCTCGGGCTCGCCGACCCCGCCGACCGCTTCTTCCACAACACCCCCGCGCGCATGCTGCGGGCCGCCCGCTGGGTGCGCGCCGAGGCCCCCGAGGAGACCGCCGCCCTGCTGAAGGGAGCCATGGCCGGACTGGTCAGGGAGCGGCTCAGGAGCCGCCGACGACGACAACAAGGAGTCAGCACATGGAGCACCAGGGACGCAGCGCCCTAGAGCTGGAGAAGGAGACGTACGACGTCGCGATCCTCGGATCGGGCGTCGCCGGCTCCATCCTCGGCGCGATCCTCGCCCGGCAGGGCGTCAAGACCCTCTTGCTGGACGCCGGTTCGCACCCGCGGTTCGCGATCGGCGAGTCCACGATCCCGTTCACGCTGGTGTCGATGCGCACGCTCGCCGAGCGGTACGACGTGCCCGAGATCGCGCATCTGGCCTCGTTCACGGACACCACGCGCGCCATCGGGCCCCGGTTCGGCGTCAAGCGGCACTTCGGGTTCCTGCTGCACCACCCGGGCGCCCCGCAGAACCCGCGCGAGGTCAACGAGTTCAACACCCCTCCCCAACTCCTGCACGAGGCCGCCCACCTGTTCCGGCAGGACACCGACTCCTACCTCTTCCAGGTGGCGGTGCGCTACGGCTGCCACATCCGGCAGAACTTCTTCGTGACGGACATCGACTTCGACGGCTCCGGGGTGACGCTGGCGGGGAGCAACGGCGAGTACCGGGCCCGCTACCTGGTCGACGCGAGCGGCTTCCGCTCGCCGGTGGCCGACAAGTTCGGGCTGCGCGAGGACCCGTGCCGCTTCAAGCACCACTCGCGGTCCGTGTGGAACCACGTCGTCGACCTCACCCCGACCGACCGCATCTTCGACCACGTCCCGGAGAGCCAGCGCCCGCCCGTCCCCTGGTACGAGGGGACCGTGCACCACATGTTCGAGCGGGGCTGGGCGTGGGTGATCGGCTTCGACAACAACAAGTGGTCGAAGAACCCCTTGTGCAGCATCGGCATGACGGTCGACCCGCGCCGGTACCCCAAGCCGGAGGGCCTCACGCCGGAGGAGGACTTCCGGCAACTGGCCGCGCCCTACCCGGACATCGTGCGGCAGTTCCACGGCATGAAGCCGGTGCGCGAGTGGACGTCGACGGGCCGGCTCCAGTACTCCTCCCGGCAGACGGCGGGCGACCGCTGGTTCCTGCTCTCGCACGCGGCCGGGTTCATCGACCCGCTCTTCTCGCGCGGTCTGTCCAACACCACGGAGGCGCTGAACCTGCTGGCCTGGCGGCTGCTGCGGGCGGTGAAGGACGACGACTTCTCCGGCGAGCGCATGGCCCCCGTGGACCGGCTCCAGCAGGGCCTGTTCGACTACAACGACTCCCTCGTCAACTCGGCCTTCATCTCCTGGTGCGACTACGACCTGTGGAGCGCCGTCTTCCGGATCTGGGCGTGGGGCGCGAACGCGGGCGTCTACCGCATGCAGACCGCGCTGACGGAGTTCCGCAAGGACGGCCGCGACAGCCACTTCACCGACCTGGAGGAGGTGCCGTACCCGGGCCTGTACTGGCCCGACCACGAGGGCTTCGCCGACCTGTACGACGCGATGGTGCGCCAGTGCGAGGCGGTGGAGGCGGGCGTGGTGAGCGCCCAGGACGCGGCCGACTTCCTCTACGACCGGCTCCAGGCCGCCGACTTCGTGCCCAAGCACTTCGGGTTCGCCGAGCGGGAGGTGCGCTTCCTCAACCCGCGGCCCAAGACGCTGCTGCGGATGGTCCACTGGGCGGCGACGGAGGCGGACCCGGTGGTGCGCCGGCTGGTGCTGGGCAACGGCCGGGAGGCGGTGAAGGCCCGCCTGCGGGGCAAGAAGCTGCTGTGACCGGGAGCACTGGCCGGGTGGGGTAAACCCCCCTGCGCACAGGGCCGTTGGCCGGATGGGAGGGCCGGGCGGGATCCGGGAGGCTCGTCGGCATGAAGCAGATCACGCAGCGTGCCGCCCTGATCGCCGCCGCCTCCGGCATCGTCCTCGGTGCCGTCACCCCGCTCACCGCCTCCGCGGCCGGCGCGCCGTCGCCGCTTCGGTGGACGACGTGCGCGGGCACCGGCCTCGACCCCCGCCAGCAGTGCGCGACCCTCCGCGTCCCCCTCGACTACGCCCGCCCCGACGGCCCGACGATCGGCCTCGCGATCTCCCGCATCCCCGCCGAGCATCCGGCCGAGCGGCGCGGTGCCCTGCTGATGATCCCCGGCGGGCCCGGCGGCTCGGGCCTCGACGACCCCTCGCAGAAGGGGCAGAAACTGCCGGCCACGGTGCGGAACCGGTACGACCTGATCGGAATCGCCCCGCGCGGGAACGCCCCGTCCACCCCGGTCGACTGCGGTTGGGACCACGCCGACCTCGCGGCCACCACCCTGCGCCCCTGGCCCGCCGCGGACGGGTCCGTCGACGGCAACATGGCCGCCGCCCGGCGCATGTCGGACGCCTGCGCCCGCAACGGCGGCGAACTGGTGCGGCACATCAGCACCAGGAACAACGCTCGTGACATCGACCGCGTCCGGGCCGCGCTCGGCGAACACCGGCTGTCGCTGTGGGGCGACTCCTACGGCACGTACGTCGGTGCCGCCTACAGCACGATGTTCCCCCGGCGCACCGACCGCGTGGTCCTGGACAGCAACCTCACGCCCGACCCGGTGCTGGCCGAGCGCGCCTTCCTCGCCGGCTTCGAGACCGGCGTCGAGGACGTCTTCCCGGAGTTCGCCCGGTGGGCGTCGGCACCCGGCAATCCGCACCGCCTCGCCCGCACCGCCGCCGAGGTGCGCCCCCTCTTCCTGCGCCTGGCCGCCCGCCTGGACCGCGCACCGATCCCCTGGCCCGGCGCCAACCCAAAGGAGCTGAACGGCAACGTGCTCCGCCAGACGATGCTGAACGACTTCTACGACCCCGACGACTGGCCGGACCTGGCGAAGCTGGTCCTGGCCGCGCGTGAGGGCACCGTCCCGCCCGCGCCGTCGGACCCGCCCGACGACCTCCTGCGCAACGTCTACTCGGTGACCGCCGCCACCCTCTGCAACGACGTCGCCTGGCCCCGCGCGGCCTCCGCGTACCGGGAAGCCGTCGCCGCCAGCCGCCGCGCCCATCCCCTGACGGCCGGCATGCCCCGCAACGCCATGCTGTGCGCCGCCTGGCCGTACCGCCCGCAGGAGGCACCGGTGCGGATCACCGACCGCGGCCCCTCCAACATCCTGCTGGTGCAGAACGAGCGGGACATGGCGACCCCGCTCGGCGGCGCCCTGAAGATGCGCGCCGCCCTCGGCCGCCGTGCCGTCATGGTCGTCAACGACGCCACCGGCCACGACGCCTACCTCGCCAACGGCACCCGGTGCGGCGACGAGACGGTCTCCCGCTTCCTGGCCACCGGTGAGCGGCCCGCGGCGGACGTCCTCTGCCGCTGAGCTCACCCGCCGTAGTGCCGCGCCAGCGCGTGGAACGCCTCCTTCGGCTCCCAGTGCCATCCGGAACGGGGGTCGTCGGGGCGGTCCTTGACGGTCTTCGTGATGCTGTAGCTCGCCATGTCGAGGTCCTTGCGCGGGTCGTCGGCGCGGTGCGGGGCGTCCGGGGTGACGAACTCGAAGGCCATCGCCGCGTACAGGCCCATCGACTCGAAGACCTCCACCAGGCCGGCCAGGTAGGTGGCCTGGGTGTGTTCGCTGCGTACGAGATCGCCTTTGATCTCTCCCTTGTCGTAGTCGACGACGTCCCAGCCCATGCCGCCCGCCTCGGGCGCGCCGACATACGTGCACGTGCCGAACTCGGTGATGGCGAGGGGCTTGCCCCAGCGCAGGTAACGCCTCAACTCCCGTACGTGGTCGGCGCGGTGGCGGAAGTACGAGTAGTAGTCGATGCCGACGACGTCGAACAGCCGCCAGTCGACCTCGTCGTCCTGGGCGGCCGCGTAGCCGAGGGTGCCGTGGAAGACGTCGCGTCCCAGCGCCGCCGCCCGGGCGGTGAAGCGGTCCAGGCGGCGCTGCATCCGCACGGGGTCGAAGTCGCCGTTCAGCAGGGTGCGCACCCGTTCCAGGACCGTGTCCCCCGGCACGATCCCCGGCACGAACAGCCAGAACTCGCAGCCCACGCTGAGGTCGACGCTCGCGCCCTGCCGCCGCAGCCGCTCCGCGAACCGGCCGCACTCGGCGAGGTGGTCCAGGATGTCCCGCTCGGGCGCGTCCGCCAGGGTCGGCTGGAGCCAGACGTGCAGTCCGCGCTCGGCGGCCTCGGCGGCGGTGGCGGTGAGGCGTTCGACGCCGTCGCCCGTGACGTCGACGGTGTCGGCGTGCAGGTCGTCGCGCAGGACGCGGAGGTCCCGGCGCATCCGGGCGGCGCTCCACGCGGTCCCCGGCGTCTCGCCCGCGCCGACGGTGTAGACGACTCCCCGGTGCCGCAGACCGTGACGTCCGGTGGCCGCCGCCGGCCGGGACGCGGCGGCGAGCGCGGCGGCCGCCGTCCCCGCGAGGAACCGCGCCCTGGTGATCCCCTTCGTCTGCTCCATCCCCTCACTGTGCCGGGCCCGCACCCGCCCCGCCGTCCGCCGAAGGTCTACGGCCCGGCAACCAAGGAATGACGCCGGGCGTCGATCACAGACGAAGACGGACGCCCGAACACAGCGAAGGAGACCGCGATCCCAGCCCGACGCACCCTGCTCGCCGCAGGCACCGCCACCGCCGCCGTCCTGCTGACCGGCGCACCCGCGCACGCCGGCACCACCGACCCCTTGCGCGCACTGGAGCGCGCCCACGGCGCCCGTCTGGGTGTGTACGCGCACAACGTGCGCACCAGGCGCACCGTCGTCCACCGCGCCGACGAGCGCTTCCCCCTGTGCTCCCTGTTCAAGACGCTGGCCACCGCGGCCGTCCTGCGCGACCTGGACCGGCACGGCGAGGTGCTCGGCCGCCGGATCCACTACACCGAGGCCGACCTGGTGGACGGCTCGGACCACACCCGGGAGCATCTCGCCGACGGCATGACCGTCGCCGAACTCGCCGACGTGGCCATCCGCTACAGCGACAACACCGCCGGCAACCTGCTGCTGCGCGAACTGGGCGGCCCCACCGCGGTCACCCGGTTCGCGCGGTCGATCGGCGACCCGGTGACCCGGCTCGACCGCTGGGAGACGGAGCTGAACTCGGCCGAGCCGTGGCGGGTCAGGGACACCACGACCCCGCGCGCCATCGGACGCTCGTACGCCCGTCTCGTCCTGGGCGATGTCCTGGCCCCCGACGACCGCGCCCTGCTGACGCACTGGCTGCTGACCAACACGACCAGCGGCAACCGGCTGCGCGCCGGGCTGCCGGCGACCTGGACGGTCGCCGACAAGACGGGCGGTGGCTCCTACGGCGCCGACAACGACGTGGGCGTCGCCTGGACCCCGGACGGCACCCCCGTCGTGATCGCCGTCCAGGTGACCAAGGACCGGCAGGACGCGGAGCTGGACCACGCGCTGATCGCGCAGACGGCGGCCTTCCTGGCCGGCGTGCTGGGCTGAGCCGGCCTGCCGGGCCGCTCCCCTCAGCCGGCGGACCCCGTCGGTTCGTCCGTCGGCTGCGGGAAGCCCTGGTGCGGCAGGCGCAGTGTGGCGTCCCACAGGCGGGTGAACTGCCTGAGGCGGTGCTCCACGTGTCCGGGGCGGGCGTTGAGGGTGGTCTTGGCGTTGACGTCCTTGGTGTCCTGGTCGATCTCGTAGGACAGCTCCCGGTCGAAGAGGATGAAGTCGCACTTCGTGCCGAGCTGCGCCCAGGGCGGCAGTTCGGACAGGGCGACCAGGCGGGCGTCGATGCCCAGGGCGCGCTGGTTGCTGCACAGGGCGCGCAGTTCCGCGTCGATGTCCTCGGGGTTGTTGGCGAGGAACAGCCGCCGTATCTCCACTCCGCGGGCGATGGCGTCGCTCTGCGCCTCCAGGTAGCGGGAGGCGGGTTCGCTGCCCCAGAAGTCGTGGTCGACGGAGGTGCTGGTGGCGTCCAGGCTGTGCTTGATGCAGTGGGTGAGGCCGATGAGCCAGTCCTGGTTCTCGCCCAGGCAGTCGGCGCTGCGGCTGCTGAGGTTCTCCAGCAGGCCCGCGAGCCGTTCGATCTCCTCGCTGGCGAAGGTCTTCAGCGTCTCGTTGTTGAGCTTGCCGCACTCGGTGGCCCGGCGCGCCAGCCGGATGACGGCGTCCGAGCGCAGCACCGAGCGGTCGACGTTGCTGAACAGCTCGGTGGCCGCGTTGATGCGCCGGAAGCGGTCGTCGACCAGGTCGGTGAGCGCGTTGTGGTGGCTGACCAGGTTCTCCTTGACGTCCCGGATCAGGCCGGACTGGCTGGTCTCCATCTCCTCCAGGCGTTTTTCGAAGTCGACCAGGTACTGCACGATGAGCGCCGCGCCGCCGATGACGACGGAGGCGGTCAGGTTCCACACGTCGCTCTGCTGTTTCTTGTCGAGCGCGTTGGTGACCAGCAGGGCGATGACGAAGACCAGCGCGGTCACGATGATCTTCACCAGCACCGGAGGCACCCGCAGTCCCCTCGGCTCGGGCCGAGGGGGCGTCGGGGCGGCCGGCGGCATGGTCGTCGTGGTGCTGGGCGTCGTCGTGCTCGCCGGTGCTCCGTTCATGTCTTCTCCCCCGTCGGGATTCGCAGGATCGGAAGGGCGTTGAGCAGGGCCAGTCGGTCCCGGACCCGTTGGACGAGGCTGTCCCACTGGCGGGTGAACCCGGGGTCCTGTTCCAGCACGTCCCACAGGGCGCGCAGGGCGCGGTCGCCGCGGGCGCGGGGCATCCACAGGTGGATGAGGTGTTCCACGGCGGGACGCAGGGCGGCCACCGCGGTGGGGCCCTCGACCGGCCCGAGCCGCCCGTCCAGCAGGCGGACGACCGTGGTGAGCAGCCAGTCGTGCAGGGCGAAGTCCTCGCACAGCGCGGCGACGGCGGCCGGTTCGGTGCCGGCCGGCACCCGCAGGCGTACGGTGCGCAGGTCGTCCTCGGCGAGGGTGAACTCCTCGAGGGCGGGGCCCTCGCCGTCCGCCGCGGTCAGGGCGGCCCAGCGCAGGCGGGTGCGGCGGGACTTCTTGAAGGGCACCTGCTGGTCCAGCAGCGGGTGCCGGACGAGGGGGGTGAGCACGCTGTCGGCGATCAGGCCGAGGTCGAGCTCGCCGGGCCGGGCGCCGGCCAGCACGCCTTGGGCGGCCTCCTGTTCGGGGAGCTTGCCGAACGGCTCGACCACTCCGGGCCGTATCAGGTAGTGCCCCCAGGGCCGGCGCCGGTCGGGCCCCTCGGCGGGGGTGCGGAAGTGGGCGGTGGTCTGCAGGACGCGGCCCTCGGTGAGGGCGGCGCGGACGGCGACGGTGCCGACCACGCGCACCTTGCCGCCGTTGGAGGTGGGCAGGCGGCAGTCGACGCCGGTGAGGGTCTGCGGGGAGAGGGCGTAGAGGTTGGGGCGTTCGGAGACCAGGACGCGTTCGTCGGCGCGCAGCCGGAGGAGCTGGGCGGCGGCCCGGGCGTCCAGCGGCTGCAGCGAGGGCAGCAGGCAGGTGCGGACCTCGCCGCAGGCCAGGACCGTGGGTGCCGCGTCCGGCGGGGCCGTCATGTCAGGGCTCCGAGTAGAACGCGTAGGAGACGCGCTCGGCGATCGAGTCGGGGATCGGGAGGCGTTCCTGGGCGGCGCGGTCGGCGGCCTGGGCGACGGCGCCGGCGTCGACGTGGGTCTGGTCCAGGATGATCCGCACGGCGTGCTCGACGGGCAGGAAGCGGGCGGGCAGCACGGAGCAGGTGCGGTAGGCGCTGAAGGGGGGCGCGGCGGGGTTGAGGCGGACGAGGGGCGGTAACTCGTCCCAGTCGCGCGGGAATCCGCCGGGGCCGGCGTCGCGCGGGGTCAGCACCGGTTCGCCCTCGTTGCGCAGCAGGCCGAGGCGGGCCAGCTGCCAGACGGCGGCGAGGAGGGGGCAGGACCAGGTGCGCTCGCCGTCCTTGCCGTCGTCCCACAGCTCGACGTCCAGGAAGATCGAGTGCCGACGGGCGGCGGTCTCGACGGGCGGCTGCCAGGCGGGCGCCTGCCGCATGGCCTGCGGGGTGCGGGCGGCGGGGCTGCGGCGGCCGTTGGCGAGCCAGCCGCTCAGGCTCACCGGGGGGCGGGCGCCGTGGCTGCCGGGCGGGGGCGACTCGACGAGGCGGGCGGTGACGGCCTGGGCGAGCGGGACCTTGTCGGCGACGGCGCAGCCCGACTCGCGGGCCAGGTAGTCGATGGCGAGCCCGGCGCGTTCGGCCTCGGCGAGGACGAGCGGCAGCAGCTCGGCCGGGGTGGAGAAGCGGGTGAAGTAGTCGTCGACGAGGAAGCAGGTGCTGATCCTCGGGCGTTTGCCGCCGGCGCGGGCGGTGAGGTCGGCGCGGGCCGCCTCCGCCCAGGGCCGCACCCGCGCGAAGTGCTCGCGCAGTCGCTCGGCGCCGCCTTCGAAGTCCTCCATGTAGAGGTGCCCGAGCTCCAGGGAGAGGTGGGAGAGCGGCACGGCCTGGGTGCGGGGCTGTGCCGTGGTCTCCCGGAAGACTGCGTCCGTCACGGCTGCCCCCAGTGGATGTCGTCGGTCAGCCGGCGGGCGATCTCCTCCAGGGCGTCCAGCGTGTCCTTGGTGGCGATCTGGGTGCCGACGACCTCCTCCTCGGTGATGAGCTGCTCCTGCCATTGCAGGATGGGCTCCAGCGGTACGGTGCCCAGCAGCACGCTGTCGCCGACGCCCCGTTCGGCCGCGAGCCGGCGCAGGCGTTCGTCGGCCTTCTGCATCCACACGGACTGGGCGGGCGTCACCCGGGACCACAGCGAGGAGTCGGGGTCGGGTACGGCGGCCCGCACGAACCGGACCAGGGACCTGAGCCGTTCCCGGTCGTGCCCCTGGGTCGCGCCGCAGTCGAGCAGGCCCCGGTCGCCGAAGACCAGCCCGGCCGCGGCGATGACGTGCTGCCGGGTCCAGCGGTGGAAGACCACCCAGCGGGACTCGATGGCACGCAGCTCGGGCAGCGCGGTGACCTTGAGGATCATGTCCATCGCGTAGCTGCGGCCGGCGCTGAGGTCGACGAGGATCAGGTCGAACTCGCTCTCCAGGCGCAGCAGCAGGTCCGCGCAGCGCTGGACGGCGTCGTCGTCGACGGCGAACTCGCCGCCTCCTATGTCGCCGGGCAGCAGGACGAGCCGGCCGATGCCGGTGGGCATGCGGCGCAGTACGGGGTGTTCGGTGCGGCGCCAGACGTCGATGCGGGCCGGTTCGCCGCTGTCTCCGGTGAGGTAGTCGTGCAGTCCGCCGCTCTCGACGCCGCGCAGCACGTCGGGGACGTCGAAGACGGCGGGCGCGGTGGGCGAGCCGAAGTCGAAGTCGACGTAGGCCACGTCGTCGCCGGCCAGGGCCCGCTGGTAGGCGAGGTTGGCGCTGGTGACGGAGCGGCCGGTGCCTCCCTTGTCGGAGGCGGCGAAGACGAGCACGTCACACCTCCCCGGAGGCCGCGCCGCGGGCCTGGGCGAGGGTGTCGAGTTCGGCGAGGACGCTCAGCGCCAGGGCGCTCGCGGTGCCGGGCTGGCTGCCGGCGAGTTCGTCGGCGCGGCGCAGCCGGATCTCGATCTGGCGCAGGGACTTGACGAGGTCGCTGTCGGCGACGGCGGCCGACTGCATCTGCTCCTTGCCGAAGCGGTGGGTGGCCTCGGAGAGCAGGGCGGTGGCGAAGGCGGCGAGTTCGGGGCTGCGGATGGGCTCACGCGCGTAGAAGTTGTGCGCGACGACCATGCACTCGGTGAGGCGTTCGGTGATGCTCCAGGACACCGGGCCCTCGGGCTTGGGCGCGGTGGGGTAGACGGCGCTGGCGTCGTCCCACAGGTCGGTGCCCTCGCCGTCCTCGATGCGCCGCTGCCACAGGTGCTCGAAGGTGTCCTCGGCGAGCCTGAGCAGCCGGTCCTGGGTGGGGGTGGTGCGGGAGAGGGCCGCCAACTGGACCGTCCGTTTCAGCAGTTGGGCGGAGAAGTCGGTGACCGTCCACTGCAGGGGCGGGCCGAGGCGCTCGCTGCCCTGCAGGGGCAGGGTGATGCCGGGGCTGTGCAGGACCAGGGACGGGTCGTCGCGGGTCAGGGGGCTGGTGATGCGGCCGCGCTCGGCGAGGCGTTCCATCACGGAGACGGTGCGGGCGAGTTCCTCGTCGCCGGCGCGGCGGCGGACCAGGTCGTGGACGACGAGGGAGGCGACGGAGAGGGAGAAGTACTCGGATTCCAGGCGCTGGAAGGTGGTGCGCCAGGGGATGTCCTCCAGCGGCCAGCGCTCGCCGCTGAACCGGGCGATCTCGGACCAGTACTGCTGGGTGACCGTCCAGCGCAGG
Organism: Streptomyces sp. 7R007; assembly: GCF_054850255.1. Classification (NCBI taxonomy): domain Bacteria; kingdom Bacillati; phylum Actinomycetota; class Actinomycetes; order Kitasatosporales; family Streptomycetaceae; genus Streptomyces; species Streptomyces sp. 7R007. The sequence continues at coordinate 49,912 of NZ_JBTWMV010000033.1, read as the reverse complement.
CGCAGCGCCTCGGCGAGCATCTGCTGCTCCTCGTTGAGCAGGCCGAGGGTGAGGGTGCGGTCGGAGGAGAGGTCCTGGATGCCGTCGAGGGCGACGACGGTGAAGTACAGGTAGGGCACGGGGTCGGCGACGCCGGGTGCCGTGGAGCCGAGGTGTTCGCCGGTGCCGCCGGCCTGCTCGACGGCGGGCGCGTCCTTGACCACGCCCCAGGCCCAGCCGCACTCGAACATCATGCTCTCGTCCCTGAGGCCGTCGGCGACGTCGATGCCGAGCGTGATGCGGTTGGCGATGGTGGCGCGCAGGGCGCGGAAGCGGGTCTGGAACTGCTGCAGGACGGCGCGTTCGGACAGCCGGCGCTGGCCGAGGGTGCGGCACAGGCGCCGGCCCTGGGTGGTGTCGGCGTCGAAGACGTTGACGGTGAAGGAGCGCAGCAGGCCGACCATGGCGGCGGTGAGCCGCTCGCTGGTGGCCCTGCGCAGGTCGTCGACGGCTTCCCGTACGTCGGAACGGACCGTGGTCTGCGCGAACTTGTCGAGGAAGCCGAGGGTGGCGAGGCAGAGGGTGACGGACATGGAGAAGGAGTCGACGACGCCCAACTGGCGTTGTTCCTCGGTGATGTCCTGCTGGGGGTCCTGGGAGGTGAAGTAGTAGCCGCCGGCGAAGGCGGGGGTGCCGTCGGGGGTGGTGTGCCGGCGCATGAACTCGCCGAGGGCGGTGACCAGGGCCGTCGGGATCTCGGTGCGCCCGCCGGCGGAGCGGAGGGCGCGCTGGACGTCCTTCTGGGTGGTGTCGGGCTCGTCGAGGCGGAACTCGGGGATCTCGGTGGCGGGGTACATCAGGCACAGGAGCCGCTCGGCGTCGGCGACGCTGCTGAGACCTCCCCAGTCGCCCCAGACCCAGCGGCCGCCGTCGAAGGAGTGGCGGGCGATCGCCTGCCAGATCTCCAGCAGATGGACTCTCGGCTTGATCTGCATCCCCATGCCCCTCCCACAGGTCGCGCCAGTATCAGCTTGTGGCGTCCCGCTTCCCGCAGGCCAGAATGATTCCCGTGTGGCCGGGCCGCACCATATGGCTCACTTCGCTCAGCCGTCGCGTCTCGACCTTCTCGGCGAAGTTGCGGAAGCTTTCCTTCACCTGTGCCTCGTCGACGTCGCAGGCCGGGAAATGACGGTTGCCGACGTCATACCCGGTGGAGCCCTCCATGAACGCGGCGGCGAAAGGCGCGCCGGGGGCGAGGATCCGCATGAAGCATTCGACCGCGCGACGGAACTCGTCGTGCGAGGTGGAGATGGATTCGGCCACGAAGAACATCGTTCCGATCTGCCAGCGGCCGTCGAGACGGCGAGAACCGAACAGTCCGCGGCGCCGCAGTCTGAACAGATCTCCCTTTTCGACGCGGGTCACGGTGCGGAATTTATCGGTCCACTCGCCGTCGATGCGGTCGTAGGCCTGGTCCTTGCGCAGGACCTCCCAGAAGCTGTCCCAGGCCGGGTCCACACGGTTTTGCTGGTCACGCAGGTAGCGGACGTTCTTGGGGGCGCGCTCGAAAAGGGTGATCTCCCGGCACCAGGGCAGCATGGTCATCGCGGGATAGAGATTGGCCCCTGCACCGATGTCAATACCCAGAACCGGTCGTTCTACATACTCGCCATGCTCGCGGAAATGATCGCTGAAGTGGTTCCGGACGAACGAGAGGATCTCCGCATCCGCGTCGAGAAGTGCGCGGTAATTCTGGTCGAGATAGGCGCTGGGGTCGAAGTCATCCCATGGTGCGTCGGCATTGAGCACGTGGGAGTCGACCGGAGCTCGGGAGGTCATGCTCCAACCTACCAGACGGAGACAGTCCAATTCACAATAACGTACGTGTTTGCGAGAGTGTCCAGGTCGACAAAATGACTTAGTTCTTTCTGGAGGCGCCATGACCGCACTGCCCGCGCGTCGAGCCACCCGCCGGCGACTTCGGCTCAGGCGCGTCACGGAGGCGGATCTCGACGCGCTGGCCCTGCTCGACCGGGAGACCTTTCCGGAGGAGCCGTATCCCTACTTCGTGCTCCGGCAGATGTACGACGTCTACCCCGACCACCTGCTCGTCCTCGACGACGGCACCGAGCTGAAGGGGTACGTGCTGGTGGGGACCGCGCCGGACCGGAGCCGGAGCTGGATCCTGGGGCTCGGCATCACGCGGGACGAGCGCGGGCGCGGGTACGGCCGGCGGCTGATGCTGAAGGTGCTGGAGATGCTGCGGGGCCTTCAGGTGCCGGAGGTGCTGCTGACCGTGGCGCCGTCGAACACGGCGGCGATCCAGCTCTACGAGACGCTGGACTTCAAGGCCGAGGACAGCGTCCGCGAGGACTACTTCGGCCCGGGTGCCGACCGGCTGGTGATGCGCCGCCGGCTGTGACGGTCAGCAGAAGCGGCGCACGTACGCCCGCTGCCAGGGCGTCTCCACCGCCCGCCGGTCGTAGTGCGCCCGTACGTACGCCACCGCCTCCCGCCCCGGCACCCCGTCCAGCACCGCCAGACAGGCCAGCGCCGTCCCGGTCCGCCCCCGCCCGCCCCCGCAGGCGACCTCGACCCGCTCACCGGCGGCCCGCTCCCACACCTCGACGAGGGCGGCGCGGGCGGCGGCAGGGTCGGCGGGGAGCCGGAAGTCGGGCCACCGGATCCAGCCGGACTCCCAGGGGACGGGCGCGGGCCGGCGCCCGAGCAGATAGAGCCCGTACGAGGGAAGGGGCTCGGCCGGGTCCAGCGGGCGCCGCAGACCACGCCCCCGCACGAGCCGCCCCGACGGCAACCGGAGCACGCCCGCGTTCCGCTCGCTCCACCGCTCCCCCATGCGCCCCTCCTCGACCGACGTGCCCCCATCGCACCACATCCGGCGCCCGGCGGGTCCGCCCACGGCCTCACCCGGACCCTCGGACCTCCTTCGAGGCGGTGGTGCCGACGTCGTGGAAGTGGATCGCCACGGCGCGGCGGGCGCTCTCGGCGTCGTGGGCGCGCAGGGCCGTGACGATGTCCCGGTGGCGGCGGGCCGTCACCTCGGCCGGCGGGTCGCCGGTGCGGCCGCGGGCGCCGGTGACGCGGCGGAACACCGTCCAGAACGCGCCGAACAGCTGCGGCACCAGCGCGTTGCCGAGCGGGGCGTACAGCAACTCGTGGAACCCGCGGTCGAGTTCGAGGAAGGGCAGCCTGGCCCGCCCCGCCGCCTCCATGCGGTCCACCACCGCCTCCAGCCGGTCCGGGTCGGCTTCCGTGAGCGTCGCGGCCACCCGGAGGATCAGCCCCTCCTCCAGCACCTCGCGCACCTGGAGGATCTCGGCGAGCGCGCCGGTGCCGTCGTCGTGCCGGGCGAGGGTGCGGAAGGTCGGACCGTCGACGAGCGGGGCGAGCGAGGCCCGGCCGACGCAGGTGCCGTGACCGTGCCGGATCTCCACGATGTCGAGGGCCTGGAGCGCCTTGAGGGCCTCCCGCACGGAGTTGCGGCCGACGCCGAGGTCCGCCATCAGCTCGGTCTCGGTGGGCAGCGGGGCGCCGGGGCCGACCCGCCGGTCGAGGCAGCTGGACGACCGCACGCCGGCTCCGGTGGTTCCTGGGCTCCCCGGCCATGCGCGGCATCGTGGGGGCGTCGGACATCCCACGTCCCACCTCTGGTCTGACGACGAGTCAATCCGGCCATTTCGCAACGCCATTGGTCCGACCTGTGACGGTTGCACCCATTCGTGTGTGATGCCTTGACCGTCCCATCGGCCCCACCTAGGGTCGCCGCTGAGCGCAGGACGTAGGACGTCGTACCTCCCGGGCGTACCTCCTCGCCGTATCTCCTCACCCTTCGCTGGAGGCACCGTGCACCGCCGGACCTTCCTGAAGTACACCGGCGCGCTGGGCGCGTCCGCCGCCGTCTCCGCGTCGCTCTCCGCCTGCTCCTCGGGGCCGCAGTCCACGAACGACACGGGCGGCGGCGGCAAGGACCGCACGCTGACGGCGGTCATCGGCTACGGCAACGACGGCTCCTGGGACCCCACCCAGACCGCGTCCGCCTTCTGCATGGCCGCCAACAACCACATCTACGAGGGCCTGCTCGACACCGACCCCATCTCCCGCGAGCCGTACGCGGCGCTCGGCACCGAGGTGCCCCGGGACCTCGACGCGACCTCTTGGAAGTTCACGCTGCGCGAGGGGGCGACGTTCCACGACGGCCACCCGGTCACCGCCGACGACGTCGTGTTCGTCTTCGACCGCATCCTCGACCCCGGCACCCAGACCCTCGCCAAGGGCTTCTTCGCGAGCTGGCTGAAGGAGGTCCGCAAGATCGACGACCGGAACGTCGAGCTGGTGCTCGCGTTCCCCTTCCCCGAAGGGGTTTCGCGGCTCACGCTGGCCAAGATCATGCCCCGGCACGTGTTCTCGCGGCCGGGCGCCTGGGACGACGCCGTCAAGGGCAGAGCGATCGGCTCCGGACCGTACCGGCAGACCGCGCACCACCCGAAGTCGAACACCACCTTCGCCGCCTTCGACGCCTACAACGGCCCGCGTCCGCCGGCGTTCCGGACGATGAACTGGCTGACGATCGTCGACGCCGCCCCGCGCGTGGCGCGGATCTCGGGTGCCGGCGCCGGCGCGCAGATCGCCGACAACATCCCCTACGCCAACATCGAGCAGCTCAGGAGCAGCGGTCTGTCCGTCGCCGGCGGGGCCGGGATGAACAACCTGTTCCTGATGTTCAACACCCGGCACAAGCCCTTCGACGACGTGCGGGTGCGGCAGGCGCTGCACTACGCCATCGACACCGAGAAGATGGTGCAGGTGGCCCTGAAGGGGCACGGCAGGCCGTCGTCGTCGTTCCTCAACGAGGGCAATCCCGCCTACCGCAGGGCCAGGACGGTCTACGACCACGACCCCGACCGGGCGAAGGCGCTGCTGAAGGCCGCCGGGGTGAGGAACCTGAAGATCGACCTCCTGGCCGTGAACGTGAGCTGGATCGTCGACTGCCTGCCGACCATCAAGGCGTCCTGGGACGCGATCGGCGTCCCGACGACCCTCTTCCCGCAGGAGACGACCGCTGTCTTCACCAAGATGGACCAGAAGCAGGACTACCAGGTGGTCGCCGCCGCCTCCAACCCCAACCAGTTCGGCCTCGACGCCGACCTGATCATGCACTACAACTACGGTCCCGCCAACCTCTGGATGGGCTACACCCGTTGGGCCGGCGACCCGGTCGCCAAGCGGCTGTTCAGGGACATGGACCGGGCCACCCGGGAAGCGGACCCGGAGAAGAAGAAGACGATGATCCAGGACTACATCGACATCGTCGCCGAACAGGCCGTGCTCTACCCCGTGGTCCACAACGAGCTGATGACGGCGTGGGACCCGAGGAAGCTCACGGGCATAAGGGCACAGCCGTATCCGGGCATCAACCTCCTCCAGGCCAAGTGGGTCTAGCGCGATGACCGCGGTCGTCCGCATCCTGCTCCGCCGCCTCGCCCTGCTGGTGCCGCTGATGCTCGGCATCGTGCTGTTCGTGTTCCTGGTGATGCGGTTCTCCGACGTCGACCCGGCCTCCGCGTTCTTCCAGGGCGCCAACCCCACCCCGCGGCAACTGCACGACTTCCGCGAGCGCAACGGCCTGCTGGACCCGCTGCCGGTGCGCTACGTCCACTTCGTCGGCGACCTGCTCCACGGCGACATGGGCACCAGCGCGCTGACCCGGGCGCCGGTCGTCGACCAGGTGACCACCGCGCTGCCGCTCACCCTCCAGCTGACCTTCCTGGGCCTGGGCGTCGCGGTCGTGCTGTCCCTGCTGGGCGGGGTGACGGCGGCGATCCACCGGGACCGGCTGCCGGACCAGATCATCCGCGTCGTCTCCCTGACCGGCGTCGCCGCGCCCGCCTTCTGGCTGGCGCTGCTGATGATCCAGTACCTGGCGGTCGACCTCGGCTGGTTCCCGACCGGCGGCTACATCAACCCGGCCGACTCCCTCACCGGCTGGCTGCGGACGATGGCCCTGCCGGCGCTCGCGCTCTCCCTGCCGGTGGCGGCCCAGCTGACGCGGGTGGTGCGGACGTCGGTGGTGGAGGAGCTGGACAAGGACTACGTCCGCACGGCGATCGGCAGCGGGCTGCCCCCGCGGGTGGTGGTGGGCCGCAACGTGCTGCGCAACGCGCTGATCAACCCGCTCACCGTGCTCGGCCTGCGCGTCGGCTACCTCCTCGGCGGCGCGGTCGTCATCGAGACGATCTTCTCGCTGCCCGGCATGGGCAAGCTGATGATCGACGCCGTCAAGAACGGCGACCCGGCCGTCGTCCAAGGCGTCGTGCTGACCACGGCGACCGGCTTCGTCGTCGTGAACCTCGTCATCGACGTCCTGTATCTGCTGGTCAACCCACGCCTGAGGGAAGCGTCCTGATGTTCACACGCGCCCGGCTCACCGAGGCCCTGGCCCGCCCCGGCGTCCGCCTGCGCGGCCTGCGCCGGCTGCCGCCGCCGTCCAGGGCCGCCGTCTGCTTCCTGGCGCTGGTGGTCCTGGTGGCCCTCCTCGCCCCACTGCTCGCCCCGGACGACCCGCTCGACCAGCAGGCCCCGGTCGACGGCACCGGGCATCCGTCCGGCGCGCACTGGATGGGCCAGGACAGCCTCGGCCGGGACATCCTCAGCCGGCTGATGTACGGCGCCCGCTGGTCGCTGGCCATCGGGCTCGGCGCGACGGCGCTGGCGCTGGTGGCGGGGGCGCTGATCGGCGCGGTCGCGGCGACCTCCCGCAGGGCCGTGGACGAGACGCTGATGCGCTGTCTGGACGTGGTGATGGCCTTTCCCGGCATCGCGCTCGCCGCCGTGCTGGTGGCCGTGTTCGGCGGTGGGATCACCGTCCTGATCTGCGCGATCGCGTTCCTGTTCACGCCCCCGGTGGCGAGGGTCGTGCGCGCCAACGTCCTGGACCAGTACGGCGAGGACTACGTCACGGCGGAACGGGTGATCGGCGCCCGCACGCACCACATCGTGCTGCGGCACGTGGCCGTCAACTGCCTCGCCCCGGTGCTGGTGTTCTGCACGGTCCAGGTCGCCGAGGCCATCGTCTTCGAGGCGTCGCTGTCCTTCGTCGGAGCGGGCGTACGGCCCCCCGACCCGTCCTGGGGCAGCGTCATCGCCGACGGCAAGAACATGGTGCTGACCGGGGGCTGGTGGGCCACCGTCTTCCCCGGGCTGCTGATCCTGGTGACCGTGCTGTCGCTGAACATCCTCTCCGAGGGCGTGTCGGACGCGTGGGCGGCCCCGCGGCCCGCCCCGGGAGGTGGCGGCGGGGCGGGCCGAGGACCGGCTCCAGGCCCCGGAACCGGGCAGCGGCGAGGTGCTCGCGCTGCCCGGCCTCGCGGAGGCGGCCGAGCGGCTGCGGACCCGGCGCGCCGCGGAGGCGGCCACGGGCCCCGCACCCCTTCAGGGTGCGGCACGACCCCCGGTTCTGGCCGTCGAGAACCTCGCCGTCGGCTTCCCCGACCGGCACCACGGCGTCGACATCGTCGACGGCATCGGCTTCGAGGTGTACCCCGGTGAAGTCCTGGGCCTGGTCGGCGAGTCGGGGTGCGGGAAGTCGCTGACCGCGCTCGCGGTCATGGGCCTGGAGCCCAAGGGCGCCCGGGTGCGCGGCCAGATCCGCTTCGACCAACGGGATCTGGTCGCCGAGCCCATGCGGGCGCGGCGCCGGCTGCTGGGCCACGAGATGGCGATGGTCTACCAGGACGCCCTGTCCTCACTGAACCCGGCGATGACCATCCGCGCTCAGCTGAGGCAGGTCGTACGGCGCGGCGGCCACCGCAGCCCCGCCGAACTCCTCACCCTCGTCGGCCTCGACCCCGGCCGCACCCTGCGCAGCTACCCGCACGAACTCTCCGGCGGCCAGCGCCAGCGCGTCCTGATCGCCATGGCCCTCTCCCGCGACCCGAAGCTGATCGTCGCCGACGAGCCGACGACCGCGCTGGACGTCACGGTCCAGGCGCAGGTGATGGACCTGCTGCTGCGGCTGCGCGCGGAGCTGGGCTTCGCGCTGATCCTGGTCTCGCACGACCTGGCGCTCGTCGCGGACGTCACCGACCGGGTGGTGGTGATGTACGGCGGGCAGATCGTGGAGACCGGCGTGACCGCGGACCTGGTGGAGGCGCCGGCCCACCACTACACGCGCGGGCTGCTGGGCAGCGTGCTGTCGCTGGAGTCGGCCGCCGCGCGGCTGACGCAGATCAAGGGCGTCGTCCCCGCCCCCGCCGACTTCCCCGCGGGCTGCCGCTTCGCCGACCGGTGTCCGCTGGCGAGCGAGGTCTGCCGCACGACCCCGCCCGACCTGACGGGCACCCGCACCCACACGGCGGCCTGCCACCACCCGGCCGTCGACCTCGTGACGACGCGGACGGAGGCGGCCCGGTGAACGCGATCGTCGAACTGGCCGGCGTCCACGTCCTGCACCGGGCGCGCGGCGGCGGCCTGTTCGCCCGGGACCGGGTGCACGCCCTGACCGGCGCGGACCTCGCCGTCGCGCCCGGCGAGACGGTGGGCGTGGTCGGCGAGTCCGGGTGCGGCAAGTCGACGCTGGCGAGGGTGCTGGTCGGCGTCCAGCGGCCGACGTCCGGCACGGTCTCCTTCCAGGGCCGCGACCTGTGGGCCATGCCCCCGGCCGAGCGGCGCAAGGCCGTCGGCACGGGCGCCGGCATGGTCTTCCAGGACCCGTCGACCGCCCTGAACCGCCGGCTGACCGTCCGCCGTGTCCTGCGCGACCCCCTGGACGTGCACGCACGCGGCACGAAGGAGCAACGGGAGGAGCGGGTACGGGAGTTGATGTCCCTGGTCGGCCTGCCCGGCGCGCTCGCCGAGGCCCTGCCCGGCCAGTTGTCCGGCGGCCAGCGCCAACGCGTCGCGATCGCCCGGGCGTTGGCCCTGGACCCGGCCCTGGTGGTGGCGGACGAGCCGACGAGCGCGCTGGACGTGTCGGTGCGCGCCCAGATCCTCAACCTCCTGCTCGACCTGCGGGAACGCCTCGGCCTGGCCCTGGTGTTCGTCTCGCACGACATCCAGACGGTACGGCGGATGAGTGACCGCGTGATCACCATGTACCTCGGCCGGATCGTCGAGGAGTGCCCGGCCGCCGAGGTCACCGACCGCGCCCGCCACCCGTACACCCGCGCCCTGTTCTCCGCCACGCCCGGGCTGCTCGATCCCGTCGACCCGATCCCGCTGACCGGCCCGGTCCCCTCGGCGACCCGCCCGCCCAGCGGCTGCCCCTTCCGCACCCGCTGCTGGAAGGCCGACGACCTGTGCGCGGCGGACATGCCCGGCTTCTCGACCGCGTCGACCGCCGGACACCGCTACCGCTGCCACCATCCTGTAGGGGAGGACCAGTCGACGCGCGACCTCGTGCGCCAGAGCAATACCAGGGAGCCATGATGACCTTCCCCTCCCCTCTCACCGGTGTCGTCCCGCCCGTGTGCACGCCCCTGACGCCGGAGGGCGAGGTGGACGTGCCCTCGCTGCTCCGGCTGGTCGACCATCTCGTCGGCGGCGGGGTGGACGCGCTGTTCGTGCTGGGCTCCTCGTCGGAGGCGGCGTATCTGCGCGACCGGCAGCGCCGGCGGGTGGTCGAGGCGGTGGTGGCCCACGCCGGCGGGCAGCTGCCCGTGCTGGCGGGGGCGATCGACATGACGACGCCGCGCGTCCTGGACCACGTCGAGTCCGTCACGGCGGCGGGCGCGGACGCGGTGGTCGTGACGGCGCCCTTCTACGCCCGCACCCACCCGGCCGAGATCGCCCGCCACTACCGGCTGGTCGCCGCGGCCTGCCCCGTGCCGGTCATCGCCTACGACATCCCGGTCTCCGTGCACACCAGGCTGCCCGCGGACGTGGTCCTGGAGCTGGCCGCCGACGGCACGCTCGCCGGCCTGAAGGACTCCAGCGGCGATCTGGCGGGCTTCCGCGAGGTCGTCACCGGCGCCCGCGCCCACGCCGGCTTCAGCGTGCTGACCGGCTCCGAGCTGGTCGTCGACTCCGCGCTCGCGCTGGGCGCCCACGGGGCCGTGCCCGGCCTCGCCAACGTCGACCCGCACGGCTACGTCCGCCTCGACCGGCTGTGCCGGGCCGGCGACTGGCAGCGGGCGCGGGCCGAACAGGAGCGGCTGTGCGCCCTGTTCGGCCTGGTGCGGGCCGGGGACCCGGGGCGGATGGGCGGCGGCTCGGCGGCGCTGGGCGGGTTCAAGGCGGCGCTGCACCTGCGCGGGATCATCGACTGCCCGGCGACCGCGGAACCCCAGGTCCCGCTGGCGCCGGAGGAGATCGAGCAGGTCGGCAAGTTCCTGGCCGCCGCCGGGCTGCTGTAGGACCGTCTAGATGACCAGCCGGTGGAACTCGATCGTCTCGTACGGCCCCGTCCCGCCCGTCTCGTACAGGATGCCGACCGTGTGCCGGCCCGGCTGCGTCAAGTCGCTGTAGGCGGCCGGCCGCTGGGACAGCGTCAGTGCCTTGGTGAAGGTGGCGCCGCCGTCCTGGCTGCGCCACACCGCCATCGCGCGGCGGGCGCCCGGAACGGACGGCCCCGAGAACAGCAAGGGGCGTCGTGCGCCGCGGAGTTGCAGGACACTGCCCTCCACCACCGGCACGTCGTTCAGCGTGGGCTGGACGGCGTAGGGGCGGTCGAGACTGCGGCCGCCGTCGCCGGAGTAGGTGTCGAGGCGGTTGCCGGGGCTGGTGCCGTTCTGGTCGCGGGCACTGAAGTAGAGGCGGCCGTCGGGAAGTTGGGCGGCGGTGGACTCGTTGGCGTTGTCCACGCCGTCGTAGCTGTCGTCGACGAAGCCGAGGTGCCAGGTGCGGCCGTGGTCGTCGCTGTAGAGGGCGTGGGCGCCGTAGTACCTCGCCTCCTGGCCGGTGTCGGCGGAGCCGGGCGGCGGGGCGGCGGAGTGGTCGGCGGGGATCACCAGGCGCCCGGCGTGCGGGCCGCGGGTCAGCGCGAGCGCGTGCCCCGGTCCCGTCGCGTACCAGCGCCAGCCGCGCGGCTTGACCTCGTCGGTGATGTCCCGGGGCGGGCTGAAGTGCCGCCCGTCGTCCCGGCTGCGCTGCACGAACACCCGGCGGCTCTGCGCCGCGGTGACCTCGCCGCGCATGATCTGCGCCTCCGTGACGAGACCGCTGTTGTACGAGGTGACGAGGACGACGTCGCCGGTGGCCGGGTCGACGACGGGGGCCGGGTTGCCGCGGGTGTCCCCGTTTCCGGCGGCGACCACCTCCAGCGGGCCCCAGGTGCAGCCGCCGTCGGGGGAGCGCCGCAGCACGACGTCGATGTCGCCGGAGTCGGCGGCGCTGTCGTTGCGGCCCTCGGCGAAGGCGAGGACCGTGCCGCGCCGGGTGGTGACCGTCGCCGGGATGCGGTACGTGTCGTGGCCGTCCTCGCCCGCCGTGTAGGGCACGGACGTCGTGCAGGCCGGGGCGGTGGAGGCGTGCGCGGTCGCCGTGGTGGGGGCGAGCAGGCCGAGGGTGACGAGGAGGGTGCGGCTCAGGAGGGTCACGGTCCCATCGTTCCCGGGGTCACCAGTCCCGACTCGTAGGCCACCATGACCAACTGCGCCCGGTCCCGCGCCCCGAGCTTGCCCATGATCCGGCTGACGTGGGTCTTGGCGGTGAGCGGGCTCAGGGTCAACGCCTCGGCGATCTCGGTGTTGTTGAGCCCCCGCGCGACCAGCGCCAGCACCTCCCGCTCCCGTTCGGACAGGCACTCGGGGCCGCCGGTCGCGGGCGCCTGCGGGGCGCGCAGGAACCGCTCGATCAGCCGTGCCGTGGGCCCCGGCGACAGCAGGGCCTCGCCCGCGGCCACCGTCCGGATGGCGTCGAGGAGTTCGGCCGGACGGGTGTCCTTGACCAGGAACCCGGAGGCGCCGGCGCGCAGGGCCTCGACGATGTTCTCGTCGGTGTCGTAGGTGGTCAGGACGAGGATGCGGACGTCCGTGAGCGCGGGCTCCGTGGCGATGCGCCGGGTCGCCTCGATGCCGTCCAGGTCGGGCATGCGGATGTCCATCACGACCAGGTCGGGGCGTTCGGCGCGGGCCAGTTCGACGGCCTCGCGGCCGGTGGCCGCCTGTCCGACGACCTCCATGTCCGGCGCCGACTCCACCAGCATGGCGAACGCGGCCCGCACCAGGGTCTGGTCGTCGGCGAGCAGTACCCGGATCATCTGCTGTCCTCCAGCGGCAGTACGGCCCTCACCTCGAAGCCTCCGTCGGCACGCGGCCCGGCGTCGAGTGTGCCACCGACGCTGCGTGCCCTCTCCCCCATGCCGACCAGCCCGAATCCGGGGGTGTGGCCGGGCAGGGGGCCGGTGCCGTCGTCGGTGACGGACAGGTGCAGGGCGCCGTCGGCCTCGTGCAACGCGAGCTGGACGGCGGGTTCGGGGCCCGCGTGGCGGACGGCGTTGGTCAGCGCCTCCTGGGCGATGCGGTAGGCGGCGGCGCCGACGGCGGGCGGGGCGTGGGTGACGCGCACGTCCTGTTCGACGCGGGCGCCGGCGAGGCGGGCGGCCTCCACCAGGTCGGGCAGTCCGTCGAGGCCGGGCAGGGGGCCGCGGGCGTCGCCGTGCTCGCCGGCGCGCAGCACCTCCAGCGTGGTGCGCAGTTCCCCGCGCGCGCTGCGGCAGGTCTCGGCGATGTCGTCGAGGGCCTTGGCGACCGTCTGCCGGTCCAGCCGCTCGGGGTCGGCGGCCAGGACGTGGGCGGCGACCGAGGTCTGCACGCCGATGAGGGTGATGCTGTGGGCGAGCAGGTCGTGCAGGTCGCGGGCGATGCGCAGGCGTTCCTCGGCGACCCGGCGGCGGGCCTCCTCCTCGCGGGTGCGCTCGGCGCGTTCGGCCCGTTCGACGATTCCGGCGACGTACTGCCGGTAGTAGCGGACGTCGACCCCGCAGAAGAGGACCGCGATCACCCAGCCGGAGACGCGCAGCAGTTCGACGGCCTGGTGGGCGCTGACCGTGAGCATCACGGTGAAGGCGACGGCGAGGACGAGGACGCCGGTCAGGGCCGTGCGCACGGGGCGGCTGGTGACGGCCACCGTGTACAGGGCGGTCATGACGACGGGGGTCGGCGCCTGGTGGTTGTTGTCGAGGGCGTGGTACGGCATGGCCAGCGCCCCGGTCGCCAGGAGCACCGCCAGCGGGTGGCGGCGCCGCCACACGAGGGGCACGTGGGCGGCGAGCAGCAGCGTCCAGCCGAGTGCGTCGGGGCGGTGGGCGGGGTCGGTGAGGAGCGCGAGGGCCACGGCCGCCGTCGCGAGGGCGGCGGCCAGGACGGCGTCGTTGCGGGTGCCGTGGGCGGCGGTGCGCGGATCACGGCTGATCACGGCCATGATCCGCTCGCCGGTGGTGGGGTGCTGCACGGTGTTCATCTTCCGGCAGCCGGCGGCCGCTTCACACCGGCTCCGGCAGACGTTCCGCCGGCTCCGGCCGCGGCTCGCGTGCCAGCCGCCCCGGCCACCACACGCGCCGCTTCAGCAGCACGCTCGCCGTGGTCACCAGGTACGTCCGCACCAGGAAGGTGTCCAGCAGCACCCCGACCGCGATCACGAACCCGAGCTCGACGAGCCCGACCAGCGGCAGCGTGGTCAGCACGGCGAAGGTCGCGGCGAGGACGACACCGGCCGAGGCGATCACCCCGCCGGTGGTGCGCAGCGCCGTCAGCGCGGCCGTCTGCGGCGCGGCACCGGCGCGGGACTCCTCGCGCATGCGGTGCATGAAGACGCGCCGGCCGAGCAGGACCAGCAGCGCCGGCAGCAGGGCGGTCCCCATGGACGCCATCTCCCTCCGGTCGGTCGTCTGGATGGCTTCCAGACTCCCGGCGCGGCGGGGGCGGATCGTCGGGCGCGGGGGCGAGGTGCGGGGTACTGCGGCGGGTGACCGGGCGGGGCCATTACTCCCCGGGGAGTATCAGGGGGAGGGTCAGGACGGCGTGCGGGCCGCCGCCAGCAGGCGGGTGACGTCGTCGGCGCAGATGGTCAGGGCCGCGCCGACCGTGGTCAGCACGTCGCGTTCGGCCGGTGTGTAGGGGCCGTCGGCCAGGGCGATGCGGGCGCCCTGGAGCAGGATCGACTCGCGGCCCACGGGGGCGAGGTGCGGGGCGAGGGGGTCGAGGGCCTCGTGGAGTTCTATGGCGAGGCCGGCTCCGCAGGACTGGCCGTAGGTGCGGCCGGTGTCGGCGGCCAGGGCCTCGACCAGTGCGGCCAGCTGTTCCTCCGTGCAGTCGTCGAAACCGGCCGCGCGCACCGCGCCGGCGGCGGTCTCCAGGGACGTACGCGAACAGGTGCCGCCCGCGGCCAGCACCGCGAGGGCGACCGTGTGGACGGCGTCGCGGAGCATGGCGGAGAAGCGGGTGGTGGTGGGGTGGTCGAGGACGTCGGTGCCGAAGTGGCGGCGGCAGGCGGCGCACTCGACGACCGGGCCGGTCTCGCCGCGCGGCAGCACCGGGACGCCGAGGAGGGTGAAGCGGCGGCGGCCGGTCAGGCGCTGGTAGTTGCGGTCGCCCCCGCACCCCGGGCAGAAGAACTCGCCGTCTCCGACGGGCGTCCACGCGGTGCGGGTGCCCAGGAGGCGCGCAGGCCTGGCGGCTCGGCCGTTTCGTCCCCGTACAGGCAGCACGTCGCACCTCCGTAACCCCGCGGCAACATCGCCGCGCTTGCGTGATGTTAGCCACATCGAGGAGGCGTAGTCAGCACCCTGGACGAGACCTTTCCGTGACCTCCACGTCCGGGTGGCCGATAAACGACGGGGCCTTGATCGCCGTATACAGCGATCAAGGCCCCGAAACCACCGGTCAGAGGGGTTATCGCGCCGCGCGGTTGACCGCGGAGACGACCGCCTTGAGGGACGCACGCGTCGTGTTCGCGTCGATTCCGATTCCCCACAGAACCTTGCCGTCGATCGCGCACTCGATGTAGGACGCGGCCTGCGCGGAGGCGCCCTCCGACATCGTGTGCTCCTGGTAGTCCAGCAGACGTACGTCGATGCCGATGGACTGCAGGGCGTCGAAGAAGGCCGAGATCGGGCCGTTGCCCGAGCCGGTCAGGACGGTGTCCTCGCCGTCGACGCTCGCCTCGACGGTGAGGGTGTCCACGCCGTCCGTGTCGGTGGTCGACTGACCGGTCTTCACCTGGATACGGCCCCAGGGGTTGTCCGGGTTCGGCAGGTACTCGTCCTGGAAGACCGCCCAGATGTCGGCGCCGGTGACCTCGCCGCCCTCGGCGTCCGTCTTCGCCTGGATGATCTTCGAGAACTCGATCTGCATCCGGCGGGGCAGGTCCAGCTTGTGGTCGTTCTTCAGGACGTATGCGATACCGCCCTTGCCGGACTGCGAGTTGACGCGGATGACGGCCTCGTAGGAGCGGCCGACGTCCTTGGGGTCGATCGGCAGGTAGGGCACCGCCCACTCGATGTCGTCGACGGTGACGCCCTTGGCCCTGGCGTCGGCCTCCATCGCGTCGAAGCCCTTCTTGATGGCGTCCTGGTGGGAGCCGGAGAAGGACGTGTAGACCAGGTCGCCCACGTACGGGTGGCGCGGGTGGACCTCCATCTGGTTGCAGTACTCCCACACCCGGCGGATCTCGTCGATGTCGGAGAAGTCGATCTGCGGGTCGACGCCCTGGGAGAAGAGGTTCATCCCCAGCGTGACCAGGTCGACGTTGCCGGTGCGCTCGCCCTGCCCGAACAGGCAGCCCTCGATGCGGTCGGCGCCGGCCATCAGCGCCAGCTCGGCCGCCGCCACCGCCGTGCCGCGGTCGTTGTGCGGGTGGACGGACAGGCAGACGTACTCGCGCCGGGAGAGGTTGCGGTGCATCCACTCGAAGCGGTCGGCGTGGGTCGAGGGGGTCGAACGCTCCACGGTCGCCGGCAGGTTGAGGATGATCTCGCGGTCCGGACCGGGCTGCCAGACGTCCATCACCGCCTCGCAGACCTCCAGCGCGAAGTCCAGCTCGGTGTCGGTGAAGATCTCCGGCGAGTACTGGTAGCCGAACTCCGTCTCCGGGCCCAGCAGCTTCTCGGCGTACTCCATCACCAGCCGGGTGCCGTCCACGGCGATCTGCTTGATGTCGTCCTTGGAGCCGCGGAAGACGACCCGGCGGAAGACCGGCGCGGTGGCGTTGTACAGGTGGACGGTCGCGCGCTTGGCGCCCTTCAGCGACTCCACCGTGCGCTCGATCAGGTCCTCGCGGGCCTGGGTCAGCACGGAGATCGTCACGTCGTCCGGGATCGCGCCCTCTTCCTCGATGATCGAGCGCACGAAGTCGAAGTCGGTCTGCCCGGAGGCCGGGAAGCCGACCTCGATCTCCTTGTAGCCCATCTTGACCAGCTGGTCGAACATCCGGCGCTTGCGCTCGGGCGACATCGGGTCGATCAGGGCCTGGTTGCCGTCGCGCAGGTCGGTGGAGAGCCAGCGGGGGGCCACGGTGACGCGCTGGTCGGGCCAGGTGCGGTCGGGGATGTCGACCTGCTCGTACCGGCCGTACTTGTGGATCGGCATGGTGCTGGGCTGCTGGCGGTTCGCCATGATTGCGGGGCTCCTCAAGGTGTCCGGAAGGACGGCCGACGACGCAACGCGAAGCTCCGCGGGGAGGGAGTCGACCTGGACTACAGGCCCTCGCCGCGGCAGCTAAGAAGAAGCAGCCCGAAACGCATGATGCGCAGCATGCTAGTCGGTCCGCTCCGGGCGCGGGGCTCCGTATCAGTATGCGGGACCGGCGGAACGAAGAGGACAAAACGTGCTCTATACCACTCCGTCACGGACTGTATGCCCGGCTGTCCCGATATTTCACCAATCATGGTGGCGGGTAGTGACACGCACATAACCCAGTGCAAGGGTTCCGGGCATGACGAAGACCAACGGGGGCTTCGAGCCCGTCTTCTGCACCATCGTGCCGCCCCATGTCCTCGACAAGCTGGCCCAGCACGAGGACCCCGCGCTCGCCGGACCCGCCCGCGCGTCCCTGGAGCACGACGCCTACGTCCGCACCCACCGCCGCCTGACCACCGTCATCGGCGCCCCGACCCTCGCCCCGCCGGCCGGCGCCGCCGCGGGCAAGCCGCACCGCACGATCTACGACGCCAAGCACCTGGAGACCCTGCCGGGCCGCAAGGTCCGCTCCGAGAGCGACGCCCCGGGCAAGGACGCCACCGTCAACCGCGCCTACGACGGCCTCGGCGCCACCTTCGACTTCTACCTGAAGGCGTACGGGCGCACCTCCATCGACGGCGAGGGCATGCCGCTCAACGCCAGCGTCCACTACGGCGAGAACTACGACAACGCCTTCTGGGACGGCACCCAGATGGTCTTCGGCGACGGGGACAACGAGATCTTCGTCGACTTCACCATCCCGGTCGACGTCATCGGCCACGAGCTGACCCACGGCGTCACCCAGCACACCGCCAACCTCACCTACTTCGGCCAGCCGGGCGCCCTGAACGAGTCGGTCTCCGACGTCTTCGGCTCCCTGATCAAGCAGTACCTGCTCGGCCAGACCGCCGCCGAGGCCGACTGGCTGATCGGCGCCGGCCTGCTCGCCCCGCGCGTCACCGGCAAGGCGCTGCGCTCCATGAAGGAGCCGGGCACGGCCTACGACGACGACGTCCTCGGCAAGGACCCGCAGCCGGCGACCATGGACGACTTCGTCCGCACCGGCCGCGACAACGGCGGCGTCCACATCAACTCCGGCATCCCCAACCACGCCTTCTACCTGGTCGCCACGGCGCTCGGCGGGCACGCCTGGGAGAAGGCCGGCCAGATCTGGTACGACGTCCTGACCGGCGGCCAACTCAAGAAGGACGCCCTGTTCGCGGACTTCGCCAAGCTCACCGTCGCCGCCGCCAAAGCCCGCTACAGCGAGGGCGAGGAACTCCAGGCGGTGCTGAAAGCCTGGGAGCAGGTCGGGGTGCGCACGGCGTAGTTCCGTACTAGACACGGACCCATGCGTATTCGAGTGAGGCGCACGGGCGGATTCGCGGGCATCGAGCGCAGCGCCGAGGTGGACACCTCGGGGCGGCCCGACGCACACGAGTGGCAGACCCTCGCCGAGAAGGCGATCGCCGACGGGCGGCGCACGCCGCCCGTCGGGGTTCCCGACGGTTTCAGCTACGAGATCACGGCGGGCGGCAGGACGGTGTACGCGGCCGATCCCCGGCTCACCGAGGAGCAGCGGCAGCTGGTCTCCCGGGTGCTGAAGGAAGGCGCGTAGAGCCGTAACAGGTCCTTCACGCACGGGCGTTGACTTCCTTACTGGCCGGTAAGGATGATCCGCGCATGACGAACCCGATACCTCAGTTCCCGGCGGGCTTCCTGTGGGGCGTCTCCACCTCCGCCCACCAGATCGAGGGCGCGGCCGACGAGCGCGAGCCGTCCGTGTGGGACGCCTTCACGGCCGAGCCGGGCCGGGTCAAGGACGGCTCGACGGCGGCCGTGGCCTGCGACCACTACCACCGCTACCGCGAGGACGTGGCCCTGCTGGCGGACCTGGGCGTGGACGCGTACCGCTTCTCCGTCTCCTGGCCGCGGGTGAACTCCCCGGGCGGGCTGGACTTCTACGACCGCCTCGTGGACGAGCTGTGCGCGGCGGGCGTACGTCCGGTGCCCACCCTCTTCCACTGGGACCTGCCGGTGACCCTGGACTGGCTGGAGCGGGACACCGCGGACCGGTTCGCGGAGTACGTGTCCGTGGTCGCCGAGCGGCTGGGCGACCGCGTCAAGAAGTGGATCACCCTCAACGAGCCCGCGGAACACACCCTGCTGGGGCACGCGCTGGGCGCCCACGCGCCCGGGAAGCAGCTGATGTTCGACGCGCTGCCGGTCGCCCACCACCAGTTGCTCGCCCACGGCCTCGCCGTACGGGCGCTGCGCGCGGCCGGGGCCGCGGACATCGGGATCGCCAACTCGCACGGCCCGACCTGGCCGGCCTCCCAGGAGGCGGCCGACGTGGAGGCGGCGGGCTTCTACGACCTGCTGCTCAACCGCCTGTTCGCCGAGCCCCTCCTGCTCGGCCGGTACCCGGAGGGGCTCGGCGCGTTGATGCCGGGCGACGTGGAGGCCGACCTCAAGGTCATCGCCGAACCCCTCGACTGGTACGGCGTCAACTACTACGCGCCGACCAGGGTGGGCGCCCCGCAGGGCGCGGACATCGAGTTCGGCGGGCTGACGATCCCCGCCGAACTCCCCTTCTCGGTACGGGACATCGAGGGCGTCCCGGTGACGGACTTCGGCTGGCCCGTGGTACCCGAGGGCCTGACGGAGCTCCTCACCGGCTTCCGCGACCGCTACGGCGACCGCCTGCCGCCCGTCGTCATCACCGAGAACGGCTGCAGTTACGACGGCCTCGACGACCAGGACCGGATCGCCTACCTCGACGGCCACGTCCGGGCGTTGCACCGGGCGGTGGAGGCGGGCGTCGACGTGCGCGGCTACTTCGTGTGGTCGCTGCTGGACAACTTCGAGTGGGCCGAAGGGTACGCGCGCCGGTTCGGGCTGGTCCACGTGGACTTCGCGACGCTCGCGCGGACGCCGAAGGCCTCGTACGGCTGGTACCGGGAGCTGCTCCGGGCCCAGCGGTGACCTCGGCCCTGGCGGAGCCCGCCGAACAGGTCGGCAAGGGCTGGACGGCGGCGCTGTCGCTGGCCAACGTGGCGATCTGGGTGGGCTGGTACGGGCCCCTGCAGATCCTGCTGGCCCGGCAGGCGGAGGACTTCGCCCCCGGCACCGGGATGTCGAAGGAGACGCTGCTGGCGTGGGTGACGGGCGCGGGCGCGCTGGTGTCGCTGGCGGCGAACCCGTTCTTCGGCGCGCTGTCGGACCGCACCACGGCACGCTGGGGCCGCCGTACGCCGTGGGTCGTGGCCGGGGCGGCGGGCGGGGCGCTGTCGCTGCTGCTGCTCGCCGGCGCGGGCGGGGTGGGGGTGATGGCGCTCGGCTGGTGCCTGGTCCAGCTGACGCTGAACGCCTCCTTCGCGGCCGTGACGGCGGCCGTGCCGGACCGGGTGCCGCGGCGGCAGCGGGGCGCGGTGGGCGGCTGGCTGGGCGCGGCGCAGATCCTCGGGGCGGTCGCCGGGACGGGGCTGGCGACGGCGGCGGGCTCTCTCGCGGCCGGCTATGCGGCGTGCGCGGTGTTCGCGCTGGCGGGCGTGCTGCCGTACGTCGTGCGGTACGAGGATCTCAGGCTGGCGGTGGCCGACCGGCCGGCGTGGTCCGCGCGGGACTTCCTGCGCGGGTTCTGGATCAGTCCGCGCCGTCACCCGGACTTCGGCTGGGCCTGGCTGACCCGTTTCCTGATCAACCTCAGCAACGCGCTGGTGATCCTCTACCTCCTGTACTACCTGCGCGACGGCCTGCACCGCCCCGACCCGGAACAGGGCGTGCTGGTCCTGACGGCGGTGGACAGCGTGGCGCTGCTGGCGACGGTCGTGGTGGGCGGCGTCTGGTCGGACCGGGTGGGCCGGCGCAAGCCGTTCGTGCTGTGGTCCGGGGTGCTGATGGCGGCGGCCACCGCGCTGCTGTCCGTCTGGCAGACCTGGCCGAGCGCGATCCTCGCGGCGGCGCTGCTGGGGGTGGCTCTCGGGGTGTTCATGTCGGTCGACTTCGCGCTGATGACGGACGTGCTGCCGAAGGCGCTGGACCGCGGCAAGGACCTCGGGGTGATCAACGTCGCCAACGCCCTGCCCCAGGTGGCGGCGCCCGCCCTCGCCGCGCCGATCGTCACCTACCTGGGCGGATACCGGGTGCTGTATCTGGTGGCGGCGGCGATCGGGCTGGCGGGGGCGGTGCTGGTGGGGCGGATCAGGGGCGTGGAGTGACCCCTTCGTGGATCTGGTGACCCCTTCGTGGATCTACAGCGCGCCCGCGTCCCGGGCGGTGTACACCGACGGGAACAGGGGCCGGTAGCCCAGCTCGCGGCGGATGCGGTCGGTGGACATGATCGCGAGGAACGGGTCCGGGTCGGTGCGGGTGTGCAGTTCCGCGGGCGGCTCCACACCGTTGAGCTGGTGCAGCTCCACCGCCGTCACGGGCGTGTCGTCGGCGATGTTGTAGATCCGGCCGGCGATCCCCGGGGCGTGCAGCAGGCGCAGCAGGCCCTGGGCGACGTCCGCGTGGTGGCCCATGTGCAGCCGCTGGGCCGCCGCCCAGTGCCCGGCCCAGCGCAGGACGTCCCCGAGGTGCGGGTCCCCTTCGCCGTACACGAAGGGGAGCCGGCCGACGCGGACGTCCATGCCGTCCATCGCCAGCAGTTCCCGCTCGGCCGCGGCCTTGGACTCCGGGTAGGCGCCCCACATCGCGCCGCCGGGCCTGCTCTCGTCGTCCTCGGTCAGCGGGCGGCCGCGTCCGGTGCCGTACACCAGCCCGGTGCTGACCTGCACGAAGCGCCGGACGCCGGCGGCGCGGGCGGCCCGGCCCAGTTCGATGGCCGCGTCCCGGTTGACGGCCCGCGCCTCCTCGTCCGGCACGCCGCGGAAGGCGGCGGCGACGTTGATCACGGCGTGCACGCCGGCGACCGCCTTGCCGAGGGCGTCCGTGTCGCGCAGGTCGCCGACGACGACCTCGGCGCCCAGGTCGGCGAACGGCTCCCCGCGGGCGGCGTCCCGCACCAGGACCCGTACCCGCTCCTCGCCCCTGCTCTGCGCCAGCAGCCTCGGCACGAAGCGCCGTCCGACCTGTCCCGTGGTCCCTGTCACCAATGTCAGCATGTGCTGCTCCTCTCGTCCCGGCCCAGCCTTCAGCGGGGACGCCGGTGCCGGGAGAGACCCGTCGATCGGGGGATCGGCAGACCCTGGATAAGCCGGGCGGCCTCGCGCACGCTTGAGGGGTGAACCGAGCCGAACTCGCCGACTTCCTGCGCCGCGGCCGTGCCCGCCTGGACCCGTCCGACGTGGGCCTCGCGCCCGGCGCCCGCCGCCGCACGCCGGGGCTGCGCCGCGAGGAGGTGGCCCAGCTGGCCGGCATGTCGGTCGACTACTACACACGCCTGGAGCAGTCGCGGGGGCCGCGCCCGTCCCGCCAGATGCTGACGGCGATGGCGCGGGCGCTGCGGCTGACGGACGCCGAGCACGACCATCTGTTCCACCTGGCCGGGGAGGAGCCGCCGCGGCGGGAGACGGCGTCGGCGCACGTCCGGCCGGGGCTGCTGCTGATCCTGGACCGGCTGTACGACACCCCGGCGCAGCTGGTGAACGACTGCGGTGAGGTGCTGGCGCAGAACGCGATGGCGAAGGCGCTGATCGGCGACGTGATGTCCCGGCCACGGCGGGAGCGGAACCTGGTGCGGCGCTTCTTCCTGGAGCCTACGGCGCGCCGGCTGTTCCCGGACGAGGACCACGAGCCGCACGCGCGCTCCCATGTCGCCCACCTCCGCGCGCTGACCGCCGCCCGGCCCGACGACCCGGAACCGGCCGCGCTGGTCGCCGAACTGCGGTCTGCCAGCGCGGAGTTCGCGCGCCTGTGGGGCGAGCACGAGGTGTCGCTGCGCGACCGCGCGACCAAACGCTTCCAGCACCCCCTGGTGGGCCTGCTGGAGCTGGACTGCGAGGTGATGCTCAGCCACGAGCACCACCACCTGCTGATCGTCCACACGGCCCGCCCGGGCACGGAGTCCTACGAACGCCTGCAGCTGCTGCGGGTGGTGGGCCTGCAGAACCTGACCCCGTCAGAAGCCCAGACGCCGTAGCTGCTTGGGATCCCGCTGCCAGTCCTTCGCCACCTTCACGTGCAGGTCCAGGAAGACCGGGGTTCCCAGGAGGGCCTCGATCTGTTTGCGGGACTTGATGCCGACCTCCTTCAGGCGCTTGCCCTTGGGGCCGATGATGATGCCCTTCTGGCTGGGGCGTTCGATGAACAGGTTGGCGTGGATGTCGAGGAGCGGCTTGTCGGCCGGGCGGTCCTCGCGCGGGAGCATCTCCTCGACGACCACCGCGATGGAGTGCGGCAGCTCGTCGCGGACGCCCTCCAGGGCCGCCTCGCGGATCAGCTCGGCGATCATGACCTGCTCGGGCTCGTCGGTGAGGTCGCCCTCGGGGTAGAGCGCCGGACCCTCGGGCAGGAGCGGCACGAGGAGGTCGGCCAGCAGGCTCACCTGCTTGTCCCCCACCGCCGACACCGGCACGATCTCCGCCCACTCGATGCCCAGCTCCTTGCCGAGCTGGTCGATGGCGATCAGCTGCTCGGCGAGGGCCTTGGAGTCGACGAGGTCCGTCTTGGTGACGATCGCCACCTTGGGCGTCTTGCGGATGCCGGCGAGTTCCTTGGCGATGAAACGGTCACCGGGCCCGATCTTCTCGTTCGCCGGCAGGCAGAAGCCGATCACGTCCACCTCGGCCCACGTCGTGCGCACGACGTCGTTGAGCCGCTCGCCCAGCAGTGTGCGCGGCTTGTGCAGCCCGGGGGTGTCGACCAGGATGAGCTGGGCGTCCTCCCGGTGCACGATGCCCCGCACGGTGTGCCGCGTGGTCTGCGGCTGGTTCGCGGTGATCGCCACCTTCTGCCCGACCAGAGCGTTCGTGAGGGTGGACTTGCCCGCGTTGGGGCGGCCCACGAAGCAGGCGAAGCCGGCGCGGTGGACGGCCTCGGCCGGCTGCTCGGATGACTGGGTACGAACACTCATGGCGTTCATTGTCCCTGATCCCCGGAGTCCCGCCGCACGGTGAGATTTCGGTAACCCCGGCGCAACGAAACGTCACGGAAACACAGCCGTACGCAACCGGAAACGCACGCCGGTGACCCTCTGACGAGCCCCCACCCCGTTGGAGACGACCGTGACGACCTTCGCCGCCGCGCACGCGGACACCGGTGACACCGCCTGGCTGCTCGCCGCCACCGCCCTCGTCCTGCTGATGACCCCGGGTCTGGCCCTCTTCTACGGCGGCATGGTCCGCACGAAGAGCGTGCTGAACATGCTGATGATGAGCTTCGTGTCGATCGCCCTGGTGACGGTCGTGTGGCTGGCGGGCGGCTACTCCCTCGCCTTCGGCGACGACGTCGGCGGCGGACTGATCGGGAGTCTGCGGCACGCCGGCATGGCGGGCCTGGGCCCCGGCAGCCTGCACGGCACCGTCCCCACCCTGCTGTTCGCCACCTTCCAGCTCACCTTCGCGATCATCACGGCGGCCCTGGTCAGCGGCGCGATCGCGGACCGGGCGAAGTTCTCGGCATGGCTGGTCTTCGTCCCCGTGTGGGCACTGCTCGTATACGTTCCGGTGGCGCACTGGGTCTGGGGCCCGGGCGGCTGGATCCTGGACCGCCTCGGCGCCCTGGACTTCGCCGGCGGTCTGCCCGTCGAGATCACCTCGGGCGCCTCCGGGCTCGCCCTGTGCCTGGTCCTCGGCCCGCGGCTGGGCTTCAAGAAGGACGCCATGCGCCCGCACAACCTGCCCATGGTCGTGCTCGGCGCCGGTCTGCTGTGGTTCGGCTGGTTCGGCTTCAACGCCGGCTCCGCGCTCGGCGCCAACGGCCTGGCCGCCGCCGCCTTCCTCAACACCCTCGCCGCCGGCTGCACCGGCCTGCTGGGCTGGCTCTTCGTCGAGCAGAAGCGCGACGGCCACCCCACCACCCTGGGCGCGGCCTCCGGCGCGGTCGCCGGCCTGGTGGCGATCACGCCGTCCTGCGGCTCGGTCTCCCTGCTCGGCGCCCTGGTCGTCGGCCTCGCCGCCGGCGTCGTGTGCTCCTACGCCGTGAGCTGGAAGTTCAGGCTGAACTACGACGACTCCCTGGACGTCGTCGGCGTCCACTTGGTCGGCGGCGTCATCGGCACCCTGCTCATCGGGCTCTTCGCCGAGAAGGCGATGACCGGCGGGACGGAGGGCCTGTTCTACGGCGGCGGGCCGGGCCAGCTGGGCAGGCAGCTGGTGGCGGTGGTGGTCGTCGCCGCGTACGCCTTCGCCGTCACCTACGGGCTCGGCAAGCTGATCGACAGGACGATGGGCTTCCGGGCGAGCGAGGAGCAGGAGCACACCGGCCTGGACCTTACGGTGCACGCCGAGACCGCATACGATCACGGCGTCCTGGGCCACGGCGCCCCGGTCAGCTCCTCCGCCGTCCACTCCGCGCAGAAGGTCAAGAGCCAGGCATGAAGCTCATCACCGCGATCGTCAAGCCGTACCGCCTCGACGAGGTGAAGACCGCCCTCCAGGAGCTCGGCGTGCAGGGCCTCACCGTGACCGAGGCCAGCGGGTACGGCCGTCAGCGCGGCCACACCGAGGTCTACCGCGGCGCCGAGTACCAGGTCGACCTGGTGCCCAAGGTGCGCATCGAGGTCGTCGTCGAGGACTCCGACGCGGACGCCGTGATCGACGCGATCGTCAAGGCCGCGCAGACGGGGAAGATCGGGGACGGGAAGGTGTGGGCACTGCCGGTGGAGACGGTCGTACGGGTGCGGACGGGCGAGCGCGGTCCCGACGCGCTCTGACGAACAGCGTCGTCCCCACCGCGGTCACCGCCACCAGGACCGCCGCGACCAGCCACGGCAGAGCGAAGAAGGACGCGCTCGCCGACTGCCGGGTGCCCTTGGCGCTCGCGGTCAACGTCACGTCCCCCCAGTCGAGTTGGGGTGCGTCGCGCCAGGGTTCGGTGAGGCGGACGCGCTGGCCGGGCAGCAGTTCGGAGGGGACGCGCGACAGGTCGCGGGCCAGCAGGGTGCGGCCGAACAGGCCCTTCGCGCGCAGCTCGACCTTCGGGTCCAGGGTGACGTTGCCGGTGTTGTGGAGGGTGTAGGAGATCGTCGCGCCGCTGTCGCCGAGGCCGGGCACCAGCGGCTGGTGGTGGGTGACGTGGACGTGCTCCACGGCGATCGCGGCGAGGGTGGGGCCGCCCACCCGGAGGTAGACGCGGGCGCCGACGGCCCGCCGCACGCCGAGCGCGAGGGAGCCCTGGCCCGGGTCGACCCGCTCGTCGAGGGCGACCAGCGCGCCCGGGTGGTCGCCCGGTTCGGCGCCCTCGGGCACCCGCAGCGTGAATGGCACGGTGACCTTGGCGTGCGCGGGGACGGTGACCCGCGCCCTGGTGAGCTTCGCCCACGCCCCGACGCCCCGCTGCCGCTCGTTCAGCGTGCGCACGGCGAACCCGCCGTCGCGGGCGGTGTTGTAGGCGTCCGCCGCGTACAGCCGGAAGGTCAGCGGCCCGGCGGTCTTGTTGGCGACGACCACCTTGTCGGTGACCGACTGGCCGGGATCGACGGAGAGGTAGAAGTACGGGCGGGCCGCGATCCGGGAGGCGGCCGGATACACCGACCAGCTGCCGTTGTCGGCGGCGTGCGCGGGCGCGGGCGCGGCGAGGGCGCCGAGGAGGAGGCCGAGCAGGAGGACGTACAGCGTGCGCATGGGTGCGGACCCCCACGGGTGGCTACGACGGGTGGGACGGGCGGGTGCGGACGCCCGTACGCTCAGGTGAGCGTGAGGGTGAGCACGCCCGAGTAGGAGCCGGGAGGCGTGAACGCCGGTACGTCCAGCGAGAGCCGGGCGTCCGCGGTGAACTCGCCGCCGGTGAGCGTGCCGTTGGGGGTGGACGCCAGGGTCGCGCCCGAGGTGCCGACGGTGCCCGCCGAACCGGCCTGGCAGGTGCTGGGGCTGCCCGCCTTGGTGGCGCAGGCCGGGCTCCAGCTCAGCCTGCCCGCGTCGATCTTGGCGCCGGGTC
This sequence comes from Streptomyces sp. 7R007, assembly GCF_054850255.1. Taxonomy (NCBI): domain Bacteria; kingdom Bacillati; phylum Actinomycetota; class Actinomycetes; order Kitasatosporales; family Streptomycetaceae; genus Streptomyces; species Streptomyces sp. 7R007. The sequence goes on along the minus strand of NZ_JBTWMV010000033.1, from coordinate 23,261 downwards.
CGGTGAAGTCGGTGACCTTGCCGGTGAGCGACCAGCCGGCCGGCCCGCCGCGGAAGTCCTGCACGGTCACGGTCTGCAGCGCGCCGGTCGACGCCCCGCCCTTGCCGAAGTCGACCGCCGACAGCGCGACGGCGTCCCCGGCCTGGGACATGGACAGCGTGCCCGCCTTCACGGTCGTCGTCAGCTTCTGACTGCCCGCCGGGACGGGCGTGTTGTCGATGACGGTGTACGCGGCCGGGCCGGCGCCCAGCGCGTCGCTCCACGCGCCGCCCTCGTAGGCCACGACCCCGGTCGTCGTCTTGTCGTTGACGACCAGCGGGCCGCTGAAGGTGCCGTCGGCGCCCGCGGTGACGGTCGCCGTGTCCGCGGTCTGGGTCGAGCCGGAGCGGCCGGCCAGGGTCACCGTGGCGCCCGGCGTGAAGTGGCTGCCGTCGACGGTGACGCTGTCACCGGGGTTCCCGGAGGCCGTGCGCAGGGAGATGGCACGGTTGTTGACCGGGGTGCCGGTGTCCGTCGCGGTGACGGTCTGCGACACCGGGGCGGGCGGGTTGGTCACCGTGCACGGGGTGTCCAGTTCGAGGATGTAGCTGGTGTGGATGTTGTAGTCGCCGGGCGAGAGCGTGATGGCGCCGGGCCTGGTCACCTCGAAGGTGCCGGTCATGGAGAACGACGGGAAGGCGCCGTTGCCCGGCACCGGGTCGTTCTTCTTGGGCCCGGTGACCGTGACGTCGCCGGTCTGCGCGCCGCCGAGGGTGACCTTGCCGGTGGGGGTCATGATGTCGGCCGGCAGGGCCAGGGCGGTCGGGTTGTTGGCGGCCGGTTTGACCACCGTGTAGGTCACGGTGACCGTGTCGCCGACCTTGGGCGTGGAGTTGTCGACCGAGACGGCGGCGGTGGTGGTGCCGTCGATCGGCGGGATGCCCGCGACCGCGGGCGGGATGCAGTGCGTGGCGAAGTCCACGTTCGTCGACGCGGAGGCCGGACAGGCCAGTGCGCCGCCCGCGGTGACCGCGAGCGCCGCACCCCCGAGCAGCGAGGCCCAGCGGCGTCTTCGGGTTGTCGAACCCATGGGTGTGCCCCCTTCCTTGTGCGCTCAGGGGGCATTGATGTGGGGATTGCGTGAGAAGTCAATGGAGATGGCGCAACTGAACTGATGGACCGTCAGTTTCACAGGAGGGGTGGCAACCGACGGTCCACGCAGCCCAGTTCGCGTCTGCTGCCGCTTGCCGGTCGGCCGGAGACGGCCGTCAGTCGAAGACGAACGGCCCCGGCGACTGCGGCCCGGTCGCCGTGCAGGTGACGGTGACCCCGAAGACGGTCAGCTGCAACGAGCCGCCGTAGGCCTCCAGGCTGTCCCCGGCGGCGACGGTGCCGTCGAGCGGGCCGACGGTGACCGGGTCGCCGGCGGCTGTGGCGGGGTTCTCGGTCCCGCTGAACGTGGCCGTCCCGCCGGTGGTGTTGTTCACCAGGGTGAGCGTGGAGGAGATGGAGTCCTCCGACAGGGCGATCGGCGCCGTGACGGCCGAGGTGACCGTGATGGTGGCCGCCGTGCCGTCCTGGGTGGCCGTGAGCGTGGCCTCGCCGCTGCCGAAGCTGCCGCAGTCGGCGGAGATGGTCGCGGTGTCCGGGGTGACCGCCGCCGCCGTCGGCGCGAAGGCGAGGCCGGTGACCGCGAGGGCCCCGACCGCCAGTGCCGCACCTGTACCGATTCGCTTGCCTCTCATGGGGGTTCAGCTCCCTTCCCGAGTACGGGAACGTCTGGGGGGAATGGGGGGTGGCTGGAGGCCGTCCCGACGGAAACGCCCACGGCAGGCGGGTGCGGACGCGCTGCGCGGCTCGACATCTGACGGACCGTCGGAACTGACGTTCCCATTGATGCGCGAGGGAAGAGGAACTGCAAGCCGCAATTCCGGCCATGTGTTACCGCAGGTATCAACCCGCGGTGACGGTCGAGCGCACGGTGCCGTCCGGGCCCGCCACCAGCACCGGGGTCCCGGCGCCGCCCAGGTCCCGTACGGCCGCCCGGTCCTGCGCCGAGGCCGATTCCGCCTCCGTCACCACCGCCGCCGCCTCCAGCGACTTCGCCCCCGACGCCACCGCCATGGCCACCGCCGTGCGCAGCGCGCTCAGCTTCAGCGACGGCAGGTCCACGGTGGCGGCGACATAGGTACGGCCCGTGTCGTCCCGTACGGCCGCCCCCTCGGGCACGCCGTTGCGGGCCCGCGCGGAACGGGCCAGGGTGACGATCTTGCGGTCCTCGGGGTCGAGCGCGTTGCTGTCGGTCATGATCCGAGCATACGAAGCCCGGCCCCGCTCAGCCCGCCACGGGGTACATCGCCCCGCGCCGGCCCTCCGGGGAGGCCAGCCACTCCAGCTTGGCCGCGGTGTTCGCCTCGTCCAGCGGCGTGTGCAGCACGATCGTCAGATCCGGGCGGGCCGGCACCCTGAGAGCCGTCGACTCCAGGCACAGCAGGCCGACCAGGGGATGGTCGAGCTCCTTGCGGATCTGCCCCGCGTCCTCGATGTCCCGCCGCTCCCACAGCGCCGCGAACTCCGGGCTCACCCCGGTCAGTTCGGCCAGCAGCTCCTGGAAGCCCTCGTCGTCGGGCCGGGCCGCGCTGGCCGCCCGGAACTGTGCGACGACCGTGCGCGCGTTGCGCTGCCAGCTCTTGGAACGCGAGCGGTACATCGGGTCGGTGAAGAAGTCGACCAGGCAGTTCTGCGTGATCCCCGGCCGCATGCCGAGCACCCAGCCCGCGGCGTCGTTGTACATCACGCAGTTGTAGTACACGTCCATGATGTGGGCCGGATACGGCATCCACGTGTCGATCAGCCGCCGCAGCCCCTCGCACCCCTGGTCGGGGGCCGGCCTGGGCGTCGGCGGGTTCAGCCCGGCGAGCAGGTACAGATGCCGCCGCTCCACGTCGCTGAGCCGCAGCACCCGCGCCACCGCGTCCAGCACCTGCGGGGAGACGGAGATGTCCCGCCCCTGCTCCAGCCACTGGTACCAGGACGGCCCGACGCCGGCGAGGACGGCGACCTCCTCACGGCGCAGCCCCGGCGTGCGGCGCCGTGCCCCGCCGTCCGGCAGCCCGACCTCGGCCGGGGAGACCCGGGCCCGCCGGCTCATCAGGAACTCGCGCAGCTCGCTTCGCCGTTGGGTTCTGAGCGTGTCCTCGGGCACGTACCGACTCCCCCTCGTCCTTGCCTGGTGGTGCCACCACCAGGACAACCTGCCGCTCCCCACGACTATTCCACTGCCAGCAGGCTCTTGGGCATGGCGATCGACACCACCCCTCCCGCAACCTCCGCGACGCTCGGCACCCCCCGGCTGTCGACGCGCGACAAACTCGTCCTGTTCGTCCTGTGCGCGGCCCAGTTCATGGTCGCCCTGGACTTCTCCGTGCTGAACGTGGCCCTGCCCGTCCTCGGCACCGACCTCGGCATGAGCCCCTCCGCCCTGCAGTGGGCGGTCACCGCCTTCGCGCTCCCCTCCGGCGGCTTCCTGCTGCTGTTCGGCCGCGTCGGCGACCTCTACGGCCGCCGCAGGCTCTTCCTGGCGGGCCTGGCCCTGTTCGGCGCCGCCTCGCTGCTGGCCACCCTCGCCTGGGACCCGGCGTCGTTCCTGGCCGGCCGTGCGCTGCAGGGCCTCGGCGCGGCGGCGATCGTACCGACCGGCATGTCCCTGCTGACGACGACCTTCCCGGAGGGCCCGGCCCGCGACCGCGCCCTGGGCATCTCGGGGACGCTGCTCTCGCTGGGCTTCACGGTCGGCATGGTGGCCGGCGGTGTCCTCACCGACACGCTCGGCTGGCGCTCCACGATGGGCCTGCTCACGCTGTTCGCGCTGATCGTGCTCCCGCTGGCCCCCGCCCTGCTGCCCGAGTCCCGCACCCCCGAGCGGCCGCGCCTGGACGTGCCCGGCGCGGTCACCGTCACCGGCGGCCTGCTCTCCCTGATCTACGCCCTGTCGACGGCCGCCGGCCACGGCTTCGGCCACGCGGACGTCGTCATCACGCTGGTCACCGGCCTCGTCCTGCTCGCTGCCTTCGTCACCGTCGAGTCCCGTACGGCCGCTCCCCTGGTCTCCCTGCCCATGCTGCGCCGCCGCACGGTGGCGTGGGGCAACATCGGCGGCCTGGTCACCTTCTCGATGATGTCGACGGTCGTCTTCGTGCTGACCCTCTACCTCCAGGAGACCCTGCGGCTGTCGGCCTTCGAGACCGGCCTGGTCTTCGGCGTCCAGGGCGTCCTGTCCGCGGTCGCCGGCACCTACGCCCCCCGCGTCATCGGCCGCCTCGGCGCCCGCCGCACCCTGGTCCTCTCGCTCGCCGGCCAGGGCGCCCTGATCGCCGCCCTGCTCGGCCTGACCGACCGCGCCTGGTCGGTGTGGCTCGCGGTGACCGCCGTCTCCCTGGCCAGCATGTGCCACCTGGGAGCGATCATCTCCTACGGCCTGACGGTCACCTCCGGCGTCCCCGACGACGAACAGGGCCTGGCCACCGGCCTGGTCACCTCCACCCAGCAGGTCGGCATCACCGTCGGCATCCCCCTGCTGGGGGTCCTCGCCACCACCTCCGGCGACCTGCTCTCGGGCGTCCACACGGTGCTGGCGATCGACGCGGTGGTGGTGCTGGCGGCCGCGGCCCTGGTGGCGGTGGGCCTGCGGGCGGGCCGCTCAGGGGCGGTCGAGCCGCAGCCGGTCGGCGCGCGGTAGACCGGCCACCACCAGGTCGTACGAGTCCTCCACGAGCTCCCGGACCAGCCGGTCCGGGAGCTCGCCGTCGACCGTGACCGTGTTCCAGTGGCGCTTGTTCATGTGGTAGCCGGGGACGATCAGGCCCGGGTGGTCGGCGCGCAGCCGGACCGCGTCCTCGGGGTCGCACTTGAGGTTGACGGTCAGCGGGCGGGCGCCGAGGTTGGTCAGGGCGAACATCTTGCCCAGCACCTTGAAGACCGAGGTCTCCGGGTTGAACGGGAAGTCCTCCACCGCCGCGTTGAAGGACAGGCAGAAGTCGCGCAGTTCCTCCGGGCTCACTCCGCTTTCGCCTCCTCCTCGGGCGGGTCGAGGTCGCCCACCGGCTCCACCAGCACCGTCACGATCTTGTTCCGGCGGCCGGCCGCCGCCTCCGCCGTCAGCCGCAGCTCACGCCCGTCGGGCAGCCCGACCACGCTCGACGCCCCCGCGATGGGGACCCGGCCCAGCGCCTTGGCCAGCAGGCCGCCGACGGTCTCCACGTCCTCGTCGTCGTACTCGTCGAGTCCGTACAGCTCGCCCAGGTCGGTGATGTCGAGACGGGCGGTGACGCGGTAGCGGTCGTCGCCGAGGTCCTCCACGGGCGGCAGTTCACGGTCGTACTCGTCGGTGATCTCGCCGACGATCTCCTCCAGGATGTCCTCGATGGTGACGATCCCGGCCGTGCCGCCGTACTCGTCGATGACGACGGCGACGTGGTTGCGCTGCTGCTGCATCTCGCGCAGCAGGTCGCCGGCGTTCTTGGTGTCGGGCACGAACGCGGCGGGCCGCATGGCCGTCGACACCAGCTCGCTCTCCGCCTCCCGGCTGATGTGCGTGCGGCGCACCAGGTCCTTCAGGTACACGATCCCGACGATGTCGTCCTCGCTCTCGCCGGTGACCGGGATGCGGGAGAAACCGGAGCGCAGGGCGAGGGTGAGGGCCTGACGGATCGTCTTGTAGCGCTCGATGACGACCAGGTCGGTGCGCGGGACCATGACCTCCCGCACCAGCGTGTCGCCGAGTTCGAAGACCGAGTGCACCATCCGGCGCTCCTCGTCCTCGATCAGCGACTCCTTCTCGGCGAGGTCGACGAGCGCGCGCAGCTCCGCCTCGGAGGCGAAGGGGCCGCGGCGGAAGCCCTTGCCCGGGGTGAGGGCGTTGCCGATCAGGATGAGGAGGTTGGGGACCGGGCCCATGATCCGCGCGAGCGGCACCAGCACGTACGCCGCCGCGGTGGCCGTGTTCAGCGGATGCTGGCGGCCGATGGTGCGCGGGGAGACGCCGACGGCGACGTACGACACCAGGACCATGACGCCGATCGCCGCCAGCAGCGCGCGGGTGGTGCCGTCGACGGAGCGCAGACAGGCGTACGTCACCAGGGCCGCGGCCGCCATCTCGCAGGCGACGCGGACCAGGAGCGCGACGTTCAGATAGCGGGTCGGGTCGGCGGCGACCTGCGCGAGCTTGGCGCTGCCGCGGCGGCCGGAGCGTACGGCCTCCTCGGCGCGGAAGCTGGAGACGCGGGCGAGGCCCGCCTCCGCGCAGGCGGCGAGCCATGCCACGACGACCAGGGCGACCGCGCCCGCGACGATCTGCCCGGTCATGAGACGGTCGGGGCCGGGGACGGGCCGGTCAGGCCCTTCTCCGCGCGCCAGCCGTCCACGATGGCCGCCTGGAGGCCGAACATCTCGGCCTTCTCGTCCGGTTCCTCGTGGTCGTAGCCGAGCAGGTGCAGCACGCCGTGCACGGTGAGCAACTGGAGCTCCTCGTCCATGGAGTGCTGCGTCGGGGCCTCCTCGCCCTGCTTCTTGGCGACCTCGGGACACAGCACGATGTCACCGAGGAGGCCCTGCGGGGGCTCGTCGTCGTCCTTGCTGGGCGGCCTGAGCTCGTCCATGGGGAAGGACATGACGTCCGTCGGCCCCGGCAGGTCCATCCACTGGATGTGCAGCTGCTCCATGGCGTCGGCGTCCACGACGATCACCGAGAGTTCGGAGAGCGGGTGGATGCGCATCCGTGCGAGTGCGTAGCGGGCGATGTCGAGGATCGCCTGCTCGTCGACCTCGGTTCCGGACTCGTTGTTGACGTCGATCGACATGGCGCTGTGTCTGTCTACTTCCCCTTGTGCCCGGCCTTGCCCCGGCCGCCCTTGTGGGTGCCGTTCTCCGTGCCGTGCTTGCTGTCGTACTTCTCGTACGCGTCGACGATACGGCCCACCAGCTTGTGCCGTACGACGTCGTGGGACGACAGCCGGGAGAAGTGGACGTCCTCCACGCCTTCGAGGATGTCCTGCACCTGACGCAGGCCCGACTTGGTGCCGGTGGGCAGGTCGACCTGGGTCACGTCGCCCGTGATCACGATCTTCGAGTCGAAGCCGAGCCGGGTGAGGAACATCTTCATCTGCTCGGGCGAGGTGTTCTGCGCCTCGTCGAGGATGATGAAGGCGTCGTTGAGCGTACGGCCGCGCATGTACGCCAGCGGCGCGACCTCGATCGTGCCCGCCGCCATCAGGCGGGGGATCGAGTCGGGGTCGAGCATGTCGTGCAGCGCGTCGTACAGCGGGCGCAGGTAGGGGTCGATCTTCTCGTAGAGCGTGCCGGGCAGGAAGCCCAGGCGCTCCCCGGCCTCGACCGCGGGGCGGGTCAGGATGATGCGGTTGACCTGCTTGGACTGCAGGGCCTGCACCGCCTTGGCCATGGCGAGGTAGGTCTTGCCGGTGCCGGCGGGGCCGATGCCGAAGACGATCGTGTGCTTGTCGATCGCGTCGACGTACCGCTTCTGGTTGAGGGTCTTGGGGCGGATGGTGCGGCCGCGGGAGGACAGGATGTTCTGCGTCAGTACCTCGGCCGGGGTCTCCTGGCCGTCGCTCGTCCCGTTCTCGCTCGCCTTCAGCATGGCGATCGAGCGTTCCACTGCGTCCTCCGTCATCGGCTGCCCGGTGCGGAGCACCAGCATCATCTCTTCGAACACGCGCGAGACGAGGGCGACCTCGACCGGGTCGCCGACCGCGCTGATCTCGTTGCCCCGGACGTGGATGTCGGCCCCCGGGAAGGCCTTCTCGATCACGCGCAGGAGGGCGTCGCCGGACCCCAGGACGGTCACCATGGGGTGCTGGGCGGGGACGGTGAACTGTGCTCTCGCCTGCCCCTGCGCGGGGGTGTGAGCTGTGGGTGTCTGAGTCATGGGCCGGCTCTGTAGGCCTTGCTCGTCCTCCTCGTAACGACTCGCCCGCCACAGGGGCGGCCTGGCGATTTCCAGGGTACGCCGGGGGACTGACAACGCCGTAGGCCTTTTCGTGAGGGGCGCGCAGGGCGCGGGCGGGGCGCGCGGGCGCCCTGTGTGAAGCGGTGAGCCCCGCATGCTCCCCCCGCGTGCGTGGGCATGCTTCGCGCCGTCAGTGCCACACGTGTCGGGGCGGCGCCGGTGATCGTCGGCGGCGTCCGGGGAAAGCAGGTCGACGGTGCTTCTGCGGCTGCCCACGTCCATATCCGAGGCCCGGCAGTGCCTGTCCGAGGGGGCGGTGCCGGTCGGCGGCGCCACCCTGGTCTGGGCCGCCTGGCAACGGGACGGGTTCCCGGAACAGGCCGTGTCCCTGCGGCGGCTGCCGGAGGCCAACGTGCTCGGCGCCGGGGAGCTCGGGGCGGCGGTGCTGCTGCACCAGGTCGACGAGCGGGTGCCGCAGGTGCTGCACCGGGCGGCGGCCGGGGTGGGCACGGGCGCGGTGCGCCGGACCGCGACGGTCGGCGGGAACATCGTCGGCAGCACGCTGCGCTGTCTGCTGCCGGCGGCCGTGGTGCTGGACGCGCGGGCGGTGGCGCTGGCGGCGGACGGGCCGTTCGAGACGGACCTCGCCGAGCTGGTGGCCAAGCAGCCCCTGCTGTTGAGCCTGCGCTGGCGGGAGCCGGTGGCCAGCGGTTACCGCAAGCTGTCCGAGGCGCCGGGCGGTCCGCCGCCGCTCGTCGTGGCCACGGCCGTGCACGCCCCCGAGGGCGGCCGGCCCGAACTGCGTGTCGCCGTCCGCGACGGCTACGAGGTCCTCGCCGGAAGCACGCCCTGCGACGCGACCCCGGAGGCCGTGCTCGACACCCTGGGCGACACCCCCCTCGGCACGCTCCCCCCACCGGCCCGCGAGGTGGTACGCGAACAGGTCACGCACATCCTCTCCCACACACCCGACCGCTGACACCCACACCACCACCGCACAATCCGCCGACGGCCAGGCCGCCCCGCACACCCGACCGCGCCAACGCCCAGACCGCCGCCCCACGATCCGCCAACGCTCAAGGCGCCGCCCACAGACCACCGCCCCACCCGGCCACTGCCCCGCAGCCGCCGGCCTCGCACCGCCGCCCCGCACACCCGACCGCGCTAACGTCCAGACCGCCGCCCCTCCAGCCGCTGATCCGCAGCCCGCCGACCTCGGGCCGCCGCCCCGCAGACCCTCAGCCTCAGGCCACCGGCCCGGCGGCAGACCGCCGACGGTCAGGCCGCCGACTCCCAGAGCAGCAGCCTCCGGTCGGCGGCCCTCGCGTCGTCGGTGCTCACGCCGGTCTGAAGCCGATTGTCGGTACTGCTCGGCGTAGGGGCCATGGTCGGCCCGCGTCCTCGGGGAGCAGGCGGTTCAGGAACGCGTAGCGGTGCAGGGCCTCGGGGTCCTGGCCGTCGACGGACTGGACCTTGTGCCACCAGGCCGCGATCTCGGACCAGCCGGGCGCCGAGAGGGAGCCGCCGAACTCCTGCACGGACAGGGCCGCGGTCAGGCCCGCGAAGGCCAGGCGGTCGGCCAGCGGCCAGCCGGCCAGCGTGCCGGTGACGAAGCCGGCGACGAAGACGTCCCCGGCGCCCGTGGGGTCGAGGGCCTCCACGGCGATGGCGGGGACCTCCGCCGTCTCCCCGGTCCGCCGGTCCACGGCGTACGCCCCCTCCGCGCCGAGGGTGACCACCGCGAGCGGCACATGGTCGGTGAGGGCGTGCGCCGCGGCGCGCGGACAGGAGGCGCCGGTGTAGCGCATGGCCTCCTCGGCGTTCGGCAGGAACGCCTCGCAGTGTTCGAGGTCGGCCAGGCCCGCCAGGTCCCACGCACCGGTGTCGTCCCAGCCGACGTCGGCGAAGACGCGGGTCCCCTTGCGCGCGGCCTGGGCGATCCAGGGGGCGCGTCTGCCGGGCTCCAGCGAGGCCACCGCGGCCCGGGCGCGCGGCGGGCAGTCGGGGGCCGGCTCCTCCGGAGGAGGCTCGTGGCCGTGGGAGACCATCGTGCGCTCCCCCTCGTACGCCATGGAGACGGTGACCGGGGAGTGCCAGCCCGGGACCGTCCGCGACGGCGAGAGGTCGATGCCCTCGCCGCTCTCCAGGGCGTCCCAGCAGTACTCCCCGTAGTGGTCGTCGCCGAAGGCCGCCGCGAGGGACGTGCGCAGGCCGAGGCGGGCCAGGGCGGTGGCCATGTTGGCGACGCCGCCGGGGCTCGACCCCATGCCGCGCGCCCAGGACTCGGTCCCGCGCACCGGGGCGGAGTCGAGCCCGGTGAAGATGATGTCCAGGAAGACCGTGCCCGTCAGGTACACGTCCCAGGGAGGATCGTCCGGCGTGCGCAGCGCGGCCAGGGGGTCGACCCGGGCCTGGCACTGCGGTCCCTCGGTGATGGGCGACGGTCCCTTTCCGTTGGGCGCGATCACGGTGCACTCCCTGACATGGTGCGGATCAGGCCAGTGTGCACCACACCACCGACAACGGGCCGCCGCTCCCGCCCCACCCGCCCGTCGCGTCCTCCTGCGGGGCGTCTACCAGCGCGGCACCGCCGGCGTCCGCCACCCGGGGTCGGCGATCCGCATCGCGGCCGCGTCGTCGCGCTCGCGCAGCGAACCGTCGTCCGCCAGCCATCGCCGGTGCAGCGCGGCGAGCCGGTCCCGGTCGAGTTCGACGCCGAGACCGGGCGCGTCGGAGACGGCGACCTTGCCGCCGTCGAAGGCGAGCCGCTCGGTGAGGACGTCCTCCGACTGCCAGGGGTAGTGGGAGTCGCAGGCGTGGTGGAGACCGGGGACGGTGGAGGCGACGTGGGTCATCGCGGCCAGGCTGATCCCGAGGTGGGTGTTGGAGTGCATGGAGACGCCGACACCGAACGTCCGGCAGATGGCTGCGAGTTGCCGGGTGTTGCGCAGTCCGCCCCAGTAGTGGTGGTCGGAGAGCACGACCTGGACGGCGTCCCGGGTGAACGCCTCCTTGATCTCGGCGAACGTCGTCACGCACATGTTGGTGGCCAGCGGCACGTCGGTGCCGGCGGACACCTCGGCCATGGCGGAGATGCCGAGCGCCGGGTCCTCCAGGTACTCCAGGACGTCCGCCAGCTCCCTGGCCACCTTCAGCGAAGTCTCCACCGACCAGGCGCCGTTGGGGTCGAGCCGCAGTGGGTGGCCGGGGAAGGCGTCCGCCAGGGCCCGTACGGCGGCGATCTCCTCCTCCGGCGGGAAGACGCCGCCCTTGAGCTTGAACGAGGTGAACCCGTACCGCTCCTTGAACAGCCGCGCCTGCGCCACCACCCCGGCGGGGTCGAGGGCGGCGCCCCAGTCGTCCTTCTCGCAGGCCACGCCCTCGGGGTGGCCGGCCCACTTGTAGAACAGGTAGGCGCTGTACTCGACGGCGTCGCGCACCTTGCCGCCCAGCAGTGCGTGCACGGGCAGTCCGAGGGCCTTGCCGAGGGCGTCGAGGCAGGCGACCTCGAAGCCGGAGACGACGGACAGGCGCAGCTTGTCGGCGGTCTGCACGCCCCGCAGCCCGCCGACGTCGACCTGCCCGGAGACCCGGGAGGCGTCCACGGCGACCTCGTCGGCGATCACGAACAGCCCGTTCAGGTCACTGATCTGACGTCCGATCAGCTTTTCGGCGAACGGCCGCGCCAGCTCCAGGTACTTGGTGTCGCCGTACGTCTCGCCCACGCCGGTGATCCCGTCGGCGGTGACCACCTCCACGATCAGCCGGGGGGTGTACGGCTGGTGCACGCCCTGGGTGTTGAGCAGCGGGGGGTCGGCGACGAGGATCGGCGTCAGCCGTACGTCGGTGATCGTGAGGTTCACAGGGCGGCTCCTACGAGGTCGAGGCCGGCGGTGAGCAGGGCCTCCAGGTCGGCCAGGTCGGCGGGCGAGGGGTCGGTGAGCGGGGCGCGCACGGGGCCGACGGGGCGTCCGCGCAGCCGGGCGGCCGCCTTCACCAGCGAGACGGCGTACCCGGGGACGCGGTCGCGGATCTCGACGAGCGGGACGTAGAAGTCGCGCAGCAGCTTGTCGACCGCGCCCTGGTCGCCGTCCTTCAGGGCGGCGAAGAAGGCGTTCGCGATCTCGGGGGCGAAGGCGTGCACGGCGGAGGAGTAGGCGGGGACGCCGACGGTGGCGTAGGCGCGGGCCTGGATCTCGGCGGTGGCGGCGCCGTTGAAGAACAGGAAGCCCTCGGGGGCGGCGAGGGTGAGGCGTTGCAGCCGGTCGAGGTCGCTGTGGCCGTCCTTGAGGCCGATGACGGTCGGGAGGGCGGCGATGCGGCGCAGCGAGGCGGGCGTGTAGGCGACCTGGCCGCGCTGGTAGGCGATGAGCGGGAGCCGGGTGCGGGCGGCGAGGTGCTCCAGCTGGGCGACGAGCCCGTCCTGCGGGGCGGCGACCAGGTAGTGCGGGAGCACCAGCAGCGCGTCGGCGCCGGCGTCCTCGGCGATCCGCGCGAACCGGGCGGCCTGTGCCCAGCCGTAGCCGACGCCGGCCACGACGGGCACCCGGCCGGCCGCCTCCTCGACGGCGATGGCGACGACCTGGCGGTACTCGTCCTCGTCCAGCGAGAAGAACTCGCCGGTGCCGCAGGCGGGGAAGACGGCGCCGGGTCCGGTCGCGAGCTGCGCCGCGACGTGGGCCCGGAAGCCGTCGGGGTCCAGCGAGCCGTCCGCGGCGAAGCTCGTGAGCGGGAACGACAGCACACCGCGCGCCATGCCGTCGCTCAGCCGCCGGGCGGTGCGGATCGGGTCGCTGGTGTCGTTCGTGCCGGCCGTGCCGTCGGTGTCGTCGACGTCGAGGCTCACCCTCGGTCATCTCCCCATGTAGATGTCATCTATGTATGAAGACAAAGGCTAGGTACACGAACGGCACCCGTCAATGGCGCGGCGCCGCCCGACTACCATCGGCACATGTCTGAGTCAGGGGGCGTCCGCGAGGTGAAGTCGGCGGCGCGCACGGTCGAGCTGCTGGAACTGCTGGCCGAACGCGGCGACCGCCCGGCCCGTCTACAGGAGCTCGCGGACGCGCTGGAGGTGCCGCGCAGCTCCATGTACGCCCTGCTGCAGACGCTGATCGGCCGCGGCTGGGTCCGCACCGACATCACCGGCTCGCTCTACGGCATCGGCATCCACGCCCTGCTGACCGGCACCAGCTACCTCGACTCCGACCCGCGGGTGCGCGTCGTACGGCCGTACCTCGACGAGGCGTCCGAGGCGCTCGGCGAGACGATCCACATGGGGCGGCTGGACGGGCGGGACGTGGCGTACCTGGCCACCCGGGAGTCGCACGAGTACCTGCGCACCATCAGCCGGGTGGGGCGCCGGCTGCCCGCGCACGCGGGCGCGCTGGGCAAGGCGCTGCTGGCCGAACGCTCGGACACGGAACTGCCCGACGGTCCCTACGAGGCCCTCACCCCCCACTCCCACACCAGCCGCGCGTCCCTGGCCGCCGACCTCGCGGAGGTCCGCGACCGCGGCTACTCCGTCGACCGGGAGGAGGGCGTGCTCGGCATCGTCGGCTTCGGCTTCGCGCTGCGCTACGACTCCCCCGCCCAGGACGCGATCAGCTGCTCGGTCCCGGTGGCCCGGCTGACGCCGGGGCGGGAGGAGCGGATCGTGGCGGTGATGCGGGAGATCAGGGCCAAGGTGGAGGCGTCGGTGCCGGCGGGCGGCGGGGCGGTGCACTGGCGCTGACGGGCCGGAGAGGCCCGACGAAAGCGCCCGTTTACCCGGCCTCTCCCACCCCAAACGCGAACGTGCGCCACATCACACCCCCCGTCCTTCTTCCACAACCGCGTGCTTGATACAACTTGCTCGCGCGTTCCCGTCCGTCGACGGCCTGCGCCCCACCCCCTTCGTGAGCCGCTTCTTTCGCATGCCCTGGGAACGCCCGTGTCCGCCCCCCGCACCACCGCCTGGCCCCTCGTCGCCCTTTTCACGGCCGGGTACCTCGCCCCCTACCTGCTCCCCACCACCGTCGGCCGACTGGACTCGGGACTGCCGCTGACCGCCACGCAGGCCGGTGCCGTCGGCAGCGCGCTGCTGCTGAGTTCGGCGTCGGCCGGGTTCGCGCTGGCCGCCCGGGTGGACCGGATCGGCCCCCGCACCCTGGCTCGCGCCGGCCTCGCGCTCGCCGTCGCCGGTTACGGCACTGCGGCCCTGACGACCACCGTGTGGGCCGTCGTCGCCGGCGCCGTGCTCGGCGGCTTCGGCTCCGGTACGGCCACCACGGTCGCCGCCTCCGGCATCGCCGGCCGCCCCGACCCGCACCGCGTCACCACGCTGGGCCTGCTCGGCGTCTCCGCGCTCGCCGGCGCCGTCTATCTGACGGTCCCCCGCCTCGGTCCGGGCCACGGCCTGCCGCTCGCCGCGATCGCCCTCACCGCCCTCGCCGTGTGGCCGCTCACCGGCCGCCTCCCGGTCCGCGCCGCGCTCCCCCAGGCCGCCCGCACCGGCACCCGCCTCCCCCACCCGCGCTCCGGCCTGCTCCTGGCCGCCGCCATGCTCTGCTGGTCCCTCGCCCAGAACGCGCTGTGGGGCGTCAGCGGCCGCATCGGCCTCGTCCAGGCGCACCTGTCGGAGGCCACCGTCGGCGCGGTCTTCGCGGTGGCCCTCGGCGCCGGACTGCTGGGCGTGACGGTCGCGGGCGCGGCCGGCCCCCGCCTCGGCCGGGCCCTGCCGGTCGGCGCCGGCACCGCGCTCATCGCCGGCTGCATCGCCGTCAGCGCCTCGGCGACCGGCCTGGCGTCCTTCGCGTCGGGCGAGATCGCCTGGAACCTGCTCTACCCGGTCGTGCTGTCCTACGTCATCGGCCTGGCCGCCTCCCTGGACCCCCGCGGACGCTGGGCGGTCCTGGTCGGCTCGGCGTCCTCCCTGGGCACGGCGGCGGGCCCCCTGACGGGCAGCCTGCTGGCGGCACGGGCCGGGTTCCCGGTGATGGGGGCGGTGCTGGCCGCCGGACTGCTGGTGATCGCCGTGCCGATGACGGCGGTCGCGCTGGGCAGGCGTTCCCTCCCGGTGGTGGAGATCCCGGTGGACCTCCCGGTGGAGACACCCGCCCCGCGGGACTACGACACCACGGCCGCCTAGAACGCGTAGGCGTCGACCTCGGCGAGGTACCGCGCCCTCTTCTCCTCGTCGTCCTCCAGGAAGGACGCGAGGAAGGAGTTGCGGGCCAGCGCGCGCAGGCGTTCCTCGTCCAGTCCCAGCGCCGAGCGCACCGCGTCGAAGTTGTCGCCCGCGTACCCGCCGAAGTAGGCCGGGTCGTCTGAGTTGACCGTGCACATCAGGCCCGCGTCCAGCATGGCCGGCAGCGGGTGGTCGGCGAGGGTGTCGACCGTGCGGAGGCGGACGTTGGAGAGCGGGCACAGGGTGAGCGGTATCCGCTCGCGCACGAGCCGCTCCACCAGCGCCGGGTCCTCCACGCACCGCAGCCCGTGGTCGACGCGCTCGACGCCGAGCACGTCCAGCGCCTCGGTGATGTACTCCGGCGGGCCCTCCTCACCGGCGTGGGCGACCCGTCGCAGCCCCAGCGCGGCGGCGGCCTCGTAGACCTCGCGGAACTTCGCCGGCGGATGCCCGACCTCGGCCGAGTCCAGGCCCACGCCGGTGATCCGGTCCAGGTACGGCTTCGCGGCCCGGAGCGTCTCCAGGGCCGACTCGGCGGACTCGTCGCGCAGGAAGCAGAGGATGAGCCGGGTGGACACGCCGTGCCGCGCCTCGCTGCTCCCCAGCGCGCGCCACAGGCCCTCCACCACCGTGTCCAGGTCCACGCCCCGCGCGAGATGGGCCTGCGGGTCGAAGAAGATCTCCGCGTGCCGGACGCCCTGCGCGGCGGCGCGGGCGAGATAGGCGTCGGCGAGGTCCGCGAAGTCCCGCTCGGTGCGCAGGACGGCCATCAGCTCGTAGTACAGGTTCAGGAAGGACTGGAGGTCCTCGAAGTCGTACGCCTTGCGAAGCTCGTCGGTGTCGGCGTACGGCAGCTCGACGCCGTTGCGGGCGGCGAGCTCGAAGGCGAGCTCCGGCTCCAGGGTGCCTTCGATATGGAGGTGCAGTTCTGCTTTGGGGAGGGGCATCGCAGTATCGTACGGGTGATTTATCTGCGTTTCGGAACCGGCACCCTCAGTAGATCGTGCGCTACGGTCAGCTCCCCCTCGAACCCCGCCGCCCGCGCCTGCCGCTCGAACTCCTCGGGTTCCGCGTACCGCTGGCTGAAGTGGGTCAGGACGAGGTGGCGCACGCCCGCGTCCCGGGCCGCCCGCGCCGCCTGACCGGCGGTCAGATGGCCGTGTTCCTCGGCGAGTTCGACGTCCTCGTCGAGGAAGGTCGACTCGATGACGAGCAGGTCGCAGCCGTCCGCGAGCGCGTGCACGCCCTCGCACAGCCGGGTGTCCATGACGAACGCGAACCGCTGCCCCCGGCGCACCTCGCTGACGTCCTCCAGCGAGACGCCGTTCAGCGAGCCCTCCCGCTGGAGGCGGCCGACGTCCGGGCCCGCGATGCCGTGCGCGGCGAGCCGGTCGGGCAGCATACGGCGGCCGTCGGGTTCGGTGAGGCGGTAGCCGTAGGACTCGACGGGGTGCGAGAGGCGGCGGGCGTCGAGCGTGTAGGCCGGGGTGGTGGCGAGGACGCCGTCCGCGGCGACCGGCGCCTCGGTGATCCGCACGGTCTCCCGGTACGCCGTCGCGTACCGCAGCCGGTCGAAGAAGCGCTGCCCGGACTTCGGGTAGTGGGCGGTGACCTCGTGCGGGACCCGGTCGAGGTTGACGCGCTGGATGACGCCGGCCAGGCCCAGACAGTGGTCGCCGTGGAAGTGGGTGACGCAGATGCGGTTCAGGTCGTGCGCGGCGACCCCGGCGCGCAGCATCTGGCGCTGGGTGCCCTCGCCGGGGTCGAAGAGGAGGCCCTCGCCGTCCCAGCGCAGCAGGTAGCCGTTGTGGTTGCGGTGCCGGGTGGGGACCTGGCTGGCCGTGCCCAGCACCACCAGTTCGCGTACGGACACGGCGACTTACCCGGGGGGCCACTGCATGCCGCGGCCGCCGAGGACGTGGGCGTGCGCGTGGAAGACGGTCTGGCCGACGCCGGCGCCGGTGTTGAAGACGACGCGGTAGCTCTCCAGCTTGTCCTCGTCGGCGACCGCCTGGGTCTCGCGCAGGACGTCGGCGGCGAGTCCGGGGGCGTGGGCGGCCAGTTCGGCGGCGTTCGCGTAGTGCGCCTTGGGGATGACCAGGACATGGGTGGGTGCCTGGGGGTTGATGTCCCGGAAGGCGACGGTCGTCTCCGTCTCGCGGACGACCGTCGCGGGGACGTGCCCTTCGACGATCTTGCAGAACAGACAGTCGTCCTGCGGCTCGCCTGTCATGGTGCCTCCGGTGTGATCGAGTACGAGGGCATCGTAGCGAGTGCGTCAGTCCAGGCTGGGAGGTGTCTTCGCGGGCGTCTCCGCCAGCGCCTCCAGCGCGATCCGCACCGCCTCGTCCAGTTGGGCGTCCCGGCCCGCCGCCCAGTCCTGCGGGCGCTGCACCACCTCGACGTCCGGCTCCACGCCGCGGTTCTCCACGCCCCAGCCGTAACCCTCCAGCCAGATCGCGTACTTGGGCTGTGTGACGAGGGTGCCGTCGACCAGGCGGTAGCGGCTGTCGATGCCGATCACCCCGCCCCAGGTGCGGGTGCCGACCACCGGCCCGATGCCGAGCGCCCTGATCGCCGCGTTCACGATGTCGCCGTCGGAGCCCGACCACTCGTCGGCGACGGCCACGACGGGGCCGCGGGGGGCGTCCTGCGGGTAGCTGTAGGGGCGTCTGCCGCGCGGCAGGCCCCAGCCGACGACGCGCCGGGCGAGCTTCTCGACGACGAGCTGGGAGGTGTGGCCGCCGGCGTTCTCGCGCACGTCGACGACGAGGCCCTCCTTGGCGACCTCCACGCGCAGGTCGCGGTGGATCTGGGCCCAGCCGGGCGCCTGCATGTCGGGGACGTGGAGGTAGCCGAGGCGGCCGCCGGAACGTTCGTGGACGTGGGCGCGGCGGTCGGCGACCCAGGCGTGGTAGCGCAGCGGGGTCTCGTCGGCGATGGGGACGACGACCGCGTGGCGCAGTTCGCCGCCGCCGGCGGGCGAGACGGTCAGCTCGACGGGCTTGTTCGCGGTGCCCGTCAGCAGCGGGCCGGGGCCGGTGACCGGGTCCACCGGGCGGCCGGCGACCGCCACGATCGCGTCGCCCGCGCGCACCGCGACGCCGGGCGCGGCCAGCGGGGAGCGCGCCTCGGGGTCGGAGGTCTCGGCGGGCAGGACCCGGTCGACGCGCCAACTGCCGTCCTGGTGACGGGAGATGTCGGCGCCGAGCAGGCCCTGCCGGGCACCGTGGCCGTAGCCGCCGCGCGGGTAGACGTAGGCGTGCGAGGTGCCGAGTTCGCCGTGCACCTCCCACAGCAGGTCGATCAGGTCGCTGTGGGTGGCGACCCGGTCGAGCAGGGGCCGGTAGCGGTCGAGGACCGCGTCCCAGTCGACGCCGCCCATGTCGGGGCGCCAGAAGTGGTCCCGCATGATGCGGCCGTTCTCGGCGTACATCTGCCGCCACTCGGCCGCCGGGTCGACGGTCTGGCGGACCCGGCCGAGGTCGACGGTGATGTTGGCGTCGCTGTCGTCGTCGTTCGGGGCGCGCCGGTCGCTGGGGACGACCTTGAGCCGGCCGTCGGTCCACAGCAGGATGCGTTTGCCGTCGCCGCTGACCTCGAAGGCGTCGGCGTCGGCGGCGAGGTGCTCGACGCGCTGCTGGACGTGGTCGAAGCGCTCCAGCTCGGTCTTGGGGTCGGGGTCGTCCGGGGTGGCCCGGGAGGCGCCCAGGACGCCGTGCACCGGGTGGCGCAGCCACAGCACGCCGTCCTTGGCGGCCCTCAGGCCGCTGTAGCGGGCGGCCTCGACCGGGAAGGGCACGATGCGGTCGGCGAGGCCCTCCAGGTCGACGCGGGTGGCGGGGGTGCCCTCGCTGTCGGGGGTCTCGTCCTTGTCGGGGGCGTCGAAGGGGCGGCCGTGGCGCTGCGGGCCGAACGGCGAGGGGGTGGTCGCGGCCAGGGTGATCAGGTGCGGGCGGGCGCCGGCCAGGAAGGCGAGGTCGAAGACGTGCTCGTCGTAGACCGGGTCGAAGGAGCGGCTGGAGAGAAAGGCGAGGTGCTTGCCGTCGAGGGTGAAGGCGGGGTCGTAGTCCTGGAAGCGCAGCGGGGTGGCCTCGGTGACCGCCAGGTCGGCGGTGTTGGCGAGCTTGAGCTGGCACAGCGGGCGCGGCCCGGGGTGGGACCAGGCGAGCCAGGCCGAGTCGGGCGAGAAGACCAGGCCGGAGACCTCGCCGTCCTCGCTGCGGTCGACCTCGCGCACCTCGCCGGTCTCCCGCTCCACGAACAGCAGCCGCCCGTCGTGCGAGGCGACCGCGGCCCGGCTGCCGTCGGGTGCCATGGCCAGCTCCAGGACCCGGCCGAGCTGCCCGGCGGCGAGCCGGCGGGGGGTGGCGCCGGGCGCGAGACCGGTGGCCGGGGCGAACTCCAGGGCGTCCTCGCCCTCGGCGTCCGTCACCCACACGACCCACTCCTCGCCCTCGGCCCGGAAGGTGCGCGGCAGCCGGGCCCGGACGCCGGGTTCGGCGGCCAGCGCGCGGGCCGGGCCGGAGCGGTGGGTCACCCAGTGGACGGCGCCGCGCACACAGACCGCGCTGCCGCGCGCGGTGTGGTCGGGGGCGGCCGAGCCGAACCAGCGGGACGCGTTGACCGGGTACGGCTGGAGGTCGACGCGCTGCCCGCCGAGCCGGACGTCGAGGCGGCGGGGTTCGGCGCCGTCGAGGTCGTCCAGGAGCCAGAGTTCACCGGCCGAGCAGTAGACGACGCGGCTGCCGTCACCCGATGCGTGGCGGGCGTAGAAACCGTCGAGGGGGGTGTGGCGGCGCAGGTCGGAGCCGTCGGCGAGCGAGGAGTACAGCGCGCCGACGCCCTCGTGGTCGGAGAGGAACGCGATCCTCCCCCACTCTCGGCTTCGCTCGAGCGGGGGGACCCCCATGCCCGCCCACACCGGGCATTCGATGTTGCCGTCGAGGTCGGCGTGGAGCCTGACGAACTCGCCGTCCCCGCCGGAGTCGATCCACAACTTGCCCGCCGTACCGCCCCGGTAGCGCTTCCAGCGGGCGGCCTCCAGGCCCATGGGCGCGGACAGCAGGACGGTCTTCGGGCCGTACGCGACGTCACCGACCGGACCGTGGGGCAGGGTGGCGGCCGGCCCGCCGTCGAGCGGGACGGTCCGGGCCCAGGTGCGGCGCAGGCCGGCCTGCCCCTGCGCGCTGATCGCCAGGACCTCGCCGCCGGGTGTCCAGCCGCGCACGGCGGTGCGCCAACTGCCCCAGTACGTCAGCCGTCTTGACGGCCCGCCGGCGACCGGGGCGACATGCACCTCGGGCGCCCCGTCCCGCGTCGACGTCCAGGCGACCGTCGTGCCGTCGGGCGAGATGCGCGGCTGGGTGACCGGTACGTTGTCGGCGCTGACCCGCCAGGCCCGGCCGCCGTCGAGGGGGGCGAGCCAGACGTCGTCCTCGGCGGTGAACGCGACCAACTCGCCGTGCAGATGCGGGTGGCGGAGGTATGCGGGAGGTGCGGACTGCGTCACCCGATCACTCTATGCAGTCGAGGCGTCGACGGACAGGCGTTTGGATCACTTGCCCTGCACCGGCCAGCACTGCGGATCGCCCTTGCACCAGATCGTCCGGGTGACGGTCACGGTGACGGTGGGGCCGGGCTGCCCGTAGGTCGGGGTGGTGTTGCCGTTGCCGACGGGCGAGGGCGTGCCGTTGCAGTCGCCCAGTCCGCTGACGTGGAACCACGTCCGGCCGCCGACCTTCGCGGTCAGGTCGCCGCGCACACAGGCGCCGTCCACGGCACGGGTGATCTTGCCGGTGACGGTGATCTCCTTGCCGTCCTTGGTCTGGCCCTGGCAGTCGACGTTGGCGACGGTGGTCTCGCTCGCCGAGGGCGTCGACTGACCGGGCGTGTACGCCTTGTCGTTGTTGCCGTAGTTGGCCGTGCAGCTGAGCCACTGCACGTCGACCTTCTGCCGTTCGAGTTCCTTGGTCACGGTCTGGTCGGTCGTGTACGCCACGGACGCGGAACTCAGTCCGGTCGGATCACAGGCGACGACCCCGCCGACGGCCACCACGGCCAGCCCCGTCACGGCGGCCACCCGCGCCCCACGCGTACGCAGCCGAACCGACGTCCATCCCCACATGCAGGGCAGCCTGCCACCAGGTGCCGCCCGGCGGTAGAGCGCATACGGTCATTGCGGGCGCCGGTGCTACGACCAGCGGCCGGTGCGGCCCAGGAGCAGGGCTGTCGCCGCGGTGCCGGCGGTCGAGGTGCGCAGCACCGTGGGGCCGAGGACGTACGCCTTCGCGCCGGCCTCCTCGAAGAGCGCCAACTCGTCCTTGGAGACGCCCCCTTCGGGTCCGACGACCAGCACGATCTCCCCCTCGGCGGGGAGGTCGGCGGTGGCCAGCGGTGCGCTGCCGTGCTCGAAGTCGGAGTGCAGCACGGCGGCGAGGTCGGCTTTGGCAAGAAGTGCGGCAACCTGCTTGGTCGTCGCCGCGTCCGCGACCTCCGGGAAGCGGACCCGGCGGGACTGCTTGCCGGCCTCGCGCGCGGTCGCCCGCCACTTGGCGAGCGCCTTCAGCCCGCGCTCGCCCCTCCACTGCGTGATGCAACGCGCCGCCTGCCAGGGCACGATGGCGTCCACGCCGACCTCGGTCATGGTCTCCACGGCGAGTTCACCGCGGTCGCCCTTGGGCAGGGCCTGCACGACGGTGATCCGGGGCCTCGGCGCCGGCTCCTCGGTCACCGGGGCCAGCCGGACGACCAGTCGGTCCTTGCCCTCCACGCCGGTCACCTCGCCCACCGCGTGCCGGCCGGCGCCGTCGGTGAGGACGACCTCCTCGCCGGGCTCCAGCCGCTTCACGGAGACGGCGTGCCGGCCCTCGGCGCCGTCCAGGACGTACGGCCCGCCGCCGGCCGGCAGGTCCTGCGCCACGAACACCGGCGCGGTCATCGCAGGTCCCCCTTGCCCGACAACGCTGTCCTGGCCGCGTCGAGTTCGGCGGCCAGCACCTCCACCAGCTGTCCGGCGGGCAGCTCACGGGCCATGCGGTGACCCTGCCCGGCCCACAGCGCCATGCCCTGCGCGTCGCCGGACGCGGCGGCCTTCTTGCGCAGCGGTGAGGTGAGGTGGTGCACCTCGGGGTAGGCGGCGGGGGCGTACGGGCCGTGCTCGCGCATGAAGCGGTTGACCAGGCCGCGGGCCGGGCGGCCGGAGAAGGCGCGGGTCAACTCCGTACGCGTGAACAGGGGGTTGGTCAGCGCCTGCTTGTGGACGGCGCTCGCGCCGGACTCGGCCGCGGCGAGGAAGGCCGTGCCGAGCTGGGCCGCGCCGGCGCCCGCGGCGAGGACGGCGGCGATCTGGCTGCCGCGCATGATGCCGCCGGCGGCGACGACCGGGATGCCCACGGTCTCGCGGACCTGGGCGATCAGGGAGAGCAGGCCGATGCCGGCGGCGTCGTTCTCCGGGGTGTCCCGGTGGGTGCCCTGGTGGCCGCCGGCCTCCACACCCTGCGCGATCACCGCGTCGGCGCCGGCCCGCTGCACGGCGAGGGCCTCCTCGGCGGTGGTCGCGGTGACCAGCGTGAAGGTGCCGGCGCGGCGCAGGGAGTCCAGCACGTCGCGGGTGGGGACGCCGAAGTGGAACGACACCACCGGTACGGGGTTGTCGAGCAGGACGGCGAGCTTGGCGTCGTAACCGTCGTCGCGGCCGCTGTCGGGGTCGCCGAGCTCGGTCTCGTACCAGGCGGCCTCGCCGGCCAGCTGGTGGGCGTACATCTCGACGGCGCCGGACTCCGCGTTGTCCGGCTGCGGCATGAAGAGGTTCACGCCGAAGGGGCGGCTGGTCAGGCTGCGCAGCTGCTTGATCTCCTGGTACATGCCGTCGGCGGTCTTGTACCCGGCGGCGAGGAAGCCCAGCCCGCCCGCCTCGCACACGGCGGCGGCGAGCCGCGGCACGGAGACGCCGCCCGCCATCGGAGCCTGCACGATCGGATGGGGGAAGAGATCGGTCAGTGCGGAGGACATGACCGCATGTTGTCACGTCCTCCGAACAAGTCCGAATCGGCCGGCACCGTGGCAGGCACCGGCAGTGCACAGCCCGTCCGGCGCTTGAGGACGAGGCCGTTCAGGCCGAAGCGGGGGTCTGGGGGCGGCAGCCCCCAG
>NZ_JBTWMV010000032.1:0-78983 GCF_054850255.1 Streptomyces sp. 7R007 | reverse complement strand
CGGGAACGCACCCGGCCGCCACCCGCTCAGTGGTCTCGCTCAGTGATCTCCCGGCCTACTTGCAGCCGTTCGCCTTGCCCCAGTAGGTGTAGGGAACGAATCCCGGATACAGCCACCACCACTGCAGTTCGAGGCAGTGGTGGACCTTCTGGGCCCACTTGGCCTTCTTCTCGATGAAGTACGCGTCGATCGAGAGGAAGTTGAGCGCCGTCGCCTTGGCGATCTTCAGCAGCGAGGCGATGGTGCCCGCCTTGCCGCTCAGCCCCGCCCAGCTCTCGGCCTGCACCGTCTCGTGCTTGTTGAAGCGGATGCGCAGACCGTAGTAGTGCCAGGAGAACTTCAGGCGTCCGGTCAGATCCAGGTCGTTCACCGGATCGCTCGGGTAGGTGTAGGCGTCGGAGTTGCCGCCGTACACGGGGTCCTGGCTCAGGAACCGGCCGGTGGCCGGCGAGTAGAGCCGCACGCCCATCAGCACCGCGCCGCTGAGCGTGTCGGACGAGCGCTGGTGAGCGCCGAGCCACCCGTAGGCGGCGCCGCCGGAGGCGTCCTGCGTGTTGCCGTACTCGTCGTAGTGCTGGACCGTGG
Organism: Streptomyces sp. 7R007; assembly: GCF_054850255.1. Lineage (NCBI taxonomy): Bacteria > Bacillati > Actinomycetota > Actinomycetes > Kitasatosporales > Streptomycetaceae > Streptomyces > Streptomyces sp. 7R007. Next base: position 78,398 of record NZ_JBTWMV010000032.1, on the reverse strand, counting down.
CGGCCACCGAGGTGTCGAGCGGCTGGCGCACGACGACGTCACCGTGCAGGTCGGTGAATTGCAGGACGACGTTCCCGCTCTCCGACGTGGTGGCCGCGAGGCCGCCCAGCACGTCCTTGACGTTACGGCTGACGCTGGTGCCGGTGGTGCTCCAGGTGGGGCTGTCGCAGCCGCAGCCGTAGTGGTTGGTGACCGTCCGGCCGGTGCTCCACGTGCCGTCCGTGCCCTGGGTCTGGGTGGTCTGGACGGCGAGGCGGGAGGCGGCGTCGAGGCTCCAGGTGGTGCGGGTGGAGCCGACGGTCTCGGAGGCGACCAGGTCGTTGGTGTAGTACGACAGGGCCGTGCCGCCGCTGGTGGTGGTGCGGCCGAAGGCGTCGTACGCCAGGCCGTCGCCGACCAGCCGGTCCGCGGAGTCGTAGCCGTACGACGTCGTGGTCGTCGTGGCGTCGGCGGTGCCGCTGTCGCAGTCGTCCGACGTGGTCTTCAGCGAGGTGCGGTTGCTGTCCCCGTCGAAGGCGTAGACCCGCGTGGTGCAGCCGGCGCCGGTGGTGTCGGCGGCCTGGGTGAGGCGTCCGGCGCTGTCGTAGGCGTAGGCGGTGTCGATGCTCGGGCCGGCGGTCTGGGCGTGCGAGAGCCGCTGCCCGGTCGCCGAGTACTGGCCCGTGTCGGAGGCGACGACGGTCCCGTCCGAGGCGCTGTACTGACGGCTCGTCTGGTTGCCCGCCGGGTCGGTGGCGACGGCCAGGGTGTAGCCGCCGGGCAGGGTCTCGCCGGTGAGCGTGCCGTCGGCGTCGTAGGTGGCGGTGAAGGTGCCGGCGACGGAGTCCGTCAGGCTCTGCACGTTGCCCGCCGTGTCGTAGGAGTACGTCACGGTGGAGGGCGCCGAGTCGGTCGTCTTCACGATCCGGCCGAGGCTGTCGTAGGTCCGGGTGGTGGTGTTGCCCGAGCCGTCGTCGTAGGCCGCCAGCCGGCCGAGGCTGTCGTAGGTGTAGGCGACGGTCTGGCCGCCCGCGGACTGGGCCGCCACCTGCCCGTTGTCCGGGTCGTAGGTGACGGTGGTGGCCGGGGTGTCCTTTCCGGTGCCGCCGGTGACGGCGCTCCTGACGGGACGGCCCGCGGCGTCCGTGGTGACGGTCGTGGTGCGGGTCACGCCGTTGGCGGTCTCGGCCTGGGTGGCCGGCCGGCCCCAGCGGTTGTAGGTGTAGACGGTGGTGACCGCCTCGCTCGGGTTGCCGCCGCCGTTGGTGATCGCGGCCGCGGGCGCAGTACGGCACAGCAGCCCGGCCCACTCCGGACGGGCGCCGCAGGTGCCCGAGCCGTCCGCGGTGTAGTAGGTGTAATTCAGGGTGTCCGCGTCGGAGCCGGACGAGCCGGCGGTGCGCGTGGAGGCCACCCGGCCGGAGCTGTCGTACGACGTCACCGTGTCCGTGGTGGCGCCGCCCACCGTGGCCTGCTGCCGGCCGGTCGACCAGTCGTAGGTGGTGGTGATGGTGGTGGTGTCGGCGTCCGTGGCGTAGCCGGCCACCGTGGCGCCGGTCACCGTGGTGGTGACCAGGTCCGAGACGGCAGCGCCGGAGGGCCGGTTCTCGTCGTAGGTGTACGCCGTGTGGGTGCGCGCCGGGACGACGCTGCCGGCGGGCAACGTGCCGCTGGCGCCCTTGAGTTCGCCGCTGAGGGTGATGCGGTGCAGCGGGCCGTACTGGTCCAGCAGCCGCTTGCCGTCGGCGGAGTACTCCGAGACGGTGGCGAGCTGCCGGGCCCGGTCCGCGGTCGGCAGGTCGGCCAGGCCCAGGGCGGCGAGCTTGTCGGCGGCGCCGGCGGCGGTGCCGAGGGCCAGCTCCCGGTTGGCGGCCGTCAGGCTGCTGACCTCGTGGCCGTACTCGTCGTGGTCGGCGGCGGTGAGGGCGCCGCCGGGTGTCGCGGAGTTCGTCTCCTCGCCGTCGGCGTTGACGTAGGTGAGGGTGGCGCGGGTGTAGTCGCCGGCGGCCAGGGAGCCGCCGGTGCTGGAGGCGGGGACGCTGTCGGCCGGGAAGACGGCGGTGGCGTCGGTGGGCGCCTCGGTCTGGCCCCAGCCGGCGACGGTGTCGGCGTCCATCTGGTGCGGGGCGGCGCTGCCGGTCAGCGGCACGTCGTAGACCACGGTGGTGGTCGCTCCCTGCCGCGTGGCGCTCAGCAGCATGCCCGCGCCCGCGGTCAGGGCCGAGCCGGCCTTGCCGTAGGTGAGGGTCCACGCCGCTTCACCGGGGTTGGTGAGGGTGGCGACGCGGCCGTCGGAGTCGTAGGTGTACTGCGTCTTCAGCGCGGGGCTGATGCGCGGGTCCCAGACCTGGCGGAGCCGGCCGGAGCCGTCGTAGGCGTAGTCGGCGACGGTCTCGGCGGTGGCGGCGGACGCGCCGGGGTCGGTGGCCCACAGCTTGACCGCCTTGACCTGGCCCTTGTGGTCGCCCGGGGCGGAGTCGGTGCCCGTCGTGGTGTCGGCGTAGACGAACTCCAGGACCCGGCAGCCCTTGGTGGACGGGTCGCTCTGGCAGGTGGCGGCCGGGACGCCGGTCGTCGGCGAGATCACGTACTTCGGGCGGGCCAGCCTGCCCGTGTCGTCGGTCTCGGAGGCGACGGTGACGGTGGAGTCGGACACCGACGTGGCCGACGAGGACAGCGTCCAGGTCGGGACCGCGGCGGCCGTCTTGGCGAACACCGTGGTGTCGGCGTCGGTGTCGGTGAGCGTGAACTTCGCGTCGGACAGACCGCCCGTGAGGGTCATGCCCTCGGCGCCGGTCTCCGGCTGCCAGCCGCCGCCGGAGGTCGCGGTGAAGGCGATGGTGCTGCCGTCCGCGCTGAGCACCTCCACCGAGGTGGCGGAGGTCTTGCGGACCTGCGTGTAGTCGCTGTCGGAGGCGGCGACGGCGGAGGTCCAGCCGGGGCCGAAGATCTGCGCCTGGCCCTCGCTGTCGTTGGCGTTGGCGCGCGAGGAGTACGTGCGCTCCACGTCGGCGGCGAAGGCGGAGGCGTCGGTGGCCGACAGGGTGTAGTCGCCGGTGAGTTCGTTGACCGTGCCGGGGCCGACCTCGGCGGTCGGGGCGGTGCCGGCGTCGCGGTCGAGGGTGACCTCGACGGTCTGCGAGTGGCCGGTGCCGGTGCCGTCGGTGAACGCGGCCCGCAGCTGGATCACGCCGTCCTCGGCCAGCGAGTCGACGGTGTTCCACACCAGCTTGGTCGCGGTGCCGCCGCTGACGGCGACCGGCCAGGAGGACACGGAGTTGCCGGAGGCGGTGACGTCGCCCACGGGCACGGTGTGCCAGGAGTCGGTCTCACCGCGCCGGTACTCCCAGGTGACCCCGGTGTAGCTGGTCAGGCCCTTGGCCGACAGGGTCAGGCGGCGGGCGGTGACGTCGCCGTCCTGCGGCGAGAGGACCGCCGCGCCGTCCGCGCCCACGCCGAAGGAGTACGTGGTGGTGGCAGAGGAAAGGTTTCCGCCGGAGTCGACGGTCCGGGCGTACAGGGTGTGCCAGCCGTTCGCGGGGTCGATGCCGATGGTCGCCGCGTCACCGCCGGAGCCGTCGGTGGTGTCCAGCTTCTTGTTCGGCAGGCCGCTGTCGTCCAGCCCCCAGTAGTAGCCGGCGCCGTCGGTGGAGGTGGTGTCGAGCGTGCAGGACACCGCCGAAGAGGCCTTCGCGGTCCAGCCGTTCTCCTCGTACGTGCCACAGCTGACCGTCGGGGCGGCCGGCAGCGCGGTGTTCATCACGAACGTGGTGTACGACGACCAGGCGCCGTAGTCCGTGCCGTCGTACGCCCGCACCCGGTAGCGCAGATGGGTGCCCGCGGGCAGCGCGGAGGCGGACGGGACGGTCAGCGAGGCCGTCGAGCCGGAGGCGACGGACGCGGACGTGCCCGTGTAGGAGTAGGTGGTGTCCGCGTAGGCCGGGTCCGCGGTGATCTCGAACTGGCCCTTGGTGCCGGACCCGTCGGGGTCGGTCACCTTCGCCGACAGGGTCGGCGTGAGCGAGGTGACGTACCGCAGGCCGTTGTAGGCGTTGACCTGCGAGGGCGAGATCGCGAGCGAACCGGGCACCGACGGATAGGAGTTGTAGGTGACCGTCAGCTTCGGCGCGTAGCCGGAGGTGGTGTAGTTCGCCGAGCGGTAGCGCCGCCAGGTCAGGGAGTCCTTCTCGTCCGTGCCGTAGACCATCAGCCCGTAGTTGGGGCTGCCGTCGGCCCAGGCCTGCACGATGGCGTCGATGTCCCAGTTGGACCAGGCCGCCGGGCAGGAGGAGTCGTAGCCGTGCGGCACGGTGTTGACGACCGCGCCGGTGCCGGTGGACGAGGGCCGGGTGGCCCAGGTCACCGAGGTCGACGACCAGGAGGTCGTGACCCGGCGGACCGTGGTGCCGGAGCCGGAGGTGGAGCACGTCGACGAGTAGTAGTTGTAGAGGGCGAAGTTGGTGTCGGTGATGTGCTTGCCCGCGAACTTCGACACGTCGAACTTCAGGTAGGAGCGGGCCAGGTCGGAACCGGAGTCGTAGGTGCCCGACTTCAGTTCCTGCGAGGAGACCTGGGAGTCCGGGTAGTCCGGGGTCTGCAGCCAGGTGTCCGTGGTCACCGCGAGGGTGGTGGTCGGATCGACCGTCACCGGGTAGGTCGCGTTGGCCAGGAAGTCCTGGTCGGGCGTGAGCACCAGGGTCTGCGAGCCGTCCGCGGCGGTCTCGATCTCGGTGGTGACCTGCTCCTGGTGGGCGGACTCCCCGGACGCCCGGTCCTCGGAGGCGTCCCACATCATCGGCGCCGGGGCCTCGGCGACCAGCTTGCCGTCGGTGTCCTTCAGCAGCAGGTGGCCGGAGCCGGCCTGGGAGAGCTTGAGCCCGTCCAGGTCCAGCGGGATGCGGAACCGCGTTCCCGTATCCGGCCGCCTGGCGAGCTTGACGATCTCCGAGAAGCCCTGCGCCAGCGCGGTGACCGACAGGGTCCGGCCGCCGCCGAGGTCGTAGTCGGCGGTGCTGCCCTTGACCGAGGGGGCGGGCAGCTTGTCCTGCCAGCCGAGCCCGAAGGTCTGCCGGCCCCTGGTCACCGACGCCAGGTGCCGGTCCCCGCCGTCGGAGACGGCGATGTCCGCCACGGCGGCGTCCGGGGTGAGATCGGCGCCGGTGTCGGACAGCGCGGTGTCGATGTCCTTCCAGGTGTCGTCGCGCTTGACCCGGACCGGTCCGGCGTACGCCTCCGTCTGGAGTTCGCCGGACGGCAGCGCGTAGGTGGTGGAGTCCGCCGTGCGCTCCGACAGCACCTCGATCCAGCGGTGCTGCGTCCGCGCCATGAGCAGGGCCGCGGCCTCGGACTCCGCCGACGAGGCACGCTTCTGGGCGTGGTGTGCCGTCGTGGGCTGCTCCGTCGTGCCGGACCCGGCCGCGAAGGCGGCTCCCGTCCCCAGTGACACCAGCGCGGCCTCCGCCGCCAGGACGGCGGCCACGGTCAGGGCCGTCGGTCTCAGCCGGGTCACTCTGCGTGGCGACCCCGTCCGCCACAGGTTGTGTCTCTTCAACACCCCTCCAACAACCGGTCGGGGGCGCGGTCGCGCCCCCGAGTGCGGAGTGAGGGAAGTGCAGCTGTCTGTACTCCAGGTGAACGACACCGCTCTGACCAGCGCGAACGCGGCCTCAGATTTCGCTCAAGTCTCTTGTGTCCGGAGTTTCTTGACTCGTTCATGACCCGTTGGGGCGTGCGGAATCCGTGCCACCGCCGCGTGAAATCCGGACAAAGGGCGCTCGATCAGGCACGGGCCTTCTCACCCGGCCCTCGCGGAAACCTCACGAAACCCGCAATGATCCTTTACTGAACCGTGATCGGCGGCGTCCACGGACGCCCGTCCATCAGGTTGCCGAGCCCCGCCCAGGCGAAGTTCATCAGGGTGGCCGCCGCCTGCCGCTCGGTGACTCCGGGGGTGGCGTTGGCCCAGGCCGCGAGGGATTCGGCGGCGCCGACCAGGGCCTCGGCGAGCCCGGCGACCTCGCGCTCGGGCAGGTCGGGGTCGCGGTGCGCCTCACGGGCGGCGACGGCGATCAGCTGTGTCACGAACGCGACGATCTCCTCGCGCATCGCCGTCACCTCGGCGGCGAACCGCTCGCCGTGCGTGCGGGCCTGGAGGTGCAGCACCGACCAGCCGTCCGGGTTGCGCCCGGTGTGCGCGAAGAACGCCCGCAGCCCTTCCCAGAGTTGGCGGTCGGCCGGCAGCTCGCGGCGGACGCCGGCCCGGACGGCCTGGACCAGCGCGGTGGCCTCGCGGCGGATGCAGGCCGCGAAGAGGTCTTCCTTGGAGTTCAGGTACAGATAGACCAACGGCTTGGAGACACCGGCGAGTTCGGCGATCTCGTCCATCGACGCGGCCATGTACCCGCGCTGGCCGAAGATGCGCACGGCCGCGTCCAGCATCTGCTGCTCACGGACGGCACGCGGCATGCGCTTGGTCTTGACGGCACCCATGGGGGCAAGAGTAGTTGGGCACCCGGGTTCAGGGAGCCCCCGCTACGACGCCTGTCCCTGCGCCGGGGACGACTGCCCGCGCGTGCGCGCCGCCTCGTCGACGGCCTCGTCCTCCTGGCTGCGGTTGGCCTCGATGCCGGCCTTCATCCGCTCGACCCGCTCGGCGATCCGCACCGAGGCGCGGTCGCGCTCCCGGCGCAGCACCACGAAGCTGATCGGCGCCGAGATCACCAGCGCGAGCAGCACGATCCACATGGGGTTGGATGCGCCGAGGCCGCGCGGGACGATGCCGGAGTAGACGAGGCCCCAGACGACCACGAGGCAGCCCGCGAAGATCCCGAGGCGCATCAGCGTGTAGCGGAGCATCTCAATCCACTCTTCCGTCAACGGTACGAACGTTCCCAAAGGCCATCGTCCAGTGAAGCACGCCGGGCTCCCGATCTTGCAGCCGGGGGCGGGCCCTTTCGGTCTGGCCGAGCGGCAGCAGCATGATGACGTCGTCGCGGTCGTCGCCCGGGGCGACCCGGATCGCGCCGGGGACGCGGCCGACCTCCTTGTAGCCGCAGGAGCCGTAGAAGCGCTCCAGGCCGAGGCCGCCGCGGCAGGTGAGGCGGATCGCCTCGATGCCGTCCAGGCCGCGGGCGGCGTCCTCGGCGGCGGCCAGCAGGTCGCGGCCGTAGCCCCTGCCCTGGTGGCGCGGGTGCACCATCACCGTGTACAGCCACAGCCAGTGCGTCATCAGCCGGTGCGTGTTGAGGGTCAGGAACGCCGTCGCGGCGACCCGCCCGTCCTCGTCGTGCCCGACGAGGAGCCGGGTGCGCCCCTCCGCCATCGCGACCATGTGCCTGACCAGTTCCGGCCGGATCGTCTCCGCCGTCACCGGGGGCACGAAGCCGACGGAGCCGCCCGCGTTGGAGACGTCCGTCCACAGGTCGAGGATGCCGTCGCGGAGCTCGGGAGTGACGGCCGGGTCGAGAGTGAAAGTAAGGGACACGCTGGAATCGTAACCCTTACGCCAGCGCGCGTGCGGCCACTTTCAGGTCCGACACAAGCCCCTGGTAGGCCGCCTCCCGATCGTCCGAGCGCAGAACGGACGACGGGTGAACGGTGGGCACCAGCCGCTCCCTGCGCCCGTGAATCTCCTCCTCCAGCACGGTCCCGCGCACCTGCGTGACCCGGAACGACGACCCCAGCAGCGCCTTCCCGGCGGTGGCCCCGAGCACCACGATCAACTCCGGCTCCACCACGGCCAGCTCGGCCGCGAGCCAGGGCCCGCACGCCGTCATCTCCCGCAGCGAGGGCGCCTTGTGAATGCGCCGCTTACGGGGTTCGGCCCGGGTGAACTTGAAGTGCTTGACGGCGTTGGTGACGTACGCCTCGGCCGGATCGATCCCGGCCTCGGCGAGGGCCCGGTCGAGCAGCTTCCCGGCGGGCCCGACGAACGGCTTCCCCTGCCGGTCCTCCTGATCCCCGGGCTGCTCTCCCACGAGCATCACGCGGGCGTGGGCGTCACCCTCACCGAACACGGTCTGCGTCGCGTCCCGGTGCAGGGGACAGCCCCGGCACCCGGCGGCGGCGCGACGCAGGGCGGGGAGCCCGCCCCGCTCGGGAACGAAGGGCTCTGCGGTGAAGCCGTCCTCGGGTGCCTTCCCAGCCATGCGGCCACGAGTACCCCCTCAGGGGCGCGCGACCACATCGACGTGCGGCTCCGCCGCGGGGCGCGACGAGACCCCGCTCACCCGCACCCGCCCTGCGACCGCCTCACACCCTCATCGGCTGCGGAGCCTCACGCCGCGCCGGATCCGGACCGTCGTACTCCCGGATGACCTCGTACCGCGTGTTCCGCTCCACCGGCCGGAACCCCGCGTCCCGGATCAGGTCCAGCAGATCCTCGCGCGTCAGCTTGTTCGGCGTCCCGAAGTTGTCCGCGTCATGGGTGATCTTGTACTCGACGACCGAGCCGTCCATGTCGTCCGCGCCGTGCTGCAACGCCAGCTGCGCGGTCTGGACGCCGTGCATGACCCAGAAGACCTTGACGTGCGGGACGTTGTCGAACAGCAGCCGGGAGACGGCGAAGGTCTTCAGCGCCTCCGCGCCGGTCGCCATCTGCGTCCGGGCCTGGAGCCGGTTGCGGATCTTGCCGTCCTTCATGTCCACGAAGTCGTGCTGGTAGCGCAGCGGGATGAAGACCTGGAAACCGCCGGTCTCGTCCTGCAGCTCGCGCAGGCGCAGCACGTGGTCCACCCGGTGGCGGGGCTCCTCGATGTGCCCGTACAGCATGGTGCACGGGGTCTTCAGACCCTTCTCGTGCGCCAGGCGGTGGATGCGGGACCAGTCCTCCCAGTGGGTGCGGTGGTCCACGATGTGCTGCCGGACCTCCCAGTCGAAGATCTCGGCGCCGCCGCCGGTCAGCGACTCCAGCCCCGCGTCGATCAGCTCGTCGAGGATCTCGCTCGCGCTCAGCCCGCTGATCGTCTCGAAGTGGTGAATCTCCGTCGCCGTGAACGCCTTCAGCGAGACGTTCGGCAGGGCGGCCTTCAGCTCCCGCAGCGAGCGCGGGTAGTAGCGCCACGGCAGGTTCGGGTGCAGGCCGTTGACGATGTGCAGTTCGGTGAGGTTCTCCGACTCCATCGCCTTGGCGAGCTTGACCGCTTCCTCGATGCGCATCGTGTACGCGTCCTTCTCCCCCGGCTTGCGCTGAAAGGAGCAGTAGGCGCAGGACGCCGTGCACACGTTGGTCATGTTGAGGTGCCGGTTGACGTTGAAGTGCACGACGTCGCCGTTCTTGCGGGTGCGCACCTCGTGCGCGAGGCCGCCCAGCCACGCCAGGTCGTCCGACTCGTACAGCGCGATGCCGTCCTCGCGGGTCAGCCGCTCACCGGAGCGGACCTTCTCCTCCAGCTCGCGCTTGAGCCCGACGTCCATGCCAACACGCCCTTTCTACGACAGCTCGCCCCACGGTATCCCTAGACCTCTTCGGGCAGCTCTCCGACCCGGTTCTCCCACTTGGTGGACAGCACGATGGTGGTACGGGTCCGGGAGACGCCCTTGGTCCCGCTGAGCCTGCGGATGGTCTTCTCCAGGCCGTCCACGTCCGTCGCCCGCACCTTGAGCATGAACGAGTCGTCCCCGGCGATGAACCAGCAGTCCTCGATCTCGCTCAGGTCCTTCAGCCGCCGGGCCACGTCCTCGTGGTCGGCCGCGTCCGAGAGCGAGATGCCGATCAGCGCGGTGACGCCGAGGCCCAGCGAGGCGGCGTTCACGGTCGCGCGGTAGCCGGTGATGACGCCGGCCGCCTCCAGCCGGTTGATGCGGTCGGTGACGCTGGGTCCCGACAGACCGACGAGGCGCCCCAGCTCCGCGTAGGAGGCCCGGCCGTTCTCCCTCAGGGCCTGGATGAGCTGCCTGTCCACCGCGTCCATGCGATCGAAGCCTTCCGCTGAAAGTTCCCGAAGTGATGAGAGGTACTGCGACTTGCCGGGCTACTCGGCGTCCCCGCCGCCCAGTTCACCCTTCCAGCGCCGGTACAGACCGTGCTCGACGCCGGCCGCGTCCAGCACCCGCCCGGCGACGAAGTCCACCAGGTCCTGGATGTGGGTGGCGCCCGCGTAGAACCCCGGCGAGGCCGGTACGACGCTCGCGCCGGCGTCGTCCAGCGCGACGAGATGGCGCAGGGTCTGGCCGTTCAGCGGGGTCTCGCGGACGGCCACGACCAGCGGGCGGCGCTCCTTGAGGGTGACGCTCGCCGCCCGTTGCAGCAGATCCTTGGACAGCCCGAGCGCGACTCCGGCGACGCAGGCCGTCGAGGCGGGCACGATCAGCATGCCCTTGGTGCGGTACGAGCCCGAGGACGGCCCGGCCGCGAGGTCGCCCGCGCTCCAGTGCCGTACACCGGAGATGTCCGCGTCGAAGATTCCCGGCTTGCCGTCGGCCCCCAGGGACAGCCATTCCCGCAGGTCGTCCCGCCAGTGCGCGTCCCGGAAGGCGAGGCCGGTCTCGTCCAGCAGGGTCAGCCGCGAGGCCCGGCTGACGACCAGGTCGACGGCCTCGCCCGCGGCCAGCAGCGCGCGCAGCACGGCGGCCGCGTACGGCGTGCCGGATGCTCCCGACACCCCCACGATCCAAGGCGTGCGCTGCGATTCTCCTGCGTTCACATCTTGAGCGTACCGGTGGACGCGGCGGTCAGACGGTCAGCCCCCGCACCAGCAGGTCCAGCAGAGCGCACACGAACAGGGCGATGCCGATGAAGCCGTTGACGCTGAAGAAGGCCCGGTTGAGGCGGGAGAGGTCGTGCGGGCGGACGATGGAGTGCTCGTAGACGAAGGCGCCCGCGACGATCATCAGGCCGACCCAGAAGAAACCGCCCGCGTCGGTGGCGACGGCGTACCAGATCAGCAGGGCCATGGTCAGCGCGTGGCAGACGCGGGCGCCCCAGATCGCCGCCGGGATGCCGAAGCGCGCCGGCACCGACATCACGCCGATCTCGCGGTCGGTCTCCACGTCCTGGCAGGCGTAGATCAGGTCGAAGCCGCCGATCCAGATGCCGACGGCGAGGCCGAGGATCACCGCGTCCCAGGACCACTCGCCGCTGATCGCGAGCCAGCCGCCGACCGGGCCCATGGCCTGGGCGAGACCGAGGATGGCCTGCGGGAAGTTCGTGAACCGCTTGCCGTAGGGGTAGACCACCATCGGGATCACGGCGACGGGGGCGAGGGCCAGGCAGAGCGGGTTGAGCAGGGCCGCCGAGCCGAGGAAGACCACGACCGCGATCAGCGCGCCGGTCCAGGCGTGCCGGACCGACATGGCGCCGGTGACCAGCTCGCGGTGCGCGGTGCGCGGGTTCCTGGCGTCGATCTCCCGGTCGATGATCCGGTTCACGGCCATCGCGAAGGTGCGCAGGCCCACCATGCACACGGTCACCAGGAGCAGCCGGCCCCAGTGGATGTTGCGGTCCCACGCGAACATCGCGGTGAGCGCGGCGATGTAGGCGAAGGGCAGGGCGAAGACCGAGTGCTCGATCATCACCAGGCGCAGGAACGCCTTGGTGCGTCCTGGCTGCGGAATCGCGGCGGAGGCGCTGCTCACAGGCCGTACTCCTTCCACCGGCGGTCGACCTTCGCCGCCGTCTCGGGATCGGACAGGACCATGTCGGGCCAGCCGCCGTCGCGCGTGTAGCCCTCCTCGGGCCACTTCTTCGTCGCGTCGATGCCCGCCTTGCCGCCCCAGAACTGCTGGTAGGAGGCGTGGTCGAGGTGGTCGACGGGGCCTTCGACGACGCTCAGGTCACGGGCGTAGTCGGTGTTGCCCAGGGCCCGCCACGCGACCTCGTGCAGATCGTGGACGTCGCAGTCGGAGTCGACGACCACGATCAGCTTCGTCAGGGACATCATGTGTGCCCCCCAGATCGCGTGCATCACCTTCTGGGCGTGCTTCGGGTACTTCTTGTCGATCGAGACGATCGCGCAGTTGTGGAAGCCGCCCGCCTCGGGCAGGTGGTAGTCCACGATGTCCGGCACGATGATCTTCAGCAGGGGAAGGAAGAAGCGCTCCGTCGCACGACCCAGCGGTCCGTCCTCCGTCGGAGGGCGGCCTACGACGATCGACTGAAGCAGCGGCCGCCTGCGCATGGTGACGCAGTCGATCGTCAGGGCGGGGAACGGCTCCTGCGGGGTGTAGAAGCCGGTGTGGTCGCCGAAGGGGCCCTCGGGGCGCATCTCGCCGGGCTCCAGCCAGCCCTCCAGGACGACCTCCGCCTGCGCCGGCACCTGCAGCGGGACGGTCTTGCAGTCGACCATCTCGATCCGCTTGCCGGCGATGAACCCGGCGAAGAGGTACTCGTCGATGTCACCGGGCAGCGGCGCGGTGGAGGCGTACGTCACCGCCGGCGGGCACCCGAAGGCGATCGCGACCGGCAGCCGCTCGCCCCTGCGCGCCGCGACCTGGTAGTGGTTGCGGCTGTCCTTGTGGATCTGCCAGTGCATGCCGATGGTGCGCCGGTCGTGGCGCTGGAGGCGGTAGAGCCCGAGGTTGCGGATGCCGCTCTCGGGGTCCTTGGTGTGGGTCAGGCCCAGGTTGAAGAAGGAGCCGCCGTCCTTGGGCCAGGTGAACAGCGCCGGCAGGGCGTCGAGGTCGACGTCGTCCCCGGTGAGCACGACCTCCTGGACGGGCGCTTCCCTCACCTTCTTCGGCGGTACGTGCGTCATCGCGCCGAGCTTGCCGAACGCCTCGCGCACACCGACGAAGCCGTGCGGCAGCTCCGGCCTGAGCAGCCCGCCGATCTTCTCGGAGATCTCCGCGTACGACTTCAGGCCCAGGGCCTTCAGCAGCCGCCGGTCGGTCCCGAAGACGTTCATCGCGAGGGGCATCGCGGAGCCCTTCACGTTCTCGAACAGCAGCGCCGGTCCGCCGGACTTCTGCACCCGGTCGACGATCTCCCCGACCTCCAGATACGGGTCGACCTCGGCCTTGACGCGCTTGAGGTCGCCCTCGCGCTCCAGGGCCCGCAGCAGGGAGCGAAGATCGTCGTAAGCCATGCGTCCCAGTATCGGCCACCCGCTACCCTGACCCCGTCACCGGGGCCGTCCACCACGTCGGGGAGAGCACGCGAGCATGCTGAGGTATCTGCCGTTCCTGCTGGTCCTGGCGCTGTGGATCTACGCCTTCGTGGACTGCCTGAACACCCCGGAGGACGAGGTGCGGGGCATGCAGAAGGTGATGTGGGTGATCGTCATCCTGCTCTTCGGCGAGGTGCTGGTGGGCCCGGTCGCCTGGCTGGTCGCCGGCAAGAGGCGGCAGCCCCGGCAGCGGTGGGTCGCGCCGGACGACAACCCGGAGTTCCTGAAGTCGCTCAGGCCGGACGACCCGCGCACCGACTGAGGCGGCCGCCTACAGGTTGTACGTCGGCGAGGCCCCCGGAGCGGACAATGCGCCCCTGTGCCCGGACCGGCCGGAACCGGACACTTGGCTCGCATGACGACTGCACCCGCCGACTCCGCCGGCACCCTCGCCCCCGCCTACGGTGACAAGGTCATCGCCGTCGAGACGGCGGGATCCGAGCCCATTCCCGACGCCGAACGGCACGGCAGCCCGCTGCAGTTGCTGTGGACCTGGGCCTCCCCGAACATCGAGTTCGCGACCGTCTACATCGGCGTGATCGCGGTCCTCTTCTTCGGCCTGGGCTTCTGGGAGGCGACCGCCGCCATCGTGCTCGGCGCCGGTGTCGGCGCGCTCACCCAGGGCGTGCTGTCCCTGGACGGCCCCCGGTTCGGGGTGCCGCAGATGGTGATCGGGCGGTTCTCCTTCGGCTACCTCGGCAACATCCTGCCGTCCGCGGCCAACGGCCTGATCGCCGGCGTGGGCTGGTTCGCGGTGAACAGCGTGAGCGCGGCCTTCGCGCTCAACACGCTCACCGGCCTGCGTCCGCTGCCCTCCCTGCTGCTGGTCGTGGCCGCCGAGATCCTCATCGGCTTCATCGGCCACAACTTCGTGCACACCTTCGAGAAGTACGCCTTCCCGGCCCTCGCGGTGATCTTCCTGCTGGCCGGTGTGTGGACCGTGAAGGACGCGGACCTCTCCGCGGGCGGCTCGGGCGGCGGCGTCGGCGGGTTCCTGCTGGCGTTCAGCGCGGCCTGGGGCTACGCGGCGGGCTGGAACCCGTACGCCACGGACTACTCGCGCTACCTGCCTCGCACGGCGAGCCGGCTGAAGACGGTGGTGTACCCGGCGGTCGGCCTGTTCGTGTCCGTCTCCCTCGTCGCGGTCGTCGGCGCGGCCTCGGCGACCATCGTGGCCCCCGAGGACGCCACCCCCACGGCCGCCTTCACCGGTCACCTCCCCGGCTGGCTGGGCGACCTGGTGCTGCTCGCCATCATCCTCGGCGGTGTCTCCGCCAACGCCCTCAACATCTACTCGGGCGCGATCTCCATCGCCTCCTTCGGTCTGCGGCTGCCGGCCTGGCTGAGCCGTGGGGTGCTGGTCGTGGTCTCCGGGATCGCCGGTACGGCGGCGGCGTGGGCGTCGCTGTCCGACGCGGGGTCGGCGTACGAGGCGTTCCTGCTGGTCATCGCGTACTGGGTGGCGCCGTGGCTGGGAGTGGTGCTGGTGGAGCGGTGGCTGCAGGGCCGTACCGCGTCGGACGCGGAGCTGGCGGCCCGCCTGTCCGACCGCACCTTTACCAACTGGCCCGGTCTGGCCGCCCTGTTGGCGGGTGTGGCGGTGTCCGTCCCGCTCTTCTCCAACCAGGAGGACTTCGTGGGCTGGGTGCCCGAGCACCACCCGGCGTTCGGTGACATCACGCCGCTGGTCGGGTTCGCGGTGAGCGCGGTGCTGTACGCGGCGCTGCGCGGCCGGCGCGGCGACCGAGCCCCCGCGGTCGCTCCGGGGGCCTGACCCACGCGGGAATGGCCCCGGCGTCCGCGCGGTTCCCCCTGCCATCGGCACTCACGGAGGGAATGGTCGGCCATGCGCGCGGTGGAGTTCCAGGAGTACGGCGGTCCCGAGGTCCTGAAGGTGGTGGAGGCCGAGGTGCCCGCACCGGGCCCCGGCCAGGTGAGCGTGGACGTGGCCTACACGGGGGTCAACTTCGCCGATCTGAAGGCCCGTTCGGAGGGCTACCGGGTGCCGGCGCTGCCCTTCGTGCCGGGACTGGAGTTCTCCGGCCGGATCCGGGCGCTGGGCGAGGGCGTCACCGGGCTGGCCGTGGGCCAGGAGGTGACGGCGCTGACGCACGGCGGCGCCTACGCGGACGTCGTGGTCGCCGACACGGCGACGGTCTTCGCGGTGCCGGCCGGCCTCGACCTGCGCACGGCGGCCACGCTGCCCACGGTGCTGCCGACGGCGTACGCGCTGGTGCACGCGGTGGGCCGGCTCCAGCCGGGCGAGAGCGTGCTGGTGCAGGGCGCCGCGGGCGGGGTCGGCACGGCGGTGGGCCGGCTGGCGAAGGCGGCGGGCGCCGGGGCGGTGTTCGGCGTGGTGTCCTCGCCGGCCAAGGCGGAGTACGCGCGCGCCTACGGCTACGACGAGGTGTTCGTCGGCGACGACTTCGACACGGCGGTGCGTACGGCGACGGACGGCCGGGGTGTCGACCTCGCGCTCGACCCGGTCGGCGGAAAGACCTTCCGCCGCAGCCTGGCCTCCCTCGCGGTCTTCGGCCGGCTGGTCTCCTTCGGCAACGCCAGCTCGGCGCCGGCGTGGAGCGTGGGCCAGCCCGAGCTGTACCCGACCGGCGTCTCGGTCGCCGGGTTCTCGATCCTGACCCTGTCGAAGACGGCGCCGGAGCGGCTGCGCGCCCTGGCCGAGCGGGCCTTCGGCACGGTGGTCGACGGCACGGTGTCGCTGCCGGTCACGGCGGAGTTCGCGCTGGAGGAGGCGGCGGAGGCGCACCGGCTGATGGGAGCACGGACCAGCACGGGCAAGCTTCTGCTGCGGGTGGGCTCCGCGCACTGACGTCGCCGGCACGCCCCCGCTCCCCCTCCCCTCCCTCTCACCCGACGTCGGGCAGCTCGCTGGTGCAGGTCAGCGGGGTGTCGGTCGGCACCAGGCGTTCGACGGAGCCGGGGCGGCCGCCGGTGACGGCCAGCTGGGCGGGGGTGAGGTAGCCGATGAAGAGTTCGGTGTGCGCGGGCATCGCGTCGGGGAGGAAGTCGAAGACGACCTTGTCGTCGGCCACGCGCCGCCCCTTCATGACGTCCTCGACCCCGGCCCCGACGCCGGTGTCGGGCAGCGTGCCGTCGTCGTCCGGTCCCTTGCAGAACTCGCCGACCTTGACGAGCACCGGGAACCCGGCGTCCTGCAGCGCCTTCTGCAGTCCCGCGTGGTCGTCGAGGTAGGCCTGCTTGTCCCAGGTCACGCGCACCGCCCCGTTCGCGAGGCTGTCGACGGTGTACGCGGCGGTGCGGATGTGCACGGTGCCCGCGCCGGTGGCGTACGCGTCGGACGGCGGCGCCGTCGAGGGGTGACCGTAGCCCGGCACGCCGAGCGCGAGTCCGGCGGCGACGGCCGTGGCGCCGGCGCCGAGGGCGAGGCGCCGCCTGCGCCGCCGGGCGCGCGCGTCGGCGACGATCTGTTCGACGGGGGTGTCGAGGGTGACGGTGGCGAGGGACGCCCGCAGCGCGTCGAGGACGTCGGTGTCGTGTTCGCTCATGGTCCGGCCTCCGGGGTGACGAGGTGGCCGCGCAGGGTCGCGACGGCCCGGGACAGGTGGGCGGTGACCGTGCCCGGCGCGATGCCGAGGGCCTTCGCGGTGGCCTCGGTGTCGAGGTCGAGGAAGACCCGGAAGGCGATCACCTCCCGCTGGCGGCGCGGGAGCCGGCGCAGCAGCGCGAGCAGGGACGGGTCGAGCCGGGCGGCGGCGGCCGCGGGGGCCGCGGTGTCGTGCCCGTCGCCCAGGGCGACCTCGCGTCGTCTGCGCCGCCACCAGGAGATGCGGGTGTTGAGCGCCGTCCGCACGATCCAGGCCCTGGGCGCCGGGTGCCGGGCGACCTTCGGCCACGCCGCCCAGGCCCGCGTGTAGGCGTCGGCCACCAGGTCCTCGGCCAACTGCCGCTCCCCGACTGCGGCGAGCACGGCCCGCAGGCACACGTCCCGGCTGCTGCGGTAGAACTCCGCGAACTCCAGCTCCTTCACACCCCCTACACGCCCGGCGGCCGGGATCCGCTTACCCGCGGCCGGGCGCACCGGACGGCCCGGCGCCGCCAACTGGACAGAAAGCGGGGAAATTTGACACGGTGAGGCGCACCGACCCGTATTCGAACACGTGGTCGATGACGCCCCAGGGAGCCGTCATGTCCCTCTCCTTCTACGCCACCCACAGCACCTTCTGCGACCCCGGCGAACTCGCCGGTCTGTACGCCGGCCTGCCGCGCGACCCGGCCCGGCTCGCCCGTGTCGCACGGGACTTGCTGGTCCACCGCGTGGAGGGCCCGCTCTTCGGTCACACCCATCCCACCGCGCGTCTGCACAACGACGCCGAGACCCGCTATGTCGACGACATCCTGCGGATCGTCGTCGGCCGCGACGACGCCCCGCTGGACCGGCCGCGCGCGGTGGGCGACCGGTTCGTCGGCACCTGCCGGGACTTCGCCCTGCTGCACTGCTCGTTCCTGCGGCACCTGGGCGTCCCGGCCCGCATCCGCTCGGGCTTCGCCGACTACTTCGCCGACGACGGCTTCCACTTCGACCACGTGGTCACCGAGTACTGGGACGGCGAACGGGAACGCTGGCTGCTCGCCGACCCCCAGCTCACCGACCGCTACACCGTCGGCTTCGACCCGATGGACGTGCCCCGCGACCGCTTCGTCGTCGCGAGCGAGGTCTGGCGGGCCGTCCGCGCGGGCGAGGCCGACCAGCGCACGTTCGGTCTGCACCCGCCGGAGGAGGGCCCCTTCTGGGGCGAGCGGTTCATCGCCGGCAACATCCGGCTCGACCTGGCCATGCTGAACAAGGTCGAGACGCTGCTGTGGGACGTGTGGGGCGAGGACGAGGGCGAGTTCGGCACACCGCTGCCGGAGTCGTCGCGCGCGTTCTACGACCGTGTCGCCCCCGTCGTCAGCGGCGACGTCTCCTTCACCGCCGTACGGGAGCTGTTCACCGGGAACGACACCCTGCGCACCCCGCGCACGGTGACCTGCCACGCCCCCTTCAACGGCCCTCGCACCGTCACCCTGCGCCCCCTGGCCTAGGCCACCGTCCGCAGCCCCCGCACCTCGCCCGCCCCCATCCCGCGCACCACGCGGTGCGCGCACGCTGCCTGGAGCAGTTCGCCCAGCAGGTCGGGGTCGTCGATCTCCAGGCCGAGGAGGGACTCGATGCGTTCCAGGCGCTGGTAGAGGGACTGGCGGCCGATGTGCAGGAGGGCCGCGGTGCGGGTCGGGGAGCAGCCGTGGCGCAGGTGCACCTCCAGGGTGCGGACCAGGTCGCTGGGGTGGGCCGCCTCCCAGGCCAGCAGCGGGCCCAGCGTGTGCTGCACCAGGCGGGCGAGCCGGTCCCGGTTGGCGTCGACGCCGCCGCGGGTCAGCTCCCGTTCCAGGGCGAGCGCGCGGGCGGAGGTGACCAGCGGGCCGTCGGGGACGGCGGGCTCGGCGGCCGGCACGGTCAGCGCCAGCTCCAGCGTCGTACGGGCCGCGCGCAGGGTGTCGCTCCAGCGCAGCCAGCCGCCGCCGGCGTCGACGGCGTGCCCCACGGCGACGGTGAGCCCGGGGTCGGCCGCGGCCCGGAAGGTCTCCTGGACGGCGCGGATCGGGTCGCCGGTCCTGGTGGCGGGCAGCGCGAGCAGCGCCAGCACGTCCCCGGGGAACGCCGCCCGCAGCGCGCCCGCCCCGCCCAGCAGCCGGGCCGCCCGGTCCACCGCCCCCACCTCGCGCGTGCCGTGCACCGACACCCCGATCAGCCGCGCCCCGGGCCCCGGATGGAACCCGGCGAGCGCCGCACGCGCCTCCACCTCGGGCTGGTTGAGCGCCGCCCGGTCGGCCAGGTCGGCGAGGAGGGCGGCCGTGTGGTCCTCGCCCCACGGGCGGGGCACCGAGCGGCCCGACAGCCCGCGCGCGACGATCGCCCGGTTGGCCGCCTCGGTGATGCGGACGAAGGGCACCACCCGGTGCAGGGCGAGCAGCGGCAGGCCCAGCCGGCGGGCCTCGTCGGCGACCTCGGCGGGCATGTGCGGCAGGGACCGGCCGACCTCCACCGCGAGCCCGGCCGCACCGCGCGCGGCCAGCTCACGGACGTAGCGCCGGCGCACCCCCTCGTCGGCATCGGTCAGGCCGAAGCCGTTGGTGAGCAGCAGTTCCCCGCCGTCGAGGAAGTTGGCTCCCTCGTACACCTCGCTGGAGTGCACCCAGCGCACCGGGCGGTCCAGGGCGCCCTCGCCGGCCAGCAGCACGGGCTCGGAGGCCCGCACCGGGTCCAGGTCCAACACCTCGCGGAGGGTGAGTGCGGCCACGGGCACCTCCAGGGACAGCGCGTGGACAGTTCGTCCGGCGGCGGGTTGCCCGGAGAGTACTTTCCGCACGTTGCCCTGGTGTTTCGGCCACAGCAGAGTGAGACGTATGGATCTGGATCAGGCACGGGCGCGCACCTGGCTCGCCACCGCCGTCGCGGAGGCCCGCGCCGGTCTCGCCGAGGGCGGCATCCCGATCGGCGCCGCGCTGTACGGCGCCGACGGCACCCTCCTCGGCCGCGGCCACAACCGGCGCGTCCAGGACGGCGACCCCTCGATGCACGCGGAGACCTCCGCGTTCCGCGACGCGGGACGGCAGCGCTCCTATCGCGGGACGACGATGGTGACCACCCTCTCGCCGTGCTGGTACTGCTCCGGTCTGGTGCGCCAGTTCGGCATCTCCCGGGTGGTGATCGGCGAGGCGGCCACCTTCCACGGCGGCCACGACTGGCTGGCCGAGCACGGCGTGGAGATCGTCCTGCTGGACGACCCCGAGTGCGTCGGCATGATGCGCGACTTCGTCAAGGACCATCCGGCACTGTGGAACGAGGACATCGGTGAGTGACCCCCGCATCCCCACGATCGACCTGAAGCCCTGGCTCGACGGCGACGAGCAGACCCGCGGGGACATCGCCCGCACGGTCGACGAGGCCCTGCAGACCGCCGGGTTCCTGCTGGTCACCGGGCACGGCGTCGAGGCGTCCCTGCGCGCCCGCATCCGGGCCGCGGCCCGCGCCTTCTTCACCCTGCCCGCCGAGGTGAAACAGCCGTACGCCGCGCGGGTCGGCGGGCGCGGCTGGCTGGGGCCCGGGGCGGAGGCGAACGGCTATTCCGAGGGCACGCAGACCCCGCCCGACCTGAAGGAGTCGCTCACCTTCGCGACGCACGAGCCGTTCGAGGACCCGGTGGTCAACGCGGAGTGGTACGCGCCGAACGTGTGGCCCGCCGAGGTCCCCGAACTGCGGCCATTGTGCGAGGAGTACCTGGACAGGATGGCCGGGCTGGAGAAGCGGCTGCTCGCCCTGCTCGGGGAGGCCCTCGGCCTCGGACCCGACTTCTTCTCCCGGCACATGGACCATCCGACCTACGGCTTCAACATCAACTGGTACCCGGGCGTGGAGGTCGTCGGCGCCCCGGAGCCCGGCCAGTTCCGCATCGGCCCGCACACCGACTTCGGCACGGTCACGATCCTCGACCGGCAGGCCGGCAAGGGCGGGCTGCAGGTCTACACGGACCAGGGCGGCTGGGAGGACGCCCCTTACGATCCGGACGCCTTCACCATCAACATCGGTGACCTGATGGCCCGTTGGACCGGCGACCGCTGGCGCTCCGGCCGCCACCGGGTCCTGCCCCCGCCCGCGGACGCGCCCGCCGAGGAGCTGATGTCCCTCGTCTACTTCGGCGAGTGCACCCCGGGCACCCGCGTGGAGTCCGTCCCCGCCCCGGTCGGCCGGGTGGCGTACGAGCCCGTCGACTCCCACACGTACCTGCGCGCCAAGCTCGACTCGATCACCGTCGGCTGAGCCCCCGGGGGCTTTCGGCCCTCCAGGACGTCGCTGAGGCGTCGGAAGCGATCCCGCCAGGCCGCCTCCGACGCCCGTGCTCGCCGTCGCGTTCCAGGTGGAAGCGGACCCGCCGTCCCCGACGGTGTACTCGGCGAGCCGGTCCACGTACCACCCGGTGACCTGCCCCGGCGGCTCAGACGCCCGCGTACGAGTGCTTGCCGGAGACGAAGATGTTGACGCCGTAGTAGTTGAACAGCCAGCAGCCGAACGCGATCAGCGCGAGGTAGGCGGCCTTGCGGCCCTTCCAGCCGGCCGTGGCGCGGGCGTGCAGGTAGCCGGCGTAGGCGACCCAGGTGATGAACGCCCAGGTCTCCTTGGGGTCCCAGCCCCAGTAGCGGCCCCAGGCCGACTCGGCCCAGATCGCGCCCGCGATGATCGTGAACGTCCACAGCGGGAAGACGGCCGCGTTGATGCGGTACGAGAACTTGTCCAGCGAGGACGAGGCGGGCAGCCGCTCCAGGAACGACGTGGCGAAGCGGCCGGGCGTGCCGCCGTTCTCCAGCTTCGTCTCGTAGGAGTCCTTGAACAGGTACAGCAGCGTGCCGACCGCGCCCACGTAGAAGACCGCGCCGCACAGGATCGCGGTGGAGACGTGGATGTAGAGCCAGTACGAGTGCAGCGCCGGCACCAGCTGGTCGCTGGCGGTGTACAGGACGGTGACGGCGATGCCGAGGTCGAGCAGGACCGTCGTGACCAGGAACAGGCCGAGCCAGCGGACGTTCTTCCTCAGCACGAGCAGCGTCAGGAACACGGTGACGGCGACGGCCGAGAAGGTGATGTTGAACTCGTACATGTTGCCCCACGGCGCCCGCTCCACGGACGCGGCCCGGGCGATCACCCCGCCGAGGTGCACGAGGTAGGCGAGTACGGTGAGCGAGACGGCGATCCGTCCGTAGAGGTCGCCCTGCTCGTCCCCGCCGTGCGCCCCGGGCCCGTCGGGCACGTCCCGGGAGCCGGCCGAGGAGCGCACGACCACCTCGGGCCGCTCCAGCACGGCGGTCCCGCCGGCCTTCTTCACGGTGACGGCCGGCGCCCTGCCCCGGTCCTTCTGGGCGGTCAGCGCGGCGGCCGTGCGGCCGATCCTGCTGCGGCTGCCGAAGATCCATTCGGTGATGTACGCCAGGAAGGCCAGTGTGTAGACGGCCATCGCGGAGTAGATCAGCGTGTTGCTGATGTTCGCGAGGTGCTCGTTGGTGGCGGCGGCGAGAGTCGTCGCGGTATCGGGGGTCACTGCTTGTCAGCCCCTTCGGCAGGTACGACGTGGGGGTCGGGCGATTCTGCGGGGTCGTCGGGGTCGGGTGCCCCCGGCGCCTGGTCGTAGAGGATCCCGGCGAGGTCGCCGAGCTCCTCGGGCACCTTGGCGGACTCGCTGCGGCCGAGGCCGGCCATCTCGACGACCGTGACGCCGTCGGGGCCCTCGGTCGCGCGCACCCACACCCGGCGGCGCTGGATGAACAGGGAGGCGGCGAGGCCGAAGATGGCGGTGAGGGAACCGGCGAGCGCCCAGTCGGTGCCGGGCTGGCGGACGACCTGGAAGTTCGCCCACTGCTTGGTGCCCTCGTAGGTGATCGAGCCGGCGCCGTTCGGCAGCTTCATGGTCTGGCCGGGCTTCAGGTTCGCCCGCAGCGCCTGGCCCTTGGCGTCCTTGTAGGCCTTCATGTTGGTCTTGTCGAGCTGGTAGACGCTCTGCGGGATGCCCGCGTCGACGCCGAGGTCGCCGTGGTAGGCGGCCAGGTTCAGCACCGGGTTGTCCAGCCCCGGGAAGGTCGAGGCGGTCTCGCTGCCCTTGGTGTACGTCGGCAGGAAGAAGGCCTGGAAACCGAGCTGTTCGCGCACGCCCTGGGCGTTGCGGTAGCCGTCCATGACCTTGATCGCGCCGGAGGAGGTGACGTTGGAGTCCAGCGGGAGCAGGGGGACGGCCTCGCGGTAGACGACGTTGCCCTTGCCGTCGCGGACGGTGACGACGGGGGCGTAGCCGTGGGCGGTGAGGTAGACGTTCGAGTCGCCGATGGACAGCGGCTCGTTGACCTTGATGGTGCGCTTCTCGTCCTTGCCGTAGGCGCCGACGCTGTAGGTGACGTCGGCCTGGTAGGTGCGCGCGGTGCCGCGATTGGGGCCGGAGGTCTCGTAGGTGCCGGTGAACTTGTCCAGGGTGAAGCTGAACGGGTCCAGGTCGTCCTGGGTGAAGAGGTTGCCGGACTTGAAGTCGTCGTACTGGGTGAGGGTGTTGGAGAAGCCGTCGCCCTCGACGATCAGCTTGTTGCCCTCGGACTTGAACAACTGGCCCCAGGCGAAGGCGACCAGCATCACGATCAGCGCGATGTGGAAGGCGAGGTTGCCGATCTCGCGCAGGTAGCCCTTCTCGGCGGCGACCGCGTCACCGGCGAGGTGGGCCCGGAAGCGGCGCTTCCGCAGCAGCGTGAGCGCGGCCTCGCGGACCTGCTCGGGCCGGGCCTCGGTGCGCCAGGTGGTGTAGGCGGGCAGCCGGGTCAGGCGCCTGGGCGCGCCCGGCGGGCGGCCGCGCAGCTGGCCCACGAACTGCCAGGTGCGGGGCACGATGCAGCCGATGAGCGAGACGAACAGCAGGATGTAGATCGCGGAGAACCACACCGAGCTGTAGACGTGGAAGAGGCCGAGCCGGTCGTAGACCGGCGACAGGAGCGTGTGCGCCTTGCGGAAGTCGGCGACCTTGGTGGCGTCGATGCCGGTCTGCGGGATGAGCGAGCCGGGGATCGCGCCGAGCGAGACGAGCAGGAGCAGCAGCAGCGCGACCCGCATCGAGGTGAGCTGGCGCCAGAACCAGCGGGCCCAGCCGATGACGCCCATGGCGGGCACGGCCGGCAGCTCCTCCCTGGGCGCGGTGGACAGCTGGGAGCCGGCGGCGCCCAGGTCCTGGTCCTCGCCCGCGGGCGGATGCTCGGCGGGGGCGTTGTCGGTTGTGGTCTTGCTCATCGATCAGATCCCCACAGTGAAGCCGTTGGACCAGGTCTGCATCTCCTGCACCAGACGGTCCCAGGCGCCGGTCAGCAGCAGCACCCCGGTCAGGATCATCATGGTGCCGCCGATGCGCATCACCCAGACATAGTGGCGCTTGACCCAGCCGAAGGCGCCGAGGGCCTTGCGGAAGGCGACCGCGGCCAGCACGAAGGGCACACCGAGTCCGAGGCAGTAGGCGACGGTCAGGAGGGCGCCGCGGCCCGCGCTGCCCTGGTCCTGGGAGAGGATCAGCACGGAGGAGAGGGTGGGCCCGATGCAGGGCGTCCAGCCGATGCCGAACAGCGCGCCGAGCAGCGGAGCGCCGAGCAGGCCGGTCACCGGCCGCTTGTGCAGACGGAACTCACGCTGGGTCATCCACGGCATCAGCCCCATGAAGAACACGCCCATGAGGACCATGAGCACGCCCAGCACCTTGGAGGTGACGCTCTTGTGCTGCTGGAGCGTGTCGCCGAAGTAGCCGAACAGGGCCCCGCTGGAGACGAAGACGGCGGTGAAGCCGAGGACGAACAGGGAGGCGCCGGCGACCATCCGCCCGCGCCGGGCCTCGGCCAGGTCGGTGCCGGTGACGCCGGTGACGTAGCTGAGGTAGCCGGGGACGAGGGGCAGCACGCACGGCGAGAAGAAGGAGACGAGTCCGCCGAGCAGGGCGATGGGCAGCGCGACGAGGAGGGCGCCGTTGAGCACGGTGCCGTTGTAGCCCGTCTCGGCGAGCGTGGTGACCGGCGTCACGTCACTTCTCCGCGAGGACCGGAGCGAGCATCTTGCGCAGCTTCTCCTCGCTGAGCGCCTGGAGCGTGCGCGCGGCGATCCTGCCCTCGCGGTCGATGACCAGCGTGGAGGGGATGGCCTGCGGGTTGAGGGTGCCCTTCTTGAAGCGGAGGATCAGCTTGCCCGTCGGGTCGTACAGGCTCGGGTAGCTGACGCCGTACTCCTTCTCGAAGGCCCTGGCCGGACCGGTGGAGGTGTCGCGGGTGTTGATGCCGACGAACTGGACGCCCCGGCCCTTGACGTCCTGGTAGACCTTCTCGAAGTTCTTGGCCTCGGCGCGGCACGGCGGGCACCAGGAGCCCCACACGTTCAGGACGACGATCTTGCCCTTGTAGGCGGCGACGTCGAGCTGCTGCCCGTCGACGGTCTTGCCGGACAGGTCGGGCGCGTCGGCCCGGTCGCCCTTCTTCACGGTGGAGATGCCGTCGGCCCCGGTGACGAAGTTGGTGTCGCCCGAGCCGCCGGAGGTGCCCCCTGAACCACACGCGGACAGGGTCAGCGCGGCGGCCGCGGTCACGACGGAGAGCGTGACGGCACGGCTACGGTTCGAGCGCAGGGGGGCGCGGCTGGCGGCACTCATGTGAAAAGTTTCGCATGTCCGTTCCGGGGATCTTGCGCACCCCCCTCATGGGCGCCTTGCGGGCACGAATGCGCATTTCAGGCGGCCTGTCCGGAGGCGGTCGAGGTGTCCTTGAGGAACTCCTTCCAGCCACCCACCGGCTGCTGCCCGACGTCCAGCGTGCGGAGCCTGGCGAGCACCTCCGGCTTCTGTACGTCCATCCAGTCGACGAACTGCCGGAAGGAGACCAGCCGTACGTCCGCGCCCTTCTCCCTCTCCCGCGCGATGTGCTTGAGGGCCTCCTCGACGGCGTCCATGTAGATGCCGCCGTTCCAGTGCTCGAAGTGGTTGCCGACGAAGAAGGGGGCGCGGTTGGTCTCGTAGGCCCGCTGGAAGCCCGCGATGTAGGCCTGCGCGGACTGGGTGCGCCAGGCCGGGTGGTTGTAGGCGGGCGCGTTGGTGGAGTTGACGGACTGGTTGGCGAGCATGTTGTAGTCCATCGACAGCACCTCGAAGGAGCGTCCCGGGAACGGGATCTGCTGCAGGGGCAGGTCCCACAGCCCCTGCTTCTTCTCCGGCCAGACCTGGCGGCCGCCGGGCGAGGAGGCGTCGTAGCGCCAGCCGAGCTCCTTGGCGGTGGGCAGCAGGTTGTCCTGGCCGAGCAGGCAGGGCGTGCGGCCGCCGACGAGTTCCTTGTCGTAGTCGAAGGGCAGGGAGGGCAGGTCGGTCCAGCCGGTGTTGGTGCGCCACTGTTTCACGAAGGACTTGGCCTGCTGGATCTCGTCGCGCCACTGCGCGGGCGTCCAGTTGCCGACGGTGCCGTAGCCGCCGCAGAAGTGGCCGTTGAAGTGGGTGCCTATCTCGTGTCCGTCGAGCCAGGCGCGGCGCACGTTGGTCAGGGTGGCCTTGATGTGCTCGTCGGTGAGGTAGCCGATGTCGGAGGCGCCGCGCGGGTTGTTGGGCGGGTTGTAGAGGCGCTTCTTCGACTCGGGCAGCAGGTAGAGCCCGGAGAGGAAGAAGGTCATGTGCGCGCCGTGGTCCCTGGCGAGGTCGAGGAAGCGGGGGAAGAGGCCGGTGCCGACCTCGCCGGCGCCGTCCCAGGAGAAGACCACAAACTGCGGCGGGGTCTGGCCGGGCTCCAGCGGCTCGGGGCGCTCCGGCTGGTGGGGCTGCTTGCCGGTGTAGGAGGTCGAGCCGTCGCCGAGGGGGCGGGCGAGCGGACGGGCCGGGGTCCTGGCGGAACCGCGGGCGTGGGTGGATCCGTCTGACGGCCTGAGGGTGCCGCAGCCGGCGAGTCCGGCGGCGGCCGCGGCACCCGCGCCGAGACCGAGCATTCCCCTGCGAGTGAGAGCGCGCATTCCATCCCCGATTCGTCATGTGCTCTGGCGGTCACCCAGTCAGAGGACATGACGAACGGGGAGGTTCCTCTCGAAGGCCCCGATCTCGCGACGAATGTCACGAACGTGTCATAGGACACAACGGGGACGTCCGCGCGGGTCGGCTCAGGCTCCGAAGGCCTTGCTGTTGCCCTTGCCCTGCACCGGCCGGGCGCCGGCCCGCAGGTGCGCGGGGACGAGGTCGACGGCGGGCTCGGAGTAGCCCACGGACACGATCTTGTCGCCCTGGTAGGTGAAGGACGTCAGCGAGGCGAGCGTGCACTGCCGCTTGCGCGGGTCGTGCCACAGCCGCCGCCGCTCGACGTACGACCGCACGGTCCAGATCGGCAGCTGATGGCTGACCAGCACGGCCTCGTGCCCCCGCGCCCGGTCCCTGGCCGCGTCCAGCGCCTGCATCATGCGCACGACGATGTCGACGTACGGCTCGCCCCAGGACGGCTTGAAGGGGTTGACGAGGTACTTCCAGTTGGCGGGCCGGCGCAGCGCCCCGTCGCCGACGCCGAAGGTCTTGCCCTGGAAGACGTTGTCGGCCTCGATGAGCCGCGCGTCGGTGGCGAGGTCGAGGCCGTGGGCCTTGGCGATCGGCGTGGCCGTCTCCTGGGCCCGCTCCAGCGGGGAGGCGCAGACGTACGTGACGTCCCGCGACGCCAGGTGCCCCGCGACCCGGTCGGCCATCTGCCGCCCCAGCTCCGACAGGTGGTAGCCGGCGAGCCGGCCGTAGAGGACGCCGTCCGGGTTGGCCACCTCGCCGTGCCGCATGAGGTGGACGACGGTCAGCTCGCCGTTGGTGGTCTGCTCGCTCATGCCGCCGTGGCCTCCGCCGCCGCTCGGGCCGCCGCCGGGAGGGCGTCGGCGATGCGCTGCACGGCCTGCTCGTCGTGGGCCGTGGACACGAACCAGGACTCGAAGGACGAGGGCGGCAGGTAGACGCCCTGCGCCAGCATCGAGTGGAAGAACGCGGTGAAGCGGAAGGACTCCTGCCGCTTGGCGTCCTCGTAGTCGCGCACGTCCCGGTCGGTGAAGAAGACGGAGAACATGTTGGAGGCGTTCTGCAGCCGGTGCGCGACGCCCTCCTTGCTCAGCGCCTCGGTCACCAGCGACCGGATCTGCTCCGACACGGCGTTGACCGTGTCGTAGGCGGCGTCGTCCAGGAGCCGCAGCTGGGCGAGGCCGGCCGCGGTGGCGACGGGGTTGCCGGAGAGGGTGCCGGCCTGGTAGACGGGCCCGGCGGGGGCGAGGTGCGCCATGACGTCCGCCCGCCCGCCGAAGGCCGCGGCCGGGAACCCGCCGCCCATGACCTTGCCGAAGGTCATCAGGTCGGGCCGGACCCCGTCGATCCCGTACCACCCGGCCCGGCTGGTGCGGAAGCCGGTCATGACCTCGTCGGAGATGTAGAGGGCGCCGTTCTTCGAGCACGCGTCCTTCAGCCCCTGGTTGAAGCCGGGCCGGGGCGGCACGACGCCCATGTTGCCGGGCGAGGCCTCGGTGATCACGCAGGCGATCTCGCCGGGGTGCCGGTGGAAGGCCTCGTTCACCGCCTCCAGGTCGTTGTACGGCAGCACGATGGTGTCGCCGGCCTGGGCGCCGGTGACGCCGGGGGTGTCGGGCAGGGCGAAGGTGGCGACGCCGGAGCCGGCCGAGGCGAGCAGCGAGTCGACGTGACCGTGGTAACAGCCGGCGAACTTGATCACCTTGGGCCGCCGGGTGAAGCCGCGGGCGAGCCGGATGGCGGACATGGTGGCCTCGGTGCCGCTGCTGACCAGCCGCACCTGGTCGACCGGCTCGACCCGGGCGACGATCTCCTCGGCGAGCGCGACCTCGCCCTCGCCCGGGGTGCCGAAGGAGGTGCCGCGGGAGACGGCCTCCTGGACGGCGGCGATGACCTCGGGGTGCGAGTGCCCGAGGATCATCGGCCCCCAGGAGCACACCAGGTCGACGTACTCACGCCCGTCGGCGTCGGTGAGGTAGGCCCCCTTCCCCGACACCATGAACCGGGGCGTGCCGCCCACGGCGCGGAAGGCGCGCACCGGGGAGTTCACGCCGCCGGGGGTGACGGCCGCGGCACGGTCGAACAGGGCCTGCGAGGCAGGCGCATCGTATGAATAAGGCATTTCGCTCATGAGCAGCGACGTCTCCGACCTCTCCGACCTCTCAGTGACCTTCTCAGGGTAGGCGGAGCCCGCCACCGGTCCGACAAACACGTGGTCGAACCGCCGCCATCTGAGAGACTGGTGCCGGTACACGCAGCTCATCCGGCACATCGTGTTCGAGGGCTGCGAAGATCCTGCGGACAGGTGTTTCAACGCACGTTTCGTTGGGCGGCCGTGGGGGAGGTCACTGACACGATGATCGGGTTGCGCGGCGGGGGCCACGCGTCCTAGAAAAGCAGTCGGGTGGAGATATGCATCGCGGTGGCGGACTGGGCGAGGGGACTGATGACCTGGGTCCTCGACGTGCCCGGCGGGGAAGGCACCGGCGCGAGGCGGAGGAGTCGGCACCGGGACCGGGCGTCCCACTTGAGTCAGAGCGCGCCGAGCGACGTATCGAACGGCGGATCGATCCGTTGCGGGCGGGGAGCAGGAATGGTGGTCGGGTGGGGGTGACGTACAAGTACTTCGGCGCGCCGGACGGCGCGACGGCGGCCCGCGTCCCGATCTCGATGCGCCCCGAGGAACTGGGCGGCGACGAGCTCGGGATGAACGGCATGTTCACCAAGATCAAGCCGGAGACGATGGCGGCGATGGTGCTCACGGGCATCGAGGGCGTCCCGCTGCACCGGGTCCCGCCCCTCGAACTGGTCGTCCTGCACCCCGACTACGCCGTGGTCAAGCTCCCCATGACGGTCGTCGACCCGCTCCGCGGCATCGGCGAGGAAGCGGTCGGCGCGGCGGCCTTCATCTGGTCGACGGTCCCGGACCGGGGCGGACCGCGCGACGCGTTCAACGTGTACCAGCTGCTGCACGAGTGGCAGGACTTCAGCCACCGCCTGCACGAGGCGGGGCATCAGCCTTATTGCCTGGTGTGGCCCTGACACAGGGCCACACGGCGCACGGGGCGGGGTTTCCGGACCCCGCCTTCGTCATGTGCGGTGCGGTGCGGTCGTCAGCCCTTGCTCAGTGACGGCCCCTGTTCACGTTCCGCGCGCAGGGCCGCCATGCGGTGGTGGTACTCGTCCTCGTCGATCTCGCCGCGGGCGAAGCGTTCGGCGAGGAGGTCTTCCGGGCGGGGAGCGGGCCGGGGAACGGCAGGGGTGCCGTCCGGGCGGGTGAGGATGCGGAAGAGCAGGACGCCGATGGTGATGATCGCCGCCCAGAACAGGATCATGCCCGCCGACATGGCGAACCAGCCCCAGCCGCTGACGTCGTGGTCGTTCCAGAACATCACGGTGCTCACCTTCTCGGGTCGCCTTCGTCTCCACGGTCGTCCGCTTCCGCGGCACCGTCTTGGGCCGAAGAGGCCACGAGATGGGGCCGGAGGGCTCGGCACCTGAACACCGGGGCACTCGGTCCCGTATCCCCCATAGAGGGCCTCTCGCGCCAGACGCGGACAAGCCCGACGTCTCGCGGGCGGACCCCGAAGGGGATGAGCCACGATGAGCCCTACGGCAACGGGAACGGCGACGGCGATCACGGCACGCACGGCGCTGCGCGCGGCGGCGGTGGTCTCCGCCGCCCTCCTCGCCCTCGCCGCCTGCTCCAGCGGAAGCGGCGACGGAAGCGGAAGCGGCGGCAAGGCGAGCGGCTCGGCGGCGGGCGGCGGCTCCGGCACCCGCGTCACCGTCACCGAGACCGACTACGCCCTGAAGCTGTCC
Organism: Streptomyces sp. 7R007; assembly: GCF_054850255.1. Classification (NCBI taxonomy): domain Bacteria; kingdom Bacillati; phylum Actinomycetota; class Actinomycetes; order Kitasatosporales; family Streptomycetaceae; genus Streptomyces; species Streptomyces sp. 7R007. The sequence goes on along the minus strand of NZ_JBTWMV010000032.1, from coordinate 47,902 downwards.
CGGTCGTCCTTCACGCCCGGCACCTACACCTTCGTCGCCGACAACGCCGGCAAGGTCACCCACGCCCTGTCGGTCGACGGGCCCGGCGTGCGGGACGCCAAGACCGGCGACGTCCAGGGCGGACAGGAGTCGACGGTGACGGTGACCCTGAAGAAGGGCACGTACGAGCTGTACTGCCCGATCCCCGGCCACAAGCAGCTCGGCATGGACACGCGCATCCAGGTCGGTTAGCCGCAGCCGGGCGGACGGCCCGGGCCGTCCGGGTCCAGCAGCTCCAGGAGCGTGGCACGGGCGCGGGCCACGCGGGAGCGGACCGTGCCGACCGGGCAGCCGGTGCGGGCCGCCGCCTCCGTGTAGGGCAGGCCGGCGAGCTGGGTGAGGACGAAGGCCTCACGGCGTTCGGCGGGCAGCGCGGCCAGGAGGTCGAGGAGCGCCACGCCGTCGTCGAAGCCGGGCAGGCCGTGCGGCTGGGCGCGTTCGACGGCCAGCTGCCAGTCGGCCACCTGGGCGGCGCGCGGCCGGGCGGCGGCGGTGCGGATGCTGTCGACCACCGCGCGGCGGGCGATGGACAGCAGCCAGGCGCGCGCCGAGGAACGGCCCTCGAAGCGGTGCAGGCTGCCGAGGGCGCGCAGGAACGTGTCCTGGGCGAGGTCGTCGACGGCCTGCGGATCGGCGCACAGGTGGGCGACGTAGCGCAGGACGTCGCGGTGCAGCGCGCGCACGAACCGCTCGACGGCGTCGGCGTCACCGGCTCGGGCGGCGAGCGCCCACGCGGTTATCGACTCGTCGACGCAGGGGGTGCCGATGGGGTCTGCCGGTGTCGCGGGCAGGGTGGAGGTGATCACCTGGGTCCTGGTCCTTCCGGGAACCGTGATCCGGAGCGCGGCGGCGCAGGCGCACGCACCTGGGCGCGGGCCGCGGTCCGGTGAGCGGGAAGGGGCGGCCGTACGGCCGTGTCGTCACGGTGTACGGCCGAACCGGAGGCGCGCCGGACGGCGGCCCCGGTGCTCCGGCTGTCGTCAGGCGACAGCGGGCCGCGCCGGCGGACCCCGGGAGGTGATCGCGTGGACGAGGTGGAGTCGCCGCGGCGCCGGGTCCGAACCGCCGCGGCGCACACCGGCGCGGGGGCGGTCCGGGGCGGCGGGCACGGCGAGCGGCAGCCGCAGGGGCGCCGCCAGCCATCCGGCGACGGCCCGCAGGATGCGGAACGCGGCCTTCTCGCCGTGGGCCAGCCACAGTCCGCACAGCAGGGCGGCCAGGAGGTGGGCGGCGAGCATGCCGGTGGTGGGTGCGCCGGGGACGACGGCGGGGTGGGATGCGTGGGGCATGGCGGCCATGTGGGACATGTCCATGCCGGTCATGGGCATCTGCGTCGACCCCATGTCCATCGATCCCCTGCCCATCGCACCCATGGCCCGTGGCTGCGCCAGCGAGAACGACGCGTGCAGTGCCGTCTGCGCGGCGACCACGACGGCCACCACGACGGGCAGTCCCCGCTCACGACCCGCCAGGCACCAGCCCGCGGTGCCGGTGCCCGCCGCGCCGGCGACGAGTGCCCAGGCGGGCACGTACTGGCCGGACATCATGACGTGGGCCAGGGCGGCGAGCAGCACGCTGACGGCCGCGAACAACGCGGCCCTCAGCGTGCGTGAACACCGCCCGGCTGTCATGGCGCCTCATCCTCGCATCCGGATCGGAGCCGTCGGCCGTGAGTACGGGAAAGCCACAGGGACCACACTCACCTCTCAGGCTGTGATCCGTGACACGAGGAGAGGGAAACGCGCCGGCTACTCGGCCGTGCCCCGGCCGTGACGACCGCGTGCCAGGGCGAACCCGGCCGCGCCCAGCCCCAGCACGCCGACGACCAGTCCGGCGACGCCGAGGGCACGGGCGGTGGAGTCGCTGCCGTCGGTCCCGGCGGCGGAGGAGGAGGTGGAGGCGGTGGACGAGGCGTCCTGCGAGGCGGTCGGCGCCGGAGACTCCCCGGCGGTCAGCTTCAGCGCAGGTGCCGGGTTCTCCGGCTCCTCGTCGCCCGAGGACGCCTCCTCGATCCAGCGGGCCACCTTGCCGTCGGAGTACGTCTGCAGCGTCTTGAAGGCCAACTCGCTCGTGTTGTCGGGAAGTTGACCGAAGGCGACGTCGAAGTCCTCGTACTGGCCCGGGCCGATCCTCCCGCCGGTCCAGGTGATCTCGGAGACGGCGTCGGTGATGGTGCCGTCGTCGGTCTTCACCGGCGTCTTGAGCTTGGTGGTGGTGACCTTGGCGGTCCAGCCGTCGCGCGGGGAGACCAGGACGCCGAGGACGGGGTGGTCGGTGGGCAGGAAGACCTGCACCTTCGTGGTGGAGGCGGTGTCCTCCTCGTTGGGCACGCGGAAGGTGAGCAGGCCGTCGGTGGCGCCCTTGGCGTAGGTCTCGGGGTGGACGGTGACGTGTGCGGCGGCGGCGCCCGCGGCGGCCAGCAGTCCGGCCGCGGTCAGGGCGGTGACGACGCCGGCGCGGCGCAGCGTGGTTCGTGCTCGGGACATGGGTGGGTGAGTCTCCGTACGGGATGGGGTGTCGGTCGGTGGTCAGGCGTACGTCGTCCCGGCCGGCGGGCCGCGCCGGTGGACGGCGTACCGCAGCCGCACGCCCCGCCCGGCCCCCGGCTCCGCGCCCCCTCTCCCCCGTACGAGCCCCGGTGTGTCCGGCACCCCCTGCCGCCCGCCCCGCAACCACGCGACGAGCCCCGGCACGAGGGCGGCCGTCCGCCGCAGCAGCGACCACACCGCGGCCTCCCCGCGCCGCAGCCACCAGGTCAGCACGAGCGCCGCGCCGACGTGGGCGGCACCGGCGTGCGGGGTCACCGGGTGCACGCGGTGCAGGTGATGCATGGTGTACGCCTGGTCCATCGCCATCCCGGCGTGCGGCCGCACGGCGTCGAACACGAGGTGCAGTCCGCCCTGCGCGCCGAGCATCCCCGCGCCGATGCCGGCCAGCGACCGCTCCCGCCCGCCGAGCAGGCACCCGGCGGCGAACACCGGCGCCGCCCCGGCGGCCTGCGCCCACACCGGGGGCGCCGCGCCGGCGGCCAGGGCGTGTCCCCCGGCGGCGAGCAGCACGCACAGCACGGCGAAGACCGCGGCCCGCAGCGCCCGCACCGCCCAGGACGCACCGTCCCCGCCCACTCGCATCACCGCCCGTGTCACCTGCTCGGACCCGCCACCTCCGTACGGGTCGGACGCGCACACCGTTCAGTTCCCGAGCCCCGGGTCAAGCCGTCCCAAAGAAACCCACGGCTCATTCCGAAGCAGCCCACGTCTCGTCCCCGAGGACTCGCGTCTCATCCCGGAGAAGCCACGTCGTCCTCCCCCACGCACCGCTCCCCCTGCCGGATCGACCGCACGGCCCCGCTCAGTTCCACCAGCACCTCGTCGATGCCGGCGACCCGGTCGGAGACGGACACCTCGACCGCCGGGTCACGGCCGAAGGTGACCAGGACGCGGCGGCCGTCGTGGCCGGTGGAGGGGCGCCAGACCCAGTCCACGCCGTCGACGGCGATACACGGGTCGACGGTCGCGGCCGGCGGGGCCAGCCCGCAGCGCAGGGTCACCGCGCCGTCGCCCCAGACGGCCACGCCGGGCAGGCCGGTGCCGGCCCGCTCGCGCCCGTCGAGGGCGTCCGGGGAGGCGTCGGTGACGCGCGCGCACGGCGGCGCGTCACCGCGGGGCGCGGCGCTGAGGCCGTGGGCGGGAGAGTTCGCCTCCCGTACGACGAGCACCGTCCCGGCGACCAGACCCGCGGCGGCGAGGGCGACGGCGACCCGCTTCCCGCGCCCGGACGTGACGCTCACGAACAGCTCCCCTCCCCCGGCGACGGACCGCCCCCAGTCAGCCCTCAGGCGGAGGCGTCCCGGGGCCCGCCCACCGTGAAGCCGATGACCGAGCCGCCGCCCTCCCGCAGGGAGGCGAACGGCGCTCCTCCGTGGGCGAGGGCGACCTCGCGGACGATGGAGAGGCCGAGCCCGGAGCCCGGCAGGGAGCGCGCGTCGGCGGCGCGGTAGAAGCGGTCGAAGATGCGCATCAGGTCGGCGTCGGCGATGCCGGGCCCGCGGTCGAGGACCTCGACGCGGACCGTGCCCGGCCGGGCGGGCCCGACGACGCTGATCTCGATGGGTCCGTTGCCGTCCCGGTCGAACTTGGCCGCGTTCTCGACCAGGTTGGAGATCGCCCGGGTCAGCATCCCCGGCCGCCCGTCGGTGGTGGTGTCGCCGCCGGCCCGTACGGTGATCTCCCGCCCGGTGCGCCGCCGCGCGAGCCCCGCCACGTCCTCCGCGAGCTCGGCGAGGTCGACCTTCTGCGGCGGCTCGGTGTCGGACTGGCCGGCCGCGAGGTCGACCAGCTCGTTGACCAGGTCGGTCAGTTCGCGGGCCTCCTGGGAGAGGTCGGCGACGAGGTCCTCGCGGGTGCCGGGCGAGAGTTCGTCGATCCGGCGCAGCAGGGAGATGTTGGTCCGCAGCGAGGTCAGCGGGGTGCGCAGCTCGTGCCCCGCGTCCTGGACCAGCCGGCGCTGGTCCTCCTCCGACTGGGCGAGCCGGCCCAGCATGCGGTCGAAGGCGCGGCCGAGGCGGCCCACCTCGTCGTAGCCGGTGACCGGCACCTGGATGCCGAGCCGCCGGGTGCGGGCGACGTCCTCCGCGGCCGAGGTGAGGATGATCAGCCGGCGCGTGATGCGCCGGGCCAGCCACCAGCCGAACAGACCGGCCGCCGTCACGACCGCGGCCATCAGGATCAGCGTCCGCTGCTGGAGCGCGCGCAGCAGGTCCTCGGTGTCGCTGAACTCCTGCGCCACCTGCACCGCGCCCCGCCCCTTGCCGAGGGCGACGGTGGCGACGCGGTAGACGTCCTGGCCGACGTCGACGTCCTTGTGCTCGACCATCCGGCCCGCGCTCGGGGCCGCCGCGGTCCGCCGGTCGCCGGAGGTCACGGGCAGTGCCGGGCTGCCGCGGTCGACGACCGAGCCGTCCGGGCCCAGCACCTGCACGTCCGTGCGGGCCGGCCGCACGATGTCGTGGCCCGGCGCCGAGGAGGAGAAGTCCTCCGTCGTCATGCTGTGCTGCCGCACCTCGTCCCGCAGGTCCTGCACGACCTGGTCGAACACGGACTCCTGGTCGACCCGCACCAGCCGGGCGGCGGCGCTGTACGACAGCACGCCGACCAGGACGGTGACGGCGGCGGTGACGGCCGCGAACGACACGGCGAACGTGGTGCGCAGCGAGACGAGCCCGGGCCGCCTCCTGGTCAGCAGCCGCCTGAGGCGGCCCACTCAGTCCTCCCGCAGCACGTAACCCACGCCCCGCACGGTGTGGATCAGCTGCGGGGCGCCGGGCTCGTCGAGCTTGCGGCGCAGGTAGCCGACGTACACGGCGAGGTTCTTGGAGCCGGGGCCGAAGTCGTAGCCCCAGATGCGGTCGTAGATGGTGGAGTGGTCGAGGACGATCCCGGCGTTGCGCACGAGCAGTTCCAGCAGTTCGAACTCGGTGCGGGTGAGCTCCAGTTCGCGTGCCCCGCGCCAGGCGCGCCGCGCCTGGACGTCCATGCGCAGTCCGGCGGCCTCGATCTGGCGGTCGGTGGCGGCGGCCGGGGGTTCCTTCGGCACGTCGGCCAGCGGGCCGTGGTCGGAGGACGTCCGGCGCAGCAGGGCGCGCAGCCGGGCGAAGACCTCCTCGACGTCGAAGGGCTTGACCACGTAGTCGTCGGCGCCCGCGTCCAGGCCGGCGATCCGGTCGGCGGTCTCGACGAGCGCGGTGAGCATGAGGATCGGGGTGCGGTCGCCCTCGGCGCGCAGCACCCGGCAGACCTGGAGGCCGTCGATGCCGGGCATCATCACGTCGAGGAGGAGCACGTCGGGGGCGCTGCGGTGGGCCTGCGCCAGCGCCTCGACACCGTCGGCGACCGCGGTGACCTGGTAGCCCTCCAGCGTCAGGGCGCGCTCCAGGGCGTGGCGGATGGCGCGGTCGTCTTCGGCGAGCAGCACAGTTTGGGGCACGCCACCAGTCTGCCAAGGCCTGCGGCGGTTCAGCCGGGTGAGCGGCCCCACGATCGGCCTTTTTACCGCGCTCTCACCGTCACAGACGCAACCCGGGGGTGTGCGCCTACCGTCCTCTCACCGTCGGCCGCCGCGGCCTGGGGGCTGCCCGCCCCCAGACCCCGCCCCGCCCCGCCCCGGAAGGGGCCTCGTCCTCAGACGCCGGACGGGCCGGTGGGCGAAAGAGCGGCCAGTTGCTCGGCGAACGGCACGAACGCGGGCTTCTCCGTCCGCCTCGGCAGCCCCGTCAGCAGCGCCGCCAGCTCCCCCGCCGCCCGTTCGATGCGGCCGTCCAGGCCCTCCGCGCCCCAGTCCTCCGAGGCGGCGTAGACCCCGGTCGGGACGACCACGGCGCGCAGGTAGGAGAAGAGCGGGCGCAGGGCGTGGTCGAGGACCAGGGAGTGCCGGGCCGTGCCGCCGGTCGCGGCGATCAGCACCGGCTTGCCCTGGAGCGCGTCCGGCTCGACGACGTCGAAGAACGACTTGAACAGTCCGCTGTACGACGCCGAGAACACCGGCGTGACGACGACCAGCCCGTCCGCCCCGGTCACCGCGTCGATCGCGGCGGCCAGCCGCCGGCCCGGGAACCCGTTGGTGAAGTGGTGCGCGATCTCCACGGCGAGGTCGCGCAGCTCCACGACCTCCACCTCGACCGGCGTCTGCCGGCCCACGGCCGCGGCGAGCCGGTCGCCCAGCAGCCGGGTGGACGACGGCACGCTCAGCCCCGCCGAGACGACGACGAGCTTCATGCGGACACCTCCTCGCGGGCGGCGGCCAGCAGCGACGCGTGCGTGGGCGCCTCGGGCACCCCGGCCGGCCGGCCGACCTCGAACTCCTTGCGCAGCACCGGCACGACCTCCTCGCCGAGCAGGTCGAGCTGTTCCAGCACGGTCTTCAGCGGCAGCCCCGCGTGGTCGACCAGGAACAGCTGGCGCTGGTAGTCGCCGGCGTACTCGCGGAACGCCAGCGTCTTCTCGATGACCTGCTGCGGGGACCCCACGGTCAGCGGGGTCTGGTCGGTGAACTCCTCCAGCGACGGCCCGTGCCCGTACACCGGCGCCACGTCGAAGTACGGCCGGAACTCGCGCACCGCGTCCTGGGAGTTGCGGCGCATGAACACCTGGCCGCCCAGGCCGACGATCGCCTGCTCCGGGGTGCCGTGCCCGTAGTGGGCGTAGCGGGTCCGGTACAGCTCGACCATGCGCTTGGTGTGGTCCGCGGGCCAGAAGATGTTGTTGTGGAAGAACCCGTCGCCGTAGTAGGCGGCCTGCTCGGCGATCTCCGGCGAGCGGATCGAGCCGTGCCAGACGAACGGGGGCACCCCGTCCAGCGGCCGCGGCGTCGAGGTGAAGCCCTGCAACGGCGTGCGGAACTTGCCCTCCCAGTCCACGACGTCCTCGCGCCACAGCCGGCGCAGCAGCGCGTAGTTCTCCACGGCGAGCGGGATGCCCTGCCGGATGTCCTGGCCGAACCAGGGGTAGACCGGTCCGGTGTTGCCGCGGCCCATCATCAGGTCCACCCGGCCGTCGGCCAGGTGCTGGAGCATCGCGAAGTCCTCGGCGATCTTCACCGGGTCGTTGGTGGTGATGAGGGTGGTGGAGGTGGAGAGGATCAGCTTCTCCGTCTGCGCGGCCACGTATCCGAGCATGGTCGTCGGCGACGACGGCACGAACGGCGGGTTGTGGTGCTCGCCGGTGGCGAAGACGTCGAGGCCGACCTCTTCGGCCTTCAGCGCGATGGCGACCATGGCCTTGATGCGCTCGCGCTCGGTCGGCGTACGGCCCGTGGTGGGGTCCGGCGTGACGTCGCCGACGCTGAAGATCCCGAACTGCATGGTCGCTCAACCTCCAAGTTGTTGACCGTTCAACCATACAGCCGAACGACGACCCGGGCCGCCGTATTCCGCGGGCCTTCCGGGAGCGTCTCCGGGCACTGTCAGCGGGGCGGCCTACGATCCCGGCATGGCCGCCGCACGCCGTGACACCCGAGGGATCGTCGACCCCGCGGACTTCCTCGCCCGCGTGGACTTCCGCCGCCCCGACGCCGCCGAGCCGCTGCGCGCGTACGTCGAGTACTACTGGCTGATCGACTGGGACCTGACCGAGCCGTACGTCTCGCACGTGGTCCCGCATCCGGCCGTCCACATCGTCTTCCAGCGGTTCGAGGGGCAGGAGCCCTTCGTGGAGGTCGCCGGCGTCCAGCACGGCCTCTTCACGCAGAAGCTGGAGGGGCGGGGCCGGGTGTGCGGCGTCAAGTTCCGCCCGGGCGCCTTCCGGCCCTTCGCGCCGGACCGGCCGGTGAGCGCGTGGACGGGGCGCCGGGTCCGCTCCCCCGCGGTCTTCCCCGACGCCGACCTCGCCGCCGTCCTCGGCCCCGACGACGAGGCGGACCGCGTCGCCGCGCTGGACGCCTTCCTCCTCGCCCTCGACCCGCGCCCCGACCCCCAGGCCGGCCTCGCGACGACCCTGGCCGCCCGCGCCCGCGACGACCGCTCGATCCGCCGCGTCACCGACCTGGCCGCCACGGAGGGCATCTCGGTACGCCTCCTCCAGCGCCTCTTCGCCACGTACGTCGGCGTCGGCCCCAAGTGGGTCATCCTCCGCCACCGCATCCACGAGGCCCTGGAACACGCCGAAACGGACCGCGAGATCAACTGGGCCCGCCTCGCCGCGGACCTGGGCTACGCCGACCAGGCACACCTGGTGAGGGACTTCACGACGACGGTGGGCGTACCGCCGACCAGATACGCCGACCATGCGGCCCCGGCAACGCCCTGAAGGGGCACGGCAAGCCGCGCGACCAGCCCCCACACACCCGCACCCGCCCGCCAACCAAGGAACGCGGCGAACCACACGACCAGCCTCCACCCCCCACACACCCGCACCCGCCCGCCAACCAAGGAACGCGGGGAACCACACGACCAGCCTCCACCCCCCACACACCCGCACCCGGCCGCCAACCAACGAGCGCGGGGAACCGCGCGGCCAGCCCCCACGCGCCCGCACCCGGCCGTCAACCTAACGCGCCACCAACACCAGCCGCCCGCGCACCCCGCCGCCCGCCAGCCGCGCATGGGCCTTCGCCGCGTCCTCCAGGGCGTACGTCTCCGCCACCCGCAGCGTCAGCACGCCCTCGTCCACCAGCCCCGCCAGCTCGGCGAGCCGTGCCCCGTCAGGGGTCACCGCCACCGTGTCGGTCCGTATCCCCCGCACGGACCCCGGCGCCGCGCCCGGAATGACGCCGACGTAGACACCGCCGTCCCGCACCCCCGCCAGCGCCGCCTCGCCGAGGACCGCCGCGTCCAGCACCGCGTCCACGGCGCCCGCCGCCACCGTCCCGCCGGTGAACCGCGCCGCCCCCAGCGACCGTACGAGCTCCTCGTCCTCCGCCCGCGCCAATCCCGTCACCGACACCCCGCGGTGCGCGGCGAGCTGCACCGCGAAGCCGCCGACCGCGCCCGCGGCCCCCGTCACCAGCAGCGACTGCCCCGGCGTCAGCTCCAGCAGGTCCAGGGCCTGAACGGCGGTCAGCGCGTTCAGCGGCAGCGTCGCCGCGTGCACCGCGTCCACCGTGACCGGCGCCTTGGCGACCGCGTCCGTCTCGACCACGACGTACTCGGCGTGCGTGCCCAGTGGCCGCACCATGCCCGGGTCGAGGGCCACCACCTCGTCGCCGACGCTCCACGCCGTGGCCACCCCGGTCGCGTCCACCGTCCCGGCCACGTCCCAGCCGAGCCCGATCTGCTTGCCCGCCCCGCCGAAGGCGCCGGCCCGCACGCCCGCGTCCACCGGGTTCAGCGCCGCCGCCGCGACCCTGATCCGCACCTGCCGGGGCCCCGGCTCGGGCACCTCGCTGTCGACGATCTCCACGGCCTCGGGGCCGCCGAACGTCCTCACCACTGCTGCACGCATGCCAACTCTCCCCACGATCATGGGTGTTCGCGCCGTTCGCGCGTTCCGATGCCCACAACCCTAGAAAGAGCTACTATCTATTCGGAAGTAGTTACCTGAGAGTGCCTACCTACCCGGAGGGGAAGCCATGGCGACCACGACCGCGGCCCAGCGACGCGAGCAGGCACGGTTCGAGTACGACGCCTTCCTCAGGGCCTGCCCCACCAACGAGCTGCTCGGCCGCCTCAGCGACAAATGGGTCAGCCTCGTCGTCGCCGCCCTCTCCGCCGGCCCCATGCGCTACAGCGACCTCAGCCGCAAGATCGCGGGCGTCAGCCCCAAGATGCTGACCCAGACCCTGCGCACCCTCGAACGCGACGGCATCATCAGCCGCACCGTCACCCCGTCCGTCCCGGTCCGCGTCGACTACGAGCTCACCCCGCTCGGCGGCAGCCTCGCCCTGCTGCTGACCGCGGTGAAGAAGTGGGCGGAGACCCACATGGACGAGGTACGCGAGGCCCGCGAGCGCTACGACGCCGACAGCGCCGCCCCGGCTCAGAAGTAGTAGTCGTCCCCGGTGTCCAGCACCAGCACCCGCTGCCGGTCGTTGGCCCTGTTGCGGTCCACCGCACCCCCGCTCCACACCGTGTCGATCTCCACCAGCACCTCCGACGGCACCCCCCGCAGCCGTACCCGCAGGCCGATCTGCTCGCCCAGCCCGTCCGCCGGCAGCGCCCCCACCCGGCACAGCACCGCCCGCGGCCCCGAGCGCGCGCACCCCGCCGGCAGCGCCTGACCGTTCACCAGCGGCTCCGACCAGCGCAGCCGTACCGTCGCGTCCGGCACCGCGGACGGCCCGTGGTTGCGCGGCGTGAACCGCACGTCGACCCGGCCGGCCCTCATCGACGCGGCCCCGTGGTAGGCCAGGTCGGCCTCGGGCCCGCCGCCCTCGGCACCCGCGGGCCCGGCCGCCGCACCGACGGCCGCCATCGCCGCCACCCACACCGCGAGAGACCTCCGCATACGACCACACTCCTCACTCCGGCGCCGCAGGACGTACCGATGTATCCCGCGCGCGGCCGCCCGGCAGGCGCCCTCCATCAGGTGACAGCACCGCCCGTGCCACGCTGTCGCCATGCCGATCGCCCGCTCCGCCGCCCTGTTCGTCCTCGCCGCGCTCTTCGAGATCGGCGGCGCCTGGCTGATCTGGCAGGGCGTGCGCGAACACCGCGGCTGGCCGTGGACGGCCGGCGGCGTCCTCGCCCTGGGCGCCTACGGCTTCGTCGCCACCTTCCAGCCCGACGCCCACTTCGGCCGCATCCTGGCGGCGTACGGGGGCGTCTTCGTCGCGGGCTCGATCCTGTGGGGGGTGGTGGCGGACGGTTACCGCCCGGACCGCTGGGACATCGCGGGGGCGGCGATCTGCCTGGCGGGCATGGCCGTGATCATGTGGGCTCCGCGGAACGGCGGATGACCGGCCCCACCCGGGCGCACGGGGCCGCCGCCTATCCTGGCCTCAGCGAACCCGCCACCGAACCCGCCTAGGAGCAGCCTGATGGCCCCGTCCCGCATAGCGATCGTCACCGGTGCGAGCAGCGGAATCGGCGCCGCCACCGCCCGGCAGCTCGCCGAGGCCGGCTACCGGGTCGTCCTGACCGCCCGCCGCAAGGACCGCATCGAGGCGCTGGCCGAGGAGATCAACGCGGCCGGGCACGCGGCGACGGCGTACCAGCTGGACGTCACCGACCGGGCCGCGGTGGACGAGTTCGCGACGGCCTTCAAGACGATCGCCGTGCTCGTCAACAACGCCGGCGGCGCGCTCGGCGCCGACCCGGTGGCGACCGGCAACCCCGACGACTGGCGCACGATGTACGAGACGAACGTCATCGGCACCCTGAACCTCACCCAGGCCCTGCTGCCCAAGCTGGTCGCCAGCGGCGACGGCACGGTGGTCGTCGTCTCCTCCACCGCAGGCCACGGCACCTACGAGGGCGGCGCGGGCTACGTCGCCGCCAAACACGGCGCCCACGTCCTCGCCGAGACCCTGCGCCTGGAGATCGTCGGCCAGCCCGTGCGGGTGATCGAGATCGCGCCCGGCATGGTCAAGACGGACGAGTTCGCCCTCACCCGCTTCGGCGGCGACGAGGAGAAGGCGGCGAAGGTCTACCAGGGCGTGGCCGAGCCCCTCACCGCCGACGACGTCGCCGAGACCATCACCTGGGCGGTCACCCGCCCGCACCACGTCAACGTCGACCTCCTGATCCTGCGCCCGCGCGCCCAGGCGTCGAACACCAAGGTCCACCGGGAGTTGTGATGGCGGACGCGGAGGAGGCGGACCGGCGACGGCTGGCCCTGGAGAAGAAGCGCGAACGGTACGTCTGGTACTACCTCGCGTACTTCCTCTTCGGCATCCACATCGTGGCGTTCGTGATGATCTACGCGGTGCTGCACGCGAAGTGAGCGGTTAGGGTCACACCACGTGGACAGACACATACCGTTCGACGCGCTGCACAACTTCCGCGACCTGGGCGGCTACACGACCCGCGACGGCCTGCGGATCCGCCCCCGCCGCCTGTACCGCGCGGACTCGCTGGGCAGGCTGCGACCGGGCACCGAGGACTGGTCCCGCTTCCTCGCCCTGGACATCCGCACGGTGGTCGACCTGCGTCACCCCTGGGAGGCCGAGGCACGCGGCCGCGTCCCCGACCACCCGTCCTTCGACTACCACAACCTCAGCATCGAGCACCGCCCGTACGACCAGGCCGCGTTGGGACCCGACGAGGACCCGGGCCCGTACCTGGCGGCGCGGTACATGGAGGTGGCGGAGGACGGCACGAAGGAGATCCGCCGCGCACTGGAGCTGATCGCCCAGGCGGCGGACTCCGCGCGCCCCCTGGTCTTCCACTGCGCGTCGGGCAAGGACCGCACGGGCCAACTGGCCGCGCTGGTCCTGTCGTTGCTGGACGTCCCGGACGAGACGATCGTCGAGGACTACAGCCTCACCGAACTGGCCGCACCCGCGCTGCGGGCGGCCTGGACGGCACGCGAGGGCCGCGAGCCGTCCTGGCCGGGCTTCGGCCGCGCCCCGGCGGCGGTCATGCGCACGTTCCTCACCGCCATGCGGGCCCGCCACGGCTCGATCGAGACATACGTGACCCGGGAACTGGCCCTGGACGCACAGGAGTTGGCGACACGCCTCCGCACGGCGCTGCTCGAACCCCACCCGTCCGCGCACCCGCCCCTGACCTACCGCAAGGCGACCCCGCCCGACGCGGCGACCCTGGTCCGCCTCCGCGACTCGGCCGCCCTGTGGCAACTGGCCCGCGGCATCGACCAGTGGAAGCCGGGCGAGAAGGACGAGAGGCACTTCCGCACGCGGATGGCCGAGGGCGAGGTCTGGCTGGCCCACTCGGGCCCCCACCTCACCGGCGCCTGGGAACTGTGGTGGCAGGACGAGGCGGCCTGGGGCCCGCGCCCCGCCGACGCGGGCTACATCCACCGCCTGATGACCACCCCGCACACGGCCCCACCGGGCACGGGCCGCCGCATGCTCGCGGAAGCCGAGTCCCGCATCGCGGCGGCGGGCCGTCCCTACGCCCGCCTCGACTGCCTCGCCTCCAACCCCCGCCTCCGCGCGTACTACGAGTCGGCGGGCTACCGGGCCGTAGGCGAACAGCCCGTACAGGACGGCAACGCAGGCAGCCCGTACACGGTGACCCTGCTGGAAAAGCGGCTGAGCTGACTCAGCCCTTCACGCACACGACCTGCTTCAGCTTCGCCACGACCTCCACCAGGTCCCGCTGCTGGTCGATGACCTGCTCGATCGGTTTGTAGGCGCCGGGAATCTCGTCCACGACGCCGGAGTCCTTGCGGCACTCCACGCCCCGCGTCTGCTCCTCCAGGTCCTTCGTCGAGAACCGGCGCTTGGCCGCGTTGCGGCTCATGCGCCGGCCGGCGCCGTGGGACGCGGAGTTGAAGGCCTTCTCGTTGCCGAGACCCTTCACGATGTACGACCCCGTGCCCATCGAGCCCGGGATGATCCCGTACTCGCCGGAGCCGGCCCGGATCGCGCCCTTGCGGGTCACGAGCAGGTCCATGCCGTCATAGCGCTCCTCGGCCACGTAGTTGTGGTGCGCGCTGATCTCGGGCTCGAAGACCGGCTTCGCCTTCCGGAACTCCTTGCGGATCACGTCCTTCAGGAGCGCCATCATGATCGAGCGGTTGCGCTTGGCGTACTCCTGCGCCCAGAACAGGTCGTTGCGGTACGCCGCCATCTGCGGGGTGTCCGCGACGAAGACGGCGAGGTCGCGGTCGACCAGGCCCTGGTTGTGCGGGAGCTTCTGGGCCACGCCGATGTGGTGCTCGGCCAGCTCCTTGCCGATGTTGCGGGATCCGGAGTGCAGCATCAGCCATACAGAACCGGTCGTATCCGTGCACACCTCGACAAAGTGGTTGCCCGATCCGAGCGTTCCCATCTGCTTTTCCGCACGCTCATGGCGAAACCGGACCGATTCCGCCACCCCGTCGAACCGCCCCCAGAAGTCGTCCCAGCCGGCCGTGGCGAAGCCGTGCAGGCGGCCCGGGTCGACGGGGTCGTCGTGCATCCCCCGGCCCACCGGAATCGCCTGCTCGATCTTCGAGCGCAGGCGCGAGAGGTCGCCGGGCAGGTCGTTGGCCGTCAGGGACGTCTTCACCGCCGACATCCCGCAGCCGATGTCCACCCCCACCGCCGCCGGGCACACGGCGCCCCGCATCGCGATGACCGAGCCGACCGTCGCGCCCTTGCCGTAGTGCACGTCCGGCATGACCGCGAGGCCCTTGATCCAGGGCAGGGTCGCGACGTTGCGCAGCTGCTGCATCGCCACGTCCTCGACCGTCGCGGGGTCGGTCCACATGCGGATGGGGACCTTCGCGCCCGGCATCTCCACGTACGACATAACGTCCTCGTTCCCCCGGAAAAGAATAGAAGTCAGAAATCGCAAAAACCGGCGCCAAGGTCGATGAACAGGACAACGGACCGGCGTCTGCGGCCATGCGTGCGATAGACATTGTCTCCAGGGGGCGCCCCCGTGCGGCAAGCGATTAACCAGCGGGGACACTGGTGGTGCCCCACCCCCGACCCACCGTCGAGAGGAGCCTGACCGTGCAGCGGAAGGCCTACGTACCCGGCGTCGCCGTCCTCCTCGCGGCGCTGCTGGCCGGCTGCACCGGCGGCTCCGGCGACGGCGGCACGACCGACGACGCCAACCCCGGCAACGCCGGCACCGCGACCGCGGCGGCCCAGCCCGGCAAGTACCGCACGCTGCCGGAGGCGTGCGCGGCGGTGCCCCAGGCCACCCTCGACTCCCTGCTGCCCGGCATCAAGCAGATCGCGGACCAGGAGCAGCGGGACAAGGCGTACGCGGGCGAGGCGACGCTGACGTACGACACGGACCGCAAGGTCGGCTGCCGCTGGAAGGTGGAGTCGGCGGACGCGACGGACCATCTGCTCGTCGACTTCGAGCGGGTGGTGTCGTACGACAACTCCGTCAGCGACGACAGCGAGGCGCAGCAGCTGTTCGCGACGAAGCAGGAGGCCGCGGACCTGCCCGAGCCGGCCGCCTCCACCACGACGACGAGCCCGACGTCCTCCACCGGCGGCCCCACGCCCGGCACTTCGGCATCCGCCTCGACGTCGTCCTCGTCGTCCGCCTCGTCGTCCGCCTCCTCCTCCGTCACCCCCGCCGACCTCCAGCCGCGCACCCTCGACGGCCTGGGCGACGAGGCGTTCCTCGACGACGAGCTCAGCGGCTCCGCCTCGACGGCCCAGCAGCGCACGGTGACTGTGGCGTTCCGCACGTCGAACGTGATCGTGACCATCGAGTACGAGGAGCAACCGGCCGGCGTCGGCATCGCTCCGGACAGCAAGGAAATGCAGGACAAGGCCCGGAAACTGGCCGCCCAGCTGGCCGACACGCTCGGCGGTTAGCACCGGTTCTTCACCTCCGTGCACCCGTCCGCAAAGCCCGCGAAGCAGAACCGCACAGGTCCCTCACCGCGTACCGTGGCCCCTCGGACCCGATCCGACCGCAGGAACCACGAGTGTCATGAGTGAAGGAACCATGCAGCGACCAGCACAGCGAGACCGGCGGAACGAGCGAGAGACGGGCGCGGGGCGCAGGGGCCGGGGCCCCGTGCTGGCCGGCGCGGTCGTCCTTCCTGCGATGCTGCTCGCGGTGGGATGCTCCTCCGGCTCCGGTTCGGACGACTCCGCGGACCAGGAGTCGGCCACCGGCGGGGCCTCGGTCTCCGCGAGCGCCTCGCCCACCGTGCAGGCGGCCGCGTACCGGACGCTGCCCAAGGCGTGCGGCGTGCTGTCGAAGAAGACGCTGACCTCGCTGGTGCCCAAGGGCGTGAAGTCCGCCAAGGAGGGCTCCTCGGACGACATCGCGACGCGGGCCAGCTGTTCCTGGAGCAGCCTGGACAACAACGGCGTCAAGGGCTCGCAGTTCCGCTGGCTCAACGTCTCGCTGCTGCGCTTCGAATCGGACGCGACGCGCGGCGAGGGCAACGCGCTGGCGCACGCGTACTACCAGAAGCAGGTCAAGGACGCCGAGACGGTGGCGGGCGCGAAGAACTCCTCGTCGCGGCCGGTGGCCGGGACGGGCGACGAGGCGACGGCGGTGCGCTACGACCTGAAGAAGAAGGAGGGTTCCTTCAAGCAGCAGACGGTCGTGGCGCGGGTGGAGAACGTCGTCGTCACCCTGGACTACAACGGCGCCGGTCTGGCCGGTGAGAAGACGCCGAACGCCGACACGCTCACCAAGCTGGCCGAGCAGGCGGCCAAGGAGGCGGTGGCGTCGGTGTCGGCGGCGAACGGCGAGGGCGGCGGCGCCGGTTCCGGCACGGGTGCGGCGAGCCCGTCTCCCTCGAAGTCGCCGTCGAAGTCGGCGTCCGCGTCGCCGTCGGAGTCGCCGTCCAAGTCGCCGTCCAAGTCGGCCTCGCCGTCGGCCTCTTCCTCGGCCGCGAAGAAGAGCTGAAGAAGAGCGGACGGTCACATCGAACGGCACCGATACCACGTCCGCCGTACACATGTGCCACTCTGTTGCGCGCAACAGCACGCAATGGGAGGGGAGTACGAGTGGCCGCGCCACTGCAGCTGACTCGGATGCACCGCGTTCTCATCGGCGTGGTCGTGACCGGCGCCGTGATCATCGCCGGCATCGGCTTCGCCGGTTCGTACGCGGCCGTCCGCGAGTTGGCCATCAAGAAGGGCTTCGGGAACTTCGCCTATGTGTTCCCGGTCGGCATCGACGCCGGTATCTGTGTCCTGCTCGCCCTGGACCTCCTCCTGACCTGGATCCGCATCCCGTTCCCGCTGCTGCGGCAGACGGCGTGGCTGCTGACCGCGGCGACGATCGCCTTCAACGGCGCGGCGGCGTGGCCGGATCCGCTGGGCGTGGGCATGCACGGGGTGATCCCGGTGCTGTTCATCGTCGCCGTCGAGGCGGCCCGGCACGCGATCGGGCGGATCGCGGACATCACGGCCGACAAGCACATGGAGGGCGTACGGCTGACGCGGTGGCTGCTGTCACCGGTGCCGACGTTCCTGCTGTGGCGGCGGATGAAGCTGTGGGAGCTGCGCTCCTACGAGCAGGTGATCAAGCTGGAGCAGGAACGGCTGGTCTACCAGGCGCGGTTGCGCTCCCGCTTCGGCCGCGCCTGGCGGCGCAAGGCTCCGGTGGAGTCCCTGATGCCGCTGCGGCTCGCGCGCTACGGCGTCCCGCTGGCGGAGACGGCTCCCGCGGGTCTGGCGGCGGCGGGCATCGAGCCGGCGGTGCTGCCGCCGGCGCCCGAGCCGAGGCCCGTGCCGGTGCCGATGGAGCACCGGGCGGCCGTGCAGGCGCCCGCGCCGGAGCCGCAGCCGGAGCCGGAGCCGGTGGCCGAGCCGGAGGTGAGCCCCTGGCTGCACGCCCGTCATCCGCAGCAGATCGAGTACCACGGCGACTACGACCCGACGTACGACCCGGAGCAGTACGCCCAGTGGTACGCGGAGCAGCAGCAGGCCGAGCAGTACGCGGAGCAGTTCGAGGAAGAGCCCTCCATGGAGGAGACGGGCAGCTTCCCGATCCCGGTGGGCCCGAACCGGACCCGCGAGCTGGGAGAGGGCGGCGGCGCACCGGAGCCGACCGAGGAGGACTACTACCAGATCTTCCGCGAGTCGATAAAGAGCGGCAACGGCGCGCCCTCCGCCCGGGGGTTCATCGCCGACGTCGAGGCGACGTACGAGATCACGCTCCCGCTGCGCGAGGCGGAGCAGATGGTGAACCGCTTCTCCAACCGGCTCAACGCGGAACTGGCGGACGAGCACATCGCATAGGAAGGCGCCCGGTGCCCCGCGGCACCGGGCGCCTTCCTCACGGCGTCACTCCCCGAGCAGGGCCCGCACCCGCTCCTGTCCCACCGCCAGCAGCAGCGTGGGCAGACGGGGACCGGTGTCGCGGCCCACGAGCAGGTGGTACAGCAGCGCGAAGAACGTGCGCTGGGACGTCTTGATCTCGGCCGGCAGCTCCTTGGGCGTCGCGTCGGCCGGGAAGCCCGCCTGCACCTTCGGCACGCCGTAGACGAGGTGGGTCAGCCCGTCCAGCGACCAGTGGTCGGCGAGTCCGTCGAGCAGCAGCCGCAGCGACTGCCGGGAGGCCTCGTCGAGGGACTTCAGCAGCTCGGCGTCGGGCTCGTCGCGGACGATGGTGCGCTGGTCGGCCGGCACGTGGGTGTTGATCCACGCCTCGGCCTTGTCGTACCGCGGCCGGGCCTCGTCGAGGGAGCCGAGCGGGTGGGAGGGGTCCAGCTCGCTCAGGATGCGCAGCGCCTGGTCCTCGTGGCCGGCGGTGATGTCGGCGACCGAGGCGAGTGTGCGGTACGGCAGCGGGCGGGGCGTCTTCGGCAGTTCGCCGGCCGCCGTGCCGACCGCGCGGGAGTGCGCGGCGAGGTCGGCCGGCAGCGCCGAGCCGTCGGCGACCTTCACCTCCAGCTTGTCCCACTCGTCGTAGAGCCGCTGGATCTCCTGGTCGAAGGCGATCTTGAAGGACTGGTTGGGCCGGCGGCGGGCGTAGAGCCAGCGCAGGAGCTGCGGCTCCATGATCTTCAGCGCGTCGGCGGGGGTGGGCACACCGCCCCGCGACGACGACATCTTCGCCATGCCGGAGATGCCGACGAAGGCGTACATGGGTCCGATCGGCTGCTTGCCCCCGAAGATCCCGACGATCTGCCCGCCGACCTGGAAGGAGGACCCGGGCGAGGAGTGGTCGACGCCGGACGGCTCGAAGATCACGCCCTCGTAGGCCCACCGCATCGGCCAGTCGACCTTCCACACCAGCTTGCCGCGGTTGAACTCGTTCAGCCGGACGGTCTCGGCGAAGCCGCAGGCGGTGCAGGTGTACGACAGCTCGGTGCTGTCGTCGTCGTAGGAGGTGACGGTCGTCAGGTCCTTCTCGCAGTTGCCGCAGTACGGCTTGTACGGGAAGTACCCGGCGGAGCCGGAGGAGCCGTCGTCCTCGCTCGCCGCGCCGGAGCCCTCGGCGGCCTCCAGCTCGGCCTCGTCGACGGGCTTCTGCTGCTGCTTCCTGGCCGGGGCCTTCTTGGTGCGGTACTGGTCGAGGATCGCGTCGATCTCGCCCCGGTGCCGCATGGCGTGCAGGATCTGCTCGCGGTAGACGCCTGAGGTGTACTGCGCGGTCTGGCTGATCCCGTCGAACTCCACGCCCAGTTCGGCCAGCGACTCGGTCATCGCGGCCTTGAAGTGCTCGGCCCAGTTCGGGTACGCCGACCCCTTCGGCGCCGGGACGGAGGTCAGGGGCTTGCCGATGTGCTCGGCCCAGGCGTCCTCGTCGACCCCGGCGATGCCCTTGGGCACCTTGCGGTAGCGGTCGTAGTCGTCCCAGGAGATGAGGTGGCGCACCTGGTGCCCGCGCCGCCGGATCTCGTCGGCGACGAGGTGCGGGGTCATGACCTCGCGGAGGTTGCCGAGGTGGATGGGGCCGGAGGGGGAGAGTCCGGACGCGACGACGACCGGTTTGCCCGGGGCCCGACGCTCCGACTCCTCGATGACCTCATCCGCGAAACGGGAGACCCAGTCGGTGGTCTCGGTGCTCTGAGCCACGATCGGCACGTCCTTCTTTCTGAACGGGGTGACACCCCATTCTCACAGACCGGCTTGCGACGACGAAAACCGCTTTACCCGCCGTGGGATACTGGCGGGGACCATCCATTCCCACGAGGAGAACGGCACCCTTTCCTATGGCCTCGGTCACGTCCCTCAGCGACTCCGTCCAGCAGCACCTCGCGTCCGCCCTCTCGGCTGCACTGCCGGAGGCCGCCGGCGCGGACCCGCTGCTGCGACGCAGTGACCGGGCGGACTTCCAGGCGAACGGCATCCTGGCGCTCGCCAAGAAGGCCAAGGCCAACCCGCGGGAGCTGGCGACGCGGGTGGTCGCGGGGATCACCACGGGCGAGCTGATCGAGGACGTCGAGGTGTCCGGGCCCGGCTTCCTCAACATCACCATCGGCGACCGGGCCATCGTGGAGAACCTGGCCGCGCGGTACGCGGACGACACCGGCCGGCTGGGCGTGCCGTACGCCGACAGCCCCGGCACCACGGTCATCGACTACGCCCAGCCGAACGTGGCCAAGGAGATGCACGTCGGCCACCTGCGCTCCGCGGTGATCGGCGACGCGGTGGTGCGGCTGCTGGAGTTCACCGGCGAGAGCGTGATCCGGCGCCACCACATCGGCGACTGGGGCACCCAGTTCGGCATGCTCATCCAGTACCTGGACGAGCACCCGCACGAGCTGGACCACGAGGCCGGCGAGGTGAGCGGCGAGGAGGCGATGTCGAACCTCGACCGCCTCTACAAGGCCGCGCGCAAACTCTTCGACTCCGACGAGGAGTTCAAGACCAGGGCCCGGCGCCGGGTGGTCGACCTCCAGGCCGGCGACCCGCACACGCTCGCCATCTGGCAGAAGTTCGTCGACGAGTCGAAGATCTACTTCTTCTCCGTCTTCGAGAAGCTGGACATGGAGGTCCGGGACCCGGACATCGTCGGCGAGTCGGGGTACAACGACATGCTGGCGGAGACCTGCCGGCTGCTGGAGGAGGCGGGCGTCGCCGTCCGCTCCGAGGGCGCCCTGTGCGTGTTCTTCGACGACGTCAAGGGCCCGGACGGCAAGCCGGTGCCGCTGATCGTGCAGAAGTCGGACGGCGGCTACGGCTACGCGGCGACCGACCTGTCCGCGATCCGCGACCGCGTCTTCAACCTGAAGGCCGACAGCCTGCTGTACGTCGTCGACGCCCGGCAGTCCCTGCACTTCAAGATGGTCTTCGAGACGGCCCGGCGGGCCGGCTGGCTCGGCGACGACGTCAAGGCGTTCCAGCTGGCCTTCGGCACGGTCCTCGGCAAGGACGGCAAGCCGTTCAAGACGCGTGAGGGCGAGACGGTCAAGCTGGAGGACCTCCTGGACGAGGCCGTCGAGCGGGCCACGGCCGTGGTGCGGGAGAAGGCCGAGAAGGTGGGCCTGAGCGAGCGGGAGATCGTCGAGAACGGCCGGTACGTCGGGATCGGCGCGGTCAAGTACGCCGACCTGTCGACGTCGGCGGTACGGGACTACAAGTTCGACCTGGACCAGATGGTCTCGCTGAACGGCGACACGTCCGTCTACCTCCAGTACGCGTACGCCCGTATCCAGTCGATCCTGCGCAAGGCCGGCGACGCCCGCCCCGCCGCCCACCCCGGGCTCGAACTGGCCCCGGCGGAGCGGGCGCTGGGCCTGCACCTGGACCAGTTCGGCGAGACGGTGCTGGAGGTGGCGGCGGCGTACGAGCCGCACAAGCTGGCGGCGTACCTGTACCAGCTGGCGACGCTGCTGACGACGTTCTACGACCAGTGCCAGGTGCTGTCCGCCGACAACCCGGCCGAGGTCGTGGAGAACCGGCTGTTCCTGGTGGACCTGACCGCCAGGACCCTGCACCAGGGCATGGCGCTGCTGGGCATCCGGACGCCCGAGCGCCTCTGATCACCTGCGGACGGCGGTGACCGCCAGCGTCGCGTAGGGGATGGTGACCGTGCCGCCCCGCGCGTCGATGGCGGTCCCCACGGCGTCCAGGATCTCGCCCAGCTTGTCGCGCGGGACGCGGGTGAAGGCGCCCTGGGTGGGCAGGACGTCCAGCCAGGCGTCCCGGGTGTAGGTGAACTCCCAGTCGTGGCGCCGGTGTTCGGCCTCGGTGAATTCACCGGTCGCGCGGATCGCGTCGGCCGCCTTGACCAGGAAGGTCTGGTAGCCGTCGACCATGGACCTGCCGAGGGCGGCGCGGAAGTCGAAGGGCGCGTCGGGGATGACGCGCGCGCAGACGTCGGCGACGGCTTCGGCCAGGTCGGCCGGGAGCTCGGCGACGTTCCAGAACGGGGCGAGCAGGCCGCCCGGGCGCAGGGCGTGGGCCGCCTTCGCGGCGCCGGCGGCCGGATCGACCCAGTGCCAGGCCGTCCCGGCGACGACGGCGTCGAACCGCCGCCCGCCCGGCTCCCACTCCTCGAACCGCGCCACGTCCACGTCCGTGCCCAGCCGCCGTGCCAGTTCGGCCATCCGGGCGTCGGGTTCGACCCCGAGGACCGTGCCGCCGGCCGCCTGGAACTGACGGGCGGCGATGCCGGTGCCGCAGCCGACGTCGAGGACCCGGGGACCGGGAGCGGCGTCGAGGACGTACCGGATCAGGGCGTCGGGGTAGCGCGGGCGGGCGCGGTCGTAACGCTCGGGGTCGGCACCGAAGGACTCGGCGATGTCACGGCGCTCGTGGGGACGCTCCGCACCGGAAGACCCGGCGAAGGCCGGTTCGGGCGAGGGCGGGGCGGCCGGATCGGGCGAGAGCGGGGTGGACGCCGGTTCGGGCGAGGGCGGGATGGAGGCCGGTTCTGGCGAGAGCTGGGTGGAGGCCGGTTCGGGCGAGGGCGGGGCGGCCGGATCGGGCGAGGGCGGGGTGGAGGCCGGTTCGGGTGAGGCTTCGATGGAAGCCGGTTCGGGCGGGGCTTCGATGGAGGCCGGTTCTGGTGCGGGTTCGATGGAGGTCGGTTCGGGCGCGGGTGGCGACGCGGACGCTGGAGTGGGCATGCGCCCACTATGATGGGCAGCCGCCCACTCGTCAACGGGCGCCCACCCGCTTGCGACCGGCACGGGCCCGCCTCAACAGGCGCCCGCCCGCCCTGCCACCGCACGGGCCCACGTCAACGAACGCTCGCCCCTCTGCCACGACACCGGCCCCCACCAACGCACGCCCACCCGCCCGCCACCCCCACAGCCCCCCCGTCAACAAGCGCCGCCCGCTTGCCAGCCGCACGGACCCGCCTCGACGGACGCTCGCCCGCTCTGCCACGACACCGGCCCCCACCAATGCGCGCCCACCCGCCCGCCACCCCCACAGGCCCCCATCAACAAGCGCCCGCCCCTGCCACCGCACGAACCCGCATCGACGGACGCTCGCCCGCTCTGCTACGACACCGGCCCCCACCAATGCGCGCCCACCCGCACAGGCCCTCATCAACAGGCGCCGCCTGCTTGCCACCGGCACGGGCCCGCGTCGATGGGCGCCCGCCCGCTTGCCAGCCGTACCGGCCGCTGGTTCTCGGGGAGAATGGCGGGTATGCCCACCGGTGTAGCGCTGCGCGATCCGCGCCAACAGCTCTTCGACGCCGCCGAGCGCGTCCTGCTCCGGGACGGTCCGACCGCGCTGACCAGCCGGGCGGTGACGACGGAGGCGGGTTGCGCCAAGGGCGTCCTGCACCGGCACTTCGCCGACTTCGACGCGTTCCTCGCCGAACTCGTCCAGGACCGCATCGGCCGGCTGCGGGAGAGGTCCGCCGCCCTGCGCGCCGCAGCCGGCACCGGCACGGTGACCGGCAACCTCACCGAAGCCGTCATCCGCCTGTTCGACCCCGTCGCGGTGGCCGTCGTCGGCCTCGTCATCGCCCGGGACGGACTGCGCGCCCGCCTGCGCGCGGCCGGCTCCTCCGGCATCCCGCTGCTGTCGGAGGCGTCGGCGATGTTCGCGTCCTACCTCGCCGTCGAGCGCGACCTGGGCCGGCTGGCGCCGGAGGCGGACCCGGCGGTCCTGGCGCCCACCCTGCTGGGCGCGGCGCACCTGCTGTTCGCGGACCGGGAGAGCCCCGCGCCGGACGAGTCGGCGGTGCGCACGATGGTGACCACGGTCATGGCCGCGGCCGTCACCTGACAGCCCGCCTCACCAGAGAGCCACGCCCCGGCGCACGGACGCGTTCACACGCCGCGGGTGGCCAGCAGTTCCAGGCCCAGCGGAGTGCAGATGTGCCATACCGCCTTGCCGGCCCGGTGGGTGGTGATGAGACGGGCGTCGCGGAGCGCCTTGGTGTGTTCGGAGGCCGAGGACTTGCTGATGTCGAGGGCGCGGGCGACGTCGGTGGTCGTGCGTTCGCAGGTGAGGAGCTCCAGGGCGGCGGCGCGGGTACGGCCCAGCAGCGCGGCCAGCGGGGACGCGTCCGGGGCGCGGTCGCCGAGGAGGGGGAGGGGCGCGGCGGCCCCGTAGACGAGGACGCTGGGGGCGTCGGTGTGGTGGGCGACCAGGGGGTGGCCGGTCCACACCGTGGAGGGGAGGAGGACGAGGCCGTGCCCGGTCAGGGCCACGTCCTGCTCGCGCGGGCTGTCGAGGACGAGGGTCGTGCCCTCCCAGCGTCCGCCGGGGGCGAGCCCGGCGAGCGCGGTGCGGATGCCGTGCTGGGCCAACAGGCGGGTGCGCCAGGCCCGTTCGGCGTCGAAGGCGGCGTGGACGTGGGTCCAGGAGGGTGCCAGCAGGCCGTCGTAGGCGGCGCGCAGGGCCCGTTCCAGTTCCTGCCACGCCTCCGGCTCCCCGGCGGCCACGCGCCGCAGCCAGGGCGTCGGGCGCAGCACCCGCGGGATCCGTTCGTCCAGCTCCGCGCGGACGCGGGCGGGCGGGGTGGACAGGACGGTGTCGAGTCCGGCGTCCAGGCCCTGGCTGAGCGGGTCGAGGAAGAGCGGGCCCCGGGCGGTCGGGGGGATGAGCTGGAAGAGGGGGCGGGCCCGGACGGGGAACGTCCGGCGGGCCGTGTGCTGCCAGCGGGCCGACGCGGGGCCGGAGGGCCGCCGTTGCAGGGCGGCGACCGCCAGGCCCAGCTCCATCAAAGGGGCCGGCTGCGGCGCGAACGTCACGCTCAGCAGGTCCTCCGCCGTGAAGTGCAGCCGCAGCATCCCGTCACCCACATCCCGCACGGTTCGGCCAGGACCGAAACCATCGCGATCCCCGCCCGACTCACGAATTATGGGCGGCAGGGGGGAGCGGGGGAACCCGGCAGGCCGGTGCACGCCGGCACCGCACCGGCCTGCCGGGATCCGTCCGCGGCCGAACGCCGGTCGCCGCGGCGTGCGTTGTCAGTGGCGGCCTCTAGAGTCACTGCCATGGCGACACTTCCCAACCCGCTGCCCCGGCTGGCGGCCGACCCGAGCGGACACTCCGTCGGACTGCGCCTGCCGCCCGGGAGACTGATCGACGCCACCGTGGGCCCGCGCTCTACGGCGGTGCTGTGGCAGGCCGACCAGCAGGCGTCCGTGGGCACCTGGGCCGCGCTGGGCCGGCCCGCCGTGCGGGCGGGACTCCTGCCGGTCCTCGTCGACGCCGAACACGGCGAGTTCGGGCCGCAGTCCTGGGGGCTGGCGCCCGAGGACATGTCGTATCCGGGCGACCACGACGCCGAGGACGTGCTGGAGGAGTACTGGCAGGAGTACGCCGCCGAGGACGAGGAGTGGCCCGGCCTGGCGGACGCCCCCGCGCTCGTCGCCGACCCGGACACGCGGGCCGCCGAGGTCGCCGACTCGCTGACCGGGGGCCGGCCCTGGTTCAAGTGGCCGCACCTGGCCCTGGTCCCCGCCCGCCGCAGCGCCGACATCCCGACCGCCGTCGGCTGGACCGCGCCCGCGCACTACGAGCAGGACGTGGCCCGTCTCAGCGCCGTCCTGCGGTCCTGGGAGGACCGCTTCGGCATACGGGTCGTGGGGCTGGGCCGGGACCACCTGTTCCTGTCGGTGGCGGCGCCACCCGCCGATGCCGCCGAGGCGGAGGCGGTCGCCGCCGAGCACTTCGCCTTCTGCCCCTACTCCGTCCTGCAGCGCACCGACGACACCCTCACCCCGTACGCCCAGGCTCTGGTCGGCGAGCGGGAGTGGTCCTTCTGGTGGGACTGACCCACGGGCCCCGGCCCGGCGTGCGCTACCCCCGCAGTCCCTCCCCGAGCCGCCGCAGCCCCTCCGCGATCTCCTGCGGCGTCTGCGTCACGAAGCACAGCCGCAGGGTGGAGCGGTCGGGGGCGCCGGCGTAGAAGGGCGCGCCCGGGACGTAGGCGACATCGTGCCGGACGACCCGCGGGAGCAGCGCGGTGGTGTCGTACGACTGCGGAAGGCGCGCCCAGAGGAACATCCCGCCCTCGGGGCGGCTCCAGACAGTCCCCTCGGGCAGCGCGTCCGCGAGGTTCGCGAGCATCGCGTCCCGGCGCTCGCGGTAGGCACCGGCCACCCGGGCGACGTGCGCGTCCAGGTCCCGGTCGGCCAGATAGCGGGCCGCGGCCAGCTGGTTGACGGTCGGCGTGTGCAGGTCGGCGGCCTGCTTGGCGACCGCGCAGGCCCGCCGCAGCTCGCCGGGCGCCCGCAGCCAGCCCAGGCGCATGCCGGGCGCCATGACCTTGGAGAAGGAGCCGAGCAGCACGACCCGGTCGGCGGCGTCCTCGTAGGAGGCGATCCACGGCACGCGCTCGCCCTCGAAGCGGAGTTCGCCGTACGGGTCGTCCTCGACGATCCACAGCCCGCGGCGCGCGGCCACCGCGGCGACGGCGGCCCGGCGTGCGGCGGGCAGGGTGCGGCCGGTGGGGTTCTGGAAGCTGGGGACGAGGTAGAGCAGCTTGGGCCGCTCGCGGACCACCAGCTCCTCCAGCGCCGCCGGATCGATGCCGTCCGCGTCCCCCGGCACGGCCACGATCCGCGCGCCCGCCAGGCCGAAGGCCTGAAGTGCCGCCAGATAGCAGGGGTTTTCGACCAGCACGGTGTCGCCGGGCTCCAACAGGGCGGTGGCCAGGAGGGAGAGCGCCTGCTGGGAGCCGGTGGTGACGAGGACGTCGTCGGCGGTGGTGGGCAGGTCGCGCGCGGACATCCGGGCGGCGAGCGCGGCCCGCAGCGCCGGCTCGCCCTCCGTCGTGGAGTACTGCAGCGCCCGCGCCGGCTCCTCGGCCAGCACCGCGTGGTAGGCCGCGGCGACGCCCTCCGCGTCGAACAGCTCCGGGGCGGGCAGCCCGCCCGCGAAGTTGATCACCTCGGGGCGGGCGGTGACGGCGAGGATGTCCCGCACCGGCGAACCGCCGACCGATCGGATCCGCGCGGCGAGCGGCGGAACGGGGGCGAGGGCGGGGGACGGTGCGGGTGCGACGGTCATGGCGCGGCTCCTTCGGCTGCGGTCACGGCGGCTCGTGCCCGCAGCCTAGAGATCTACGTGCCGTCTACAAGAATGTTTCCGGCATGCGGACCGCCGCGCCGGTTCAGCGCTTCTCGCCCAGTCCCGCGTACACGTTGATGTCCGCGTCCGTGACGTCGTTGATGTCGGCGTAGCGGACCTTCTCGATGTCGTCGAGGGTCTCCAGGTAGGAGGCTTCCGGCCGGTCCGGGACCGGGGCGGCGTGGTCGGCGTGCCAGTGGTGGACGGGGACCACGCCCGGCTCGGCGAGCTCCAGGGAGCTCTCCGTGAAGAAGCGCTCGACCTCGGCCTTCGAGCGCAGCACGAAGGTGAAGCCCCGCTCGGTGTACGTGCGCTGGACCGCGCGGATGTTCTCCGGGTTGAGGTCCTCGGTGAGGTGGCTGAGGACGAGCCGGCTGCCGGCGGGCAGCGCCTCGACCAGCTCGCGCACGATCGGGTACGCCTCCTCGTCCTCGACGAAGTGCAGGATCGCGACCAGGCACAGCGCGACCGGCTGGTCCAGGTCGAGGGTCTTGGCGGCCTGTTCGAGGATCTGCGCCGGGTTCTTGAAGTCGGCGTCGATGTAGTCCGTGCGGCCCTCGGGCCCCGAGGTGAGCAGGGCGCGGGCGTGGGCGAGCACCACGGGGTCGTTGTCGACGTACACCACGCGCGCGTCGGGGATGACCCGCTGGGCGATCTGGTGGACGTTCTCCGCGGTGGGCAGGCCGGTGCCGATGTCGAGGAACTGGCGGATGCCGTCCTGCTCGACCAGCCGGATCACCGCGCGGCGCAGGAAGTCGCGGTTGTGGCGGACGTCGAGGTAGCCGCGCGGGTTGGCGGCGAGGGCGGCGGCGGCCGCGGCACGGTCGACGGGGTAGTTGTCCTTGCCGCCGAGGAAGACGTCGTAGACCCGGGCGGGGTGCGCCTTGGTGGTGTCGATCCTCCTTCTCAGCTCGGCGGGGTCAAGGCTGAGGGCGTCACCGGGCATGCGCGTCTCCTGGCAAGTCGAGGCGGTCGTCGAGGCGTCGTCAACAACCTAACTCCCGGCGGCACTTGATGGTGCCCGCCGGTCTGATCCCGTTCCGGGCGTCCCGCGGAGGGTCCCGCCGGGACGACGTCCGCGCAGGTCGGCGCGGGTGGGACCGCCACGGCGTCCCGAATCCGCCGAAGAACCTGGCCGCCGGCCCGCGCCCCCGCCCAAGCTGGGGTCACAGCACCCGCGCCGGTCCCCCACGGAGAGAGCCCCCATGCCCGCACGCCCCGCCCGCACCCGCGTCCTCGCCGCCGCCCTGACGGCCCTCGCCGCGCTGCTGCTGGCGGCGTGCGACGACGGCGAGGGCCTGCGCGACGAGGGCCCCTCGTCGGCGGGCACCCACACCTCCTCGTCGGCGGGCACGCAACGCGCCACGTCCGCGTCCGCGGGCCCGCACGCGCCGTCCGCTACCGCAGCTTCCGCGCGACCTCCGTCGCCCAGTAGGTGAGGATGTTGCGCGCGCCCGCCCGCTTGATGCCGGTCAGCGCCTCCAGGATCGCCCGGTCGCGGTCGATCCAGCCCTTCTCCGCGGCGGCCTCGATCATCGAGTACTCGCCGGAGATCTGGTACGCGGCCACCGGCACGTCCACGGCGTCGGCGACGCGCGCGAGGATGTCGAGGTAGGGCCCGGCGGGCTTGACCATCACCATGTCGGCGCCCTCCTCCAGGTCGAGGGCGAGCTCCCGCAGCGACTCGCGCGCGTTGGCCGGGTCCTGCTGGTACGTCTTCCGGTCGCCCTTCAGCGAGGAGCCGACGGCCTCCCGGAAGGGCCCGTAGAAGGCGGAGGCGTACTTGACGGTGTAGGCGAGGATGGCCACGTCCTCCCGCCCGATCTGGTCGAGGGCGTCCCGGACGACCCCGATCTGCCCGTCCATCATGCCGCTGGGGCCCACGACATGGGCGCCGGCGTCGGCCTGCACCTGGGCCATCTCGGCGTACCGCTCCAGCGTGGCGTCGTTGTCGACGCGCCCTTCGGCGTCGAGCACACCGCAGTGCCCGTGGTCGGTCGTCTCGTCGAGACACAGGTCGGACATGACGAGCAGTTCGTCGCCGACCTCGGCCCGCACATCGCGCAGGGCGACCTGGAGGATCCCGTCCGGGTCGGTTCCCGGCGTCCCGACGGCGTCCTTCTTCGACTCCTCCGGCACCCCGAAGAGCATGATCCCGGCGATCCCCGCCTCCACGGCCTCCGCGGCCGCCTTCTTCAGGCTGTCCCGGGTGTGCTGCACGACCCCGGGCATCGCCTCGATCGGCACCGGCTCGCTGACGCCCTCGCGCACGAACGCGGGGAGGATGAAGTCCGCCGGGTGCAGCCGCGTCTCGGCGACCATCCGGCGCATGGCGGGGGTGGTGCGCAGCCGCCGGGGACGCGTACCGGGAAAGGATCCGTACTTCGTCATGCCCTCTACGCTACGCCCGCCACGACAGCACCTTTGCCGACTGCCCGTCGGCGGCGGGACCGGCCCGTCCGGCGTTCGCGCACGGCCCGTTCAGGGCGGCCGGGGCGCGGCAGCCAGGGCCGCGCGCCCCCGCCCGTCTCAGGTCGACCGGCGCCGCCGGGCCCCCGGTCGCCGCTCGCTGGGCCGCGTCACCGGGTCGCCGGACGCCACCGCCGCGGCCCGCCGCTTCATGCCGAAGTCGGCCAGCGCCTCCGCCAGCTTGTGCACGGACGGCTCCGGGGCCATGACGTCGACCCGCAGCCCGTGCTCCTCCGCCGTCTTGGCGGTGGCGGGGCCGATACACGCGATCACCGTCACGTTGTGCGGCTTCCCGGCGATCCCCACGAGGTTGCGCACGGTCGAGGACGAGGTGAACAGAACGGCGTCGAAGCCGCCCCCCTTGATCGCCTCCCGCGTCTCCGCCGGCGGCGGCGAGGCCCGCACGGTGCGGTACGCCGTGACGTCGTCGACCTCCCAGCCCAGCTCGATGAGCCCGGCGACGAGCGTCTCGGTGGCGATGTCGGCCCGCGGCAGGAACACCCGGTCGATCGGGTCGAAGACGGGGTCGTAGGGCGGCCAGTCCTCCAGCAGACCGGCGGCGGACTGCTCCCCGCTGGGCACCAGGTCCGGCTTGACGCCGAAGGCGATCAGCGCCTTCGCCGTCTGCTCCCCCACCGCGGCGACCTTGATCCCCGCGAAGGCCCGCGCGTCGAGCCCGTACTCCTCGAACTTCTCCCGCACCGCGCGGACCGCGTTGACCGAGGTGAACGCGATCCACTCGTACCGGCCGGTCACGAGCCCCTTCACGGCCCGCTCCATCTGCTGGGGCGTGCGCGGCGGCTCGACGGCGATCGTCGGGACCTCGTGCGGCACGGCCCCGTAGGACCGCAGCTGGTCGGAGAGCGACGCCGCCTGCTCCTTCGTCCGCGGCACGAGGACCTTCCAGCCGAACAGCGGCTTGTTCTCGAACCACGACAACTGGTCGCGCTGGGCGGCGGCGGATCGCTCGCCGACCACGGCTATCACCGGCCGGCCGCCCTCGGGCGAGGGCAGCACCTTGGCCTGCTTCAGCGTCTGGGCGATGGTCCCGAGCGTCGCCGTCCACGTGCGCTGACGAGTGGTCGTACCAGCGATCGTGACCGTCAGGGGCGTGTCCGGCTTGCGGCCGGCCGCCACCAGCTCGCCCGCGGCCGCCGCCACGGAGTCCAGCGTCGTCGACACGACCACCGTGCCGTCCGAGGCGCCCACCTCCGTCCAGCACCGGTCCGAGGCGGTACGGGCGTCCACGAACCGGACGTCCGCGCCCTGCGCGTCCCGCAGCGGGACACCGGCGTACGCGGGCACGCCGACGGCCGTGGCGATGCCCGGCACGACCTCGAAGGGCACGCCCTCGGCGGCACAGGCGAGCATTTCGGCGGCGGCGTACGTATCAAGTCCCGGGTCCCCGGTGACCGCACGCACGACCCGCCTGCCGCCCCGTGCGGCCTCCATGACAAGATGTGCGGCATCCCGTACCGCGGGGACCCCAGCGGTTGTTGACGTGCCGTCAACAACCGCCAGCTGGGGCGTGCCCGTGCCCGGAAGCGGATCCGACGAGGGATCCGGGTCCGTGGGCACTTCGGCGACGCCCTGCCTGGCGTGCTTGCGCACCACGTCGAGCACGTCGTGCTCGGCGACCAGTACGTCCGCGTGCGCCAGCGCCTCCACGGCGCGCAGAGTCAGCAGTCCCGGATCCCCGGGTCCGGCACCCAGGAAGGTGACGTGCCCGTGTTCAAGGCCGGCGGCGGGAAGGGTGGTGGGGCTCACTGTGCTCGCTCCCCCATCAGACCGGCCGCGCCCTGGGCAAGCATCTCGGTGGCGAGTTCGCGACCGAGCGCCGTTGCCTGGTCGTGCGTCTCGGGCACGGGACCGGTGGTGGACAGCTGCACCATGCGCGTGCCGTCGGTGGTGCCGACGACGCCGCGCAGGCGCATTTCCTTGACAATCTGCCCGTCGGCCAGAAGGTCGGCCAGCGCGCCCACGGGGGCGCTGCAGCCGGCCTCCAGGGCGGCGAGCAGTGACCTCTCGGCGGTCACGGCGGCCCGGGTGAACGGGTCGTCGAGCTCACCGAGCGCGGCGATCAGGTCCGCGTGGTCCGCGGCGCACTCGATCGCCAGTGCCCCCTGGCCGGGGGCCGGCAGAACCGTGTCGACCGACAGGAAGTCGGTCACGTCCTCACTGCGACCGATCCGGTTCAGTCCGGCGGCGGCGAGCACGACCGCGTCGAGCTCACCCTCTCGCACGAACCCGATCCGGGTGTCTACGTTGCCGCGGATCGGAACCGTCTCGATATCTAGTCCGTGCGCGCGGGCGTACGCGTTCAGCTGCGCCATGCGGCGCGGCGAGCCGGTGCCGATGCGCGCCCCACGCGGCAGGTCGGTGAACTTCAGCGCGTCCCGGGCGACGATGACGTCCCTGGGGTCCTCGCGCACCGGTACGGCGGCCAGGACCAGCTCCTCGGGCTGCGTGGTCGGCAGGTCCTTGAGCGAATGAACCGCGAAGTCGACCTCCCCCCGCAGCAGCGCGTCCCGCAGCGCCGTGACGAACACTCCGGTGCCGCCGATCTGCGCGAGGTGCTCGCGGGAGGTGTCGCCGTAGGTGGTGATCTCGACCAGCTCCACGGGGCGCCCGGTCACCCGGCCGACGGCCTCCGCCACCTGGCCGGACTGGGCCATGGCGAGCTTGCTGCGCCTGGTCCCCAGTCTCAGTGCCTTCTCAGTCATGCCGGTCGGTCCTTCTTGTCTGTGCTGTCCCCGGCCCGGGAGACGGAGTCCACCGTGTCCTGGTCGAGGTCGAACAGGGTGCGCAGCGCGTCCGCGTACCCGGCGCCGCCGGGCTCGGCCGCGAGCTGCTTGACCCTGACGGTCGGTGCGTGCAGCAGCTTGTCCACGACCCGCTTGACGGTCTGTGTGATCTCGCTGCGGTGTTTGTCGTCGAGGCCGGGCAGCCGGCCCTCCAGGCGGGCGATCTCGCCGGCGACCACGTCGGCGGCCATCGCGCGCAGGGCGACGACGGTGGGTGTGATGTGCGCGGCCCGCAGCGCCGCCCCGAAGGCGGCGACCTCGTCGGCGACGATCCGGCGGACCTGGTCGACGTCGGCCGCCATCGGCGCGTCGGCCGAGGCCTCGGCGAGCGACTCGATGTCCACCAGCCGCACGCCGGCCAGCCGGTGCGCGGCCGCGTCGATGTCGCGGGGCATCGCGAGGTCGAGCAGGAACAGGACGGGCGCCGGCCGCGGGGCCTCGGCGACCGGTTCGGGCTTACGGCGCTCGGGGATGCGGCCGACGGTGGCGGAGAGGGCGGCGAGCGCGGCGATGGCGTCGGCGTCCTCGGCCGGGTCGGGCACCGGGCCCGCGGCGCGCTGGGAGCGGCCCGGGGCACCGGCCGGGGTGCCGCCGTTGTCCACCCAGGCCGCGTGCTGCTCCAGCTCGGCGGCGGCCATCCCGGCCACGGCCGCCTCGCCCAGCACGGAGAAGCCGGCGGTGGCCTGGACGGCGGAGAGGTCGAGCGGGCAGTTCTCCTCGGCCCCGAGGCTGGTGGCCGGCAGGCTCCCGGGCGTGCCGGCCGTGGCCGGCGGCGTCTCGCCGGAAGCGGGCTCCGTGTCGGCGACGGGTGCACCGGTGCGCCCGGCCACCGCCTCCGCGACCGCCTGCGCCGACAGCACCAGGCCCGTCGCGCCGGTGCAGGAGACCACCACGTCGGCACGTGTCAGTTCGGCCGCGACCGACTCCATCGGCACCGCGCGCGCCCTCACGTCCGTGCCGTCGGCCTCCGTGAGGATCCGCGCCAGGCGCTCGGCGCGGTCGAAGGTGCGGTTGGCGACGACGACCTCGGCGATGCCGGCCCGCGCGAGCGTCGCCGCGGCCAGGGACGACATCGAGCCGGCGCCGATGACCAGGGCCTTCTTGCCGCGGGCCCAGTCGGTGACCTCGCCGCCCGACGCCAGCTGCTCCAGGCCGAAGGTGACCAGGGACTGGCCGGCGCGGTCGATGCCGGTCTCGGAGTGGGCGCGCTTGCCGACCCGCAGCGCCTGCTGGAACAGGTCGTTCAGCAGCCGTCCCGCGGTGTGCAGGTCCTGCGCCCTGGCCAGCGAGTCCTTGATCTGGCCGAGGATCTGGCCCTCGCCGACGACCATCGAGTCCAGGCCGCAGGCCACCGAGAACAGGTGGTGGACGGCACGGTCCTCGTAGTGCACGTAAAGGTAGGGAGTGAGCTCGTCCAGGCCGACCCCGCTGTGCTGGGCCAGCAGCGTGGACAGCTCGGCGACACCGGCGTGGAACTTGTCCACGTCGGCGTACAGCTCGATGCGGTTGCAGGTCGCCAGCACCGCGGCCTCGGTGGCGGGCTCGGCGGCGACCGTGTCCTGCAGCAGCTTGGTCTGGGCGTCCGCGGTCAGCGCCGCGCGCTCCAGGACGCTGACCGGGGCGCTGCGGTGGCTCAGTCCGACGACGAGGAGACTCATGCCGGCATCACGGCGGGTACGTCCCCGTCGGGCCCCTGGTCGGCGGAGTCGTCCCGGGTGGCGGCGGGCAGGGCGCCGTCGCCGGCGGCGCTCTCCTCGCCGGCCTTGCGCTGCTCGTGGAAGGCGAGGATCTGCAGCTCGATGGAGAGGTCGACCTTGCGGACGTCGACGCCGTCCGGGACGGACAGCACGGTCGGCGCGAAGTTCAGGATCGAGGTGACCCCGGCGGCCACGAGCCGGTCGCAGACCTGCTGGGCGGCGCCGGCGGGAGTGGCGATCACGCCGATGCTCACGCCGTTGTCCTGGATGATCTTCTCCAGGTCGTCGGTGTGCTGCACGGGGATGCCGGCGACCGGCTTGCCCGCCATGGCGGGATCGGCGTCGATCAGGGCCGCGACGCGGAAGCCGCGGGAGGCGAAGCCGCCGTAGTTGGCGAGGGCGGCGCCGAGGTTGCCGATGCCGACGATGACGACCGGCCAGTCCTGGGTCAGCCCGAGCTCGCGGGAGATCTGGTAGACGAGATACTCGACGTCGTAGCCGACACCGCGCGTTCCGTAGGAGCCCAGGTAGGAGAAGTCCTTGCGCAGTTTGGCGGAGTTGACCCCCGCCGCGGCCGCGAGCTCCTCGGAGGAGACCGTGGGTACCGAGCGCTCCGACAGTGCGGTCAGGGCGCGGAGGTACAGCGGAAGCCGGGCGACGGTGGCCTCGGGAATCCCTCGGCTACGGGTCGCCGGTCGGTGAGTTCGGCCAGTTGCCACGGTGCTCCTGCGGGTAGAGCGGGACTGCCGGCGGTCATACGTCCCGTGACCGCCCCGTCGATAGCAGGCTATGTCTTTGTGAACGCGTGCACAAAGATGGTGTCCGATTTGCCCGGGCAACGTGACCGGGGTCACGCACATACGTCCCAGGTGCATCCCAGGGGGCAAAACCGACACTCTCCTCGCGAATCCCGCCCCCGAGACCACAACACCGTCGATCCTAAGCGACTTCCGCACCGCCTTGTACTACTCGGTCAGTTCCGCGCGCAGCCGCCCCTCGTCCACCCGCCAGAACGTGTGCTGCCTGCCATCGATCAGGACGACCGGAATCTGCTCCCAGTAGGCGTCGTGGAGTTGACGGTCCTGGGTGATGTCCTTTTTCTCCCAGGGGACGTCCAGTTCGTCACACACCTTCTCGATCACCCGCTCCGCGTCCTCGCACAGGTGACAGTCCGGCTTGCCGATGAGAGTGACGAACCGCTCACGAGGAGCGACTTTGCGTCGGAAGAGTGGGCTCATACCGGCCATTGTCCCGCTCGTTTAACGGTGCGGTCGCGGAGAGTTCACAGCCTCCAAACCTCTCGACTCCGGAAGCTCCGAACAGACTGGCTATGCTCACGACATGGCCGCTCTCGGATGGCTCACTCCCCGTAGGCGTTCCGCCACGGCGCGGAGCGTGTTGGCAGGCGAGGCCTCGGCTGAGGCAGCGCGCAAGTCGGTCCCCGACTCGGCGGAGGAACCGGAGTTCCCGGTGCTCGGTGACGACAAGGCAGCCGCGTTCTTCGACCTGGACAACACGGTGATGCAGGGTGCCGCGCTGTTCCACTTCGGTCGGGGCCTGTACAAGCGGAAGTTCTTCGAGACCCGTGACCTGGCCAGGTTCGCCTGGCAGCAGGCGTGGTTCCGGCTGGCCGGGGTCGAGGACCCCGAGCACATGCAGGAGGCGCGCGACTCCGCGCTGTCGATCGTGAAGGGGCATCGCGTCGCCGAGCTCCAGTCGATCGGCGAGGAGATCTACGACGAGTACATGGCCGAGCGGATCTGGCCCGGGACGCGGGCGCTGGCCCAGGCGCACCTGGACGCCGGGCAGCGGGTGTGGCTCGTCACGGCGGCGCCGGTGGAGATCGCCCAGGTGATCGCGCGGCGGCTGGGGCTGACCGGGGCGCTGGGCACGGTGGCCGAGTCGGTCGACGGCGTGTACACGGGCAAGCTGGTGGGCGAGCCGTTGCACGGGCCGGCCAAGGCGGAGGCGGTGCGGGCGCTGGCGGCGGCGGAGGGGCTGGACCTGTCGCGGTGCGCCGCGTACAGCGACAGCCACAACGACATTCCGATGCTGTCGCTGGTGGGGCACCCTTACGCGATCAACCCGGACACGAAGCTGCGCAAGCACGCCCGGAGCCTGGACTGGCGGCTGCGGGACTACCGGACGGGGCGCAAGGCCGCGAAGGTCGGCATCCCGGCCGCGGCGGGCGTGGGGGCGGTGGCCGGCGGTACGGCCGCGGCCATCGCCTTGAGCCGTCGGCGCCGGTAGCCGCCTGAATGCCTGCGGCGCCTGTGCGGGGTGGGTGGGGGTGCGCGGTGCCTGCGGCGCCTGTGCGGGTCTGGTGGGGGTGCGCGTAGCGCCTGTGGTTTGTTTGGGGCCGGGGTGGGGGGTGTCCGTCCTCGGTCCGGCGGGGCTGTGGGTTCAGATGTGCGGGGCAATGGACGCCGGCCGCTGCGGGCGGACACCCCCTACCCCGTCCCCTTCTCGCCGACGGCGGCTGCACCCTCCAGGGGCGCGGCCAGTCACATGTGGGCCGCACTTGGGGGCTTGGCTGCACACTGCCACAACACGCCCCGATGGTGACCGAAACGCGATCTCGATCGATCAACAAACGGTCACTCTGCGGTACTTGAAGCGGCGTCATTCGGTTACAGAAGCGACGTAATCGATGATTTGAGCAACTGGGTGTAGCAGCGCCTGTACGAAGCGTTATTCTCCTCAGACGCAATCCGGTACCCCTCCGTCGCTACGACGGGTGAACGGTCCCGCACTGCTCGTGATGGAAGCTCTGCCTCTGGGAGTCCCGTGTACCCACACGTCGGGGTTGACGCCTCGGGCCTGGCTACGCTGCGCGCAACGGTCCGCGACCTGTTGCGCGGCTTCGTCCCCACCGCGTACGCCGTCCCCGCCCTCGCCGTAGCCACCGCCCCCGTCGGTCCGTGCTACGCGCTCGCCGACGGCAGCGCCGCCGTCGGCAGACGGGGGCGTTCGGCCGGTGCCGCGACGGCCCGGCGGCCCGCCGCGGACAGCGACAGCGCCCGGATGATGGATCTCGTGGAGCGCGCCCAGGCCGGTGAGGCCGACGCGTTCGGGCGGCTCTACGACCAGTACAGCGACACCGTGTACCGGTACATCTACTACCGCGTGGGCGGCAAGGCCACCGCCGAGGACCTGACCAGCGAGACCTTTCTGCGCGCGCTGCGGCGGATCGGCACCTTCACCTGGCAGGGCCGGGACTTCGGCGCGTGGCTGGTGACCATCGCGCGGAACCTGGTGGCCGACCACTTCAAGTCGAGCCGGTTCCGGCTCGAGGTGACCACCGGGGAGATGCTGGACGCCAACGAGGTCGAGCGGTCTCCCGAGGACTCCGTGCTGGAGTCGTTGTCCAACGCGGCGCTGCTGGATGCCGTGCGCCGGCTCAATCCGCAGCAGCAGGAGTGCGTGACGCTCCGTTTTCTGCAGGGGCTGTCCGTCGCCGAGACCGCCCGGGTCATGGGGAAGAACGAGGGCGCCATCAAGACCCTCCAGTACCGGGCCGTGCGCACGCTCGCCCGGCTGCTGCCCGACGACGCCCGCTGAGCACACTCGGCTACGCCCAACTCACGTTCAGTGAAAGTCCGTTGACTTCCCGATCCGATCATCCGCCGTCCGTAACCCAAGTGCCGCGCCGCTCGTTGTGCGGGATGCAGGCTCCCTGTGGTCACTCCCTGGCCGACTCCGATCGCTCGATCGTGTGGACGTGTCCGGGGCGTGCAACCCTCAGGACCCCCTGGGGAGTCGACCGTCATGACGAGAGGAGGTGCCGCCAGTGATCGCGAACGTATCGGCGCACCGGCGGGCGAACGCCTTCGCCCAGGCCCTGGAGGAGTCCGACCGGGACACGGCGGCCGAGCAGTCCGAAGCCCCCCTCGCGGAACGGGCCGAGGAGGGCGAGCTGTTGGCCCTCGCCGCCGGTCTCGCCGCGCTGCCCAGGCCGGAGCTCGACCCGGAGGTCAAGGTCGTCCAGCGGGCCCAGCTGGTGGCCGCCTTCGAGGCCATGCTGCTGGAGGGCGCTGGTGGCGAGGCGGACGCTTCGGTACCGGAGCAGCGGTCCCACCGGGCCCGGGGCACACACCGGGCGAGCCCGCTGGGCAAACTCCGGCCGCGCTCACGGCTGACCAAGGGCCTCGCCGCCGGCGGGCTCAGTGTCGGGGTCGCCGCCGGTGCCTTCGGCGGAGTCGCCGCCGCCAGCTCGGACGCGCTGCCGGGCGACTCGCTCTACGGCCTCAAACGCGGCATCGAGGACTTCAAGCTCACCTACCTGACGGACGGGGTGGGCGAGCAGGGGCAGGCATACCTGGACCTGGCCTCCACCCGGCTCAACGAGGCGCGCCGGCTCATGGACCGCGGCCGCGGTGGGCACCTCGACCACGAGTCCGTCGGCGAGATCCGCCGTGCCCTGTACGGGATGCAGCACGACGCGAGCGAAGGTCACCGGCTGCTGCACGAGGCCTACGAGCGCGATCCGGACTCGCTGGGCCCGATCCAGGCCCTGTCCGCCTTCTCGCGTTCCCACCGCGAGGCCTGGGGCGCGCTGCGCGACAAGCTGCCCGTGCAGCTGGGCGACGTGAGTGAGCAGGTCTCGTCGGTGTTCGACGCCATAGACGAAGAGGTCGCTCCGCTGGAGTCCCTGCTCCCGCAGCCGGCGGCCCCGGGCGACGGGAGCGGGAGCCTGCCGGGTTCGGGTACGACGTCCACGGGGTCGACCGGCTCCGGCCGTTCCTCGGCGCCCAGCACCGGCAGCGGCTCCGCCGGCGGCGGGCACTCGGGCAGCCCCAGCAAGTCGGCCACCTCCGGCACCGGCGACGGCCTGCTCGGCGGCAGCACCGGCGGGCTCCTCGACCCGCCGAAGGACAGCGGCAGCGCCTCGCCGTCCGCCAGCAAGTCGCCCACGTCCGACCCGGACGTGACGATCCCGCCGCTGCTGCCGGGACTGCTGCCCGGCCTGGGGATCGACAGCCAGGACGCCAACTAGGACCGTGCCGTGCATATGGGGTGCCCTCCGTGAGGGGGGCACCCCGTTGTCGTGGGAGGAAGGTTCTAGAAGAACACCGACCGGCGTTGCACCAGCAGCTTGTACAGCGTGTGCTGGATCTGCTCCCTGACCTGGTCGGTCAGGTTGAACATCAGCATCGGGTCCTCCGCCGCCTCCGGCGGATAGCCGTCCGTGGGGATCGGCTCGCCGAACTGGATCGTCCACTTGGTGGGCAGGGGGATCGCGCCGAGCGGGCCGAGCCACGGGAACGTCGGCGTCAGCGGGAAGTACGGGAAGCCCAGGAGGCGGGCGAGGGTCTTGGCGTTGCCGATCATCGGGTAGATCTCCTCCGCGCCGACGATCGAGCACGGGATGATCGGGGCGCCCTTGCGCAGCGCCGTGGAGACGAAGCCGCCGCGGCCGAAGCGCTGGAGCTTGTAGCGCTCGCTGAAGGGCTTGCCGATGCCCTTGAAGCCCTCCGGCATCACCCCGACCAGCTCGCCCTGACCCAGCAGGCGTTCGGCGTCCTCCGCGCAGGCCAGCGTGTGGCCCAGCTTGCGGGCCAGCTCGTTGACCACGGGCAGGACGAAGACCAGGTCCGCCGCGAGGAGCCGGAGGTGGCGGCCCGCCGGGTGGTTGTCGTGGACGGCGACCTGCATCATCAGGCCGTCCATCGGGAGGGTGCCCGAGTGGTTGGCGACGATCAGCGCGCCGCCCTCGGACGGGATGTTCTCGACGCCCTTCACGTCCACCCGGAAGTACTTCTCGTACAGCGGGCGCAGCAGGGACATCAGGACCTGGTCGGTCAGCTCCTCGTCGTACCCGAAGTCGTCGACCTCGTAGTCCCCGGTGAGGCGGCGGCGCAGGAAGGACAGGCCGCTCGCGATCCGGCGTTCCAGGCCGCCCTCGTCCTGCGGCTTGTCGGCCGGCTGTTCCTCACGCGTCACGGGAACATCATCCTGCGCGAAGGCCCGGCCCGGCAGGGGTTGGACCTCACGTACCAGCGCGGGTTCCGCGGTCTTGCGTCGGCTCCCCGCGCCCCGGCGCCGCGGCGGCCGCTGTACGGCGCTCCCGCGGGACCGGTCGTCGTCGAACGGAATGACCTTGGCATCCGCCATCGTTGATGCGCTCCTCAGTTGGCGCTCTGCGTCGGGGGGTGGCCACCGCCCAGGGCGGGCAGTGCGGCGATCCGGTCGACGGCCCCCGCGAGGGCCTCGGGGGGCAGGAGTCCGGGACCGTGCGTCTTGGCGAAGTCCGCGAACGTCTCCGCCGTCGTGTACTTCGGCCGGAAGCCGAGTGTCTCGCGCATCTGGTCCGTCGCCACCACTCGGCCGTGGGTCAGCAGCCGGATCTGTTCCGGCGAGAAGTCCGTCATACCCAGCGTACGCACCAGCGAGCCCGCCCACGTGACGGCAGGCAGCAGCAGGGGCACGGTGGGCCGCCCGAGCCGCCGTGAGCACTGGGACAGCAGCAGGACACCATCGCCGGCGATGTTGAAGGTGCCGCTGTTGAGCGTGCCCCGCTCCGGTTCGTGCGAGGCGATCCTGAGCACCTCGATCACGTCGTCCTCGTGCACGAACTGCAGCCTCGGGTCGTAGCCGAACACCGTCGGCAGGACCGGCAGCGAGAAGTACGAGGCGAGCGGCGTGTCGGCCGTCGGGCCGAGGATGTTGGCGAACCGCAGCACGCACACGGCGACGTCCGGCCGGCGACGGGCGAAGCCCCGTACATAGCCCTCGACCTCGACCGTGTCCTTGGCGAAGCCGCCGGAGGGCAGCGACTTGGGCGGAGTCGTCTCGGTGAACACGGCGGGATCGCGGGAGGCGGAACCGTAGACGTTCGTACTGGACTTCACCACCAGCCGCTTCACCGTCGGCGACTTCTGGCAGGCGCCGAGCAGCTGCATGGTGCCGATGACGTTGGTCTCCTTCAGCGTGGCCCGGCCGCCGCTGCCCAGCGGGGTTCCGGTCACGTCCAGGTGGACGACCGTGTCGGCGCTCGTCTCGGCCAGCACCCGCGCGATGGTGGGCTGCCGGATGTCGGCCTGGATGAAGTCGGCACCGCCCAGATGGTGCTCGGGTGGCACCGCGTCCACGGCGATGACACGGTCCACCTGCGGGTCACGCTGGACCCGTCGTACGAACCGGCCCCCCAGTTTGCGGGCCACTCCGGTGACGAGCACGACCTTGCCCAAGATCAGCGCCTTCCTTCCAGCCCTCGTATGCTGCCGCGTTCCCCGTGTGCGGCCAACTTAGCGGGTTGTTGTTGCGCTGTGATGACCGCCCAATGCATGAAGTGACGGCATCCACAGTCGTATGAACAGACCAAGCCATGTGAATCCCGTGCGTAGGAACCCCGCGCGGGACAGGCGCATATGCGTGTGGCCCCCCACCTGCTGCGGTGGGGGGCCACACGAGACACGCTCTACGGCGTCGCCTACTTCTTGTTGCGACGCTGAACGCGCGTGCGCTTGAGCAGCTTGCGGTGCTTCTTCTTGGCCATCCGCTTGCGCCGCTTCTTGATAACAGAGCCCACGACTACCCTCGCTCACTTCTCATCACTCGGTGTTTGGGCGCCATGGGCCCACACGACCTACGAGGGGCTAGCCTACCCGCCCGAGCGCCGAGGTCGTAATCGAGGGGTCGGGGGAGATCCAGAAGTGCCCTGAGGATCCCCCCGGACCACCGTCGTCAGGCGGTTTCCACCCCCACGTAGCTCTCACGCAGGTACTCGTGTACCGCTTGCTCCGGGACGCGGAACGAGCGCCCGACCCGGATCGCGGGCAGATGACCGCTGTGCACCAGCCGGTACACGGTCATCTTCGACACTCGCATCACCGAGGCGACTTCCGCCACGGTAAGGAACTGAACCTCGTTCAGAGG
This sequence comes from Streptomyces sp. 7R007, assembly GCF_054850255.1. Taxonomy (NCBI): domain Bacteria; kingdom Bacillati; phylum Actinomycetota; class Actinomycetes; order Kitasatosporales; family Streptomycetaceae; genus Streptomyces; species Streptomyces sp. 7R007. The sequence goes on along the minus strand of NZ_JBTWMV010000032.1, from coordinate 5,547 downwards.
CCTCTCGCCAGCTGCAGCCATGACACACCTGAACCTTCCGCACTCGACGGCCACCGGCTTCCCCTTCCGGTGACTCTTCGTCGTTGCGTGCTCACTCCCCAATGTAGGGGCGGGTGATGCGAGTGGGGAAGAGGTGCACCCATCGGCGGCCTACTGTGACAGACACGCTCGATTGAGTACGTAGCGGGTAAGCGGCCGGTAGTAATCAGACCGCACAGCGTCATCAAGTGGAACGACGACGGACACGACCCCCTCCGCCTCCCCCACAAAGAGCGCAGGGTCATCCGTATCGGCAAGACCAATGGCCTCAAACCCCAGCTGACCTGCCCCGCAGACCCATCCGTGGTCCCCGATCACCAGCTCCGGCATGGGTCCGCCGGCCTCGGCCGCGGCGGCCAGGGCGGTGCGAACCGGCAGCGGTGAGTGCGAGTGCGCGCCGGTCTCACAACCGGGGCGGGGCCCGCCGGGTTCCCGCACGAGCGCGACTCCTTGTACGTAGTCAAGGTTGTACGTGCGTAGGCCGAACCGGGTCGTTATGTCGACACAGTGACCCTGCGCCGGGGTGAGGACGGCACATCCCGCCGCCGACAGGGCGTCCGCAAGCGCGGCGTAGAAGCCGAGCAGCCGGTGGGGGTGGCCGGTGCCGAGCAGCACCGGCCCGCCGCGCTCGGCGACGGCCGCGAGGCGGTCGGCGAAGGCGTCCAGAGCGGTCAGAGTCAGCCCCGGATCGATCACATCATGGCCGGAGACGTGATGCGGATCGGCCGAAACACCGCACTTGTCGGCCATCAACTCGATCACATCGCGCTGCTCCCACGTCCATTCGGGATCGAGCCCGATCGTCACGCGGGGGTCGCGGGCCGCGAAGAGGCGGTAGCTGCGCAGGCTCTCCTCACGCGAGGTGGCGACGGTCCCGGCGAGCCGGGCGGCCAGGAGATGGGCGCGCATTGCTCCGGTGGTCAGCACGTCAGCGATGGTGGCCGACGCAGGACCGGGGCGGGGCGGGAACAGCGGAACACCGCACGGTCGGCGTAACGGACGCCGGTGACAGAACGGTGACAAAGAAGCCCACAACCAACGCACAGGCTCCCCTGTCTCACCAAGCGTGGACGGCAACGACCAACCGTCCCGCACCCGTTGAGAACGTCCAGAACTGGGGGAACACCATGAAGAAGCTGCTGTCCCGTCGTACGGCCCTCACGGCCACGGCGCTCACCATCGCCGCCCTCGGCGGCACCGTCGCCGCGACCGTCCCGGCCTCGGCGGCCACCGCCTCCGCCTACAACGGCGCCTGCGGCACCGGCTACACGGTCATCGACTCCACCCCGGTCGGCAGCTCCGGCACGGTCTACCTGACCTGGAACGAGTCGACCGGCAAGAACTGCGCCGTGACCGTCCGCAACACCTCCGGCGCCCGCATCCACATGGCGGTCAGCCTCGCCGCCCTCGACAGCGGCCGGCCGGCGGCCCGCGACTCGGGCAACTACACGAGCTACGCCGGCCCCGTCTACGTCAGCGCCCGCGGCTACTGCGTCGCCTGGACCGGCGAGATCGGCACCGCGTCGGCCGGGGACTCGGGCCACTGCGGCTGACCCGCCCACCGGGGAGGTGCCGTCCGGCGGCGGCACCTCCCTACGCCAGCAACCCGCGCAACGGGAACACCGCCCGCCGCGTGGCCAGCACCGCCTGGTCCAGCCGGTCCGCGGGGTCGTACCCCGCCTCCCACTCGGCGTAGGACACCGGCCAGCGCCCGTCCGTCATCCGCGCCGGCCCCAACTGCCGCGTCCGCGCGAACACTTCCTGCCGCCACTCCTCGGGGATCATCGCCTCCGGCTCCACCGGCCGCCCCGCCGCGATCCCCACCAGATGCGTCCACGACCGCGGCACGACGTCCACCACGGCGTACCCGCCCCCGCCCAGCGCGACCCATCGCCCGTCGGCGTACGCGTGCGCCAGCTCATGGCACGCCACCTGCACCGCCCGCTGCGCGTCCAGCGACACCGCCAGATGCGCCAGCGGATCCTCGAAGTGCGTGTCGGCCCCGTGCTGCGTCACCAGCACCTGCGGCCGGAAGTCGGCGACGAGCTCCGGTACGACCGCGTGGAACGCCCGCAGCCACCCCGCGTCCCCGGTCCCGGCCGGCAACGCCAGATTGACGGCCGACCCCTCCGCCGCCTGGGCCCCCGTCTCCTCCGGCCACCCGGTCTGCGGAAACAGCGTCCGCGGATGCTCGTGCAGGGAGATCGTCAGCACCCGCGGGTCCTCCCAGAAGGCCGCCTGCACGCCGTCCCCGTGGTGCACGTCCACATCGACGTACGCGATCCGTTCGGCGCCGAGCTCCAGCAGCCGCGCGATCGCCAGCGAGGCGTCGTTGTAGATGCAGAACCCGGACGCGCCCCCCGGCATCGCGTGGTGCAGCCCGCCCGTGAAGTTCACGGCGTGCAGCGCGTCCCCCCGCCACACGGCCTCCGCGGCCCCCACCGACTGCCCCGCGATCATCGCCGACACCTCGTGCATCCCGGCGAACGCGGGATCGTCCAGCGTCCCGATCCCGTACGACCCGTCGGCCGCCCCCGGATCCGCCGAGGCCGCCTTCACGGCCTCGATGTAGTCCTCCCGGTGGACGAGCCGCAGCGTCGACTCCCCGGCGGGCTTCGCCGCCACCACCCGGACGTCCTTGTCCAGCCCGAAGGCTTCGACGAGTCGCCTGGTCAGGGCCAGCCGGACCGGATCCATCGGATGGTCCGGCCCGAAGTCATAGCCCGTTACTGCCTCGTCCCACATCAGCTGTGCGCGGCCGCTCATGCCCGCCACCGTATCGGTCCGGTTCGGGCGCGAACGAGCGGGCGTACACCAGGGTCACCAGCACCAACACCATCGGCACCAGCATCGCCCCGCGATAGCTCCACGCGTCCCCCAACGCCCCCACCAGCGGGGACCCCACCAGGAAGCCGACGTAGTTGAAGATGTTGAGCCGCGCGATCGCCGCGTCCGACGCCCCCGGGAACAGCCGCCCGGCCGCCGCGAACGTCTGCGGCACCAGCACGCACAGCCCCAGGCCCAGCAGCGTGAACCCGAGCATCCCCACCCAGGCCCCCGGCGCCGCGGCCACCACGGCGAACCCGCCCGCCGCCACCACCGCGCCCATCCGCACCACCCGCACGGCCCCGAACCGCCGCACCCCGAAGTCCCCCAGCGACCGCCCCACCAGCGTGGTCACCATGTACACGTTGTACGGCACGGTCGACAGCTGCTCCGAGCTGCCCAGCACGTCCTTCAGGTACTTGGCGCTCCAGTTGGAGACCGTCGAGTCGCCGATGTAGGCGAAGGTCATCACCAGGCACAGCGGCAGCAGCAGTTTGAAGACGACACTCCCGCCCTCGCTCGACACGTCCGCCTCACCCGAGGGCCCGTCCCCGTCGACGTACCACCGGCTCCCGACCAGCACGGCCGGCAGCAGCACCGCGACGACCGGCAGGTACGACACCCACAACGCCAGATGCCAGTGCGCGCCCACCCACGCCAGCGAGGCCCCCACGATCCCGCCGAGACTGAACGCGGCGTGGAAACTGAGCATGATGCTGCGCCCGTACGACCGCTGCAGGCTCACCCCGAGCATGTTCATCGAGGCGTCCAGCCCGCCGACGGCCAGCCCGAACGCCGCCAGCGCGACCCCCAGCTCGGCCATCCGCCCGCCCGCCCCGACCCCGAGCAGCGCCAGCAGCACCACCGGTTGCAGCCATCGCAGCAGCACGCTGGGCCGGACCCGCTTCACCAACTGCTCGGTCGTCACGCTTCCCACGCCGGCCAGCACGGGGACGGCGGCGAGGAAGGCGGGCAGCAGCGCGTCGGAGACGCCGTACCGGTCCTGGATGGCCGGGATGCGGGTCACCAGGAGAGCGAAGGTGGCGCCCTGCGCGAAGAAGCTGAACGCCAAGGAGGCCCTACCGCGCCGCAAGACTTCTGTCATGGCGGCGAGCGTAGGGCCCCCGGCTACCTGTGGGTAGATCCGGCCAAAGATGAATTTCCTTCAGCTTTACTTACGGCGCCTTCAGGCGGCCTCGCCGGCCCTTCAGGCGGCGACGGCGACCTCGGCCGGGGCCGTGCGGGCGGCCGCGTCCACCTCGGCGGTGAGCATCCGCGCCATGGGCTCGGCGGCTGCCCTGCGACTGACGAGGAAGGCCGACGTCATCGCCCCGGCCAGGAGGACCGATCCGAGCCAGACCATGGTGTCGACGGGCACGGTGTACGCCCCGACGAGCCGCACCGCGCACTCGGCGAGCAGGGCCACGCCCCACACCGCGGAGAAGACCCGCTCCAGCCGCCGGAACGCGCCCGAGCCGGCCGCGAGCCGCTCCCAGGCCGCCTCCCTCGCCGCGTCCCCCCGCGTCAGGAAGGGCTTGACCGCCTCCGTCATCATCGGCCGGCCCCTCACCACCGACACCAGGACGGCGATCCCGATCACGCTGCTGACCCCGCTGTCCTTCGCCAGCATCAGCCGCGGGTCACCCGAGACGAAGCTCAGCGCCAACGACACCACGTTGACCACGAGGATGAGGGCCGCGAGCCGGTTCGTCTTCCGGTCCCTGGCCGCGCTCCACACGGTCCGCACGGCCGGCACCAGGCTGCTGACGGCCAGCGCGGCGAAGGTGCTGGTCCCGAAGGCGTCCTTGAACAGGTAGTACGACCCGACGGGCACCGCCACGTCCACGATCAGCGGCCCGAAGGTGTTCTGCTTGCTCGTCTGGTTGGTGTCGCTCGTCTTCGTCGTCATGCCCTCTACCTTCGCGGAGGGCACCCCCACGGCAGTAGAAACGATCGTCCGGGACCCGGCATGACATTTGTCAGCCCAGCAGCCCTGCCAACTCACACATGTCATCGAAGAGTTGATCAGCCTGGGCGAGCTTGTCGGCCGGCGTCATCGCGGTGAACCCGTACACGTCCATCCCGGCCGCCACGGCCGCCTGCACGCCCAGCGGGCTGTCCTCGACGACCACACACCGCTGCGGTGCGACCCCCATCCGCTCGGCGGCGTACAGGAACAGATCGGGCGCCGGCTTGCCCCGGCCGACGTCCTCCGAGCTGAAGATCCGCTCCTCCCCGAACCACCGGTCCAGCCCGGTCGTCCGATGCCCCACCCGGATCCGCGCATGACTCCCGGACGAGGCCACGCAGTACGGCACCCCGTCGGCCGCGAGCTTCTCCAGCACGCCGACCACACCGGCCACGGGCTTCAACTCCCGCTCGAAGGCGGCGAAGACGCGCGCGTGGAACACGTCGTCGAAATCCTCGGGCAGCGCCTGCCCCGTCCGCTCCAGGACCAGATCGTGAACCCGGTGCATGGCCGACCCCATGTAGTCCCGTATGGAGTCCTCGTACGACGTCGGGTGCCCCAGCTCGGTCAGGTAGGCGGCCAGGAGCCGGTTGGAAATGGGCTCACTGTCGACGAGCACGCCGTCGTTGTCGAAGATGACGAGGTCATAGCGCATGGGGTCACTGTAAGCAGCCACTGTAAACGCAGAAAACCCCCGTACCGATTAACCCGGC